>JAAZHX010000095.1 GCA_012510495.1 Smithella sp.
CCAGTCGGTGCCCTTTACCCTGGTGCTGGATAACGGCATGACGCTTCAGATGACCGCTTCGGTGACGGCCGACGGCGTCCTGGTGGTCTCGGCCCCGGATGCGGGCGGCAACATCGATGTCCAGCAGGCGATCCTCATAGGAGTGCAGGTCGTAAGGCAGGCGCTCAATGTGGAACTAAGCAACCTGTCCTCGGCTTTGTTTGTAAGGAATTAATGGAAAGCAGCCATCTATGAAAGAGCTTTTCTAGTTAAAGCGCCCCTCAACCTTTATTGTTTTTCGAAAGGGGATAACGCCGCAAATGTGCAATCCTGGTGTATTGCGATTTGTTTTTAATTTTTTTTACACTTGTCCGGTCGCATATCATCCCGTCCGGCAATGCTGAAACTCCGGCGGCTCCAGAATCGTCAGTTGCCTGCGCCGCAGATATTCCGGAAATCCGTAAAGTTTTTTACCGCCATACTCCATCACTACGGCGTCCGCCGGGCAGTTGTTCAGGCAGCCGAAGCAGGCCAGGCATTTGTCGTGATCGACCAGACGCTTTTCCGGGTGAATGGCGTCCACCGGACATTTTTTTTCGCAGGTCCGGCATAAAATGCACTTCGATCCGTCCACGGTATGTCGGGTGATTGCTCTTTTGTTGAGCCACACCAGGGGCAGCATCCGCACGACTTCCCGAAGCGCCAGCTCGGAGGAATAGGTCGCAACCCGGCCCTGCTTCACGGCTGCCAGGATTTCCCCGGCGAACTCCCGAACCCGGTGGTACGTGGCGTCGTCCGGCAGATGCTCTCCGGAGCGTTGATTGGCGCTGTCCCAGCTTGCCGGATAAGACGGAATGCTGCGAAAGGCCTCCATGCCGACGGGAATGCCTTCCTTCTCCGCCAGGAGATGAAGGATGTGACACAAAGAATTGTGCTGATTGCCTTCCGGTCCGCCGAACGACACAAACGCCGCTACGGGGATTCCGGTAATCTTCGGAATCGCGGCAAGCCAATCGCTCACATTGGCGGGAGTGTCATAATAAAAAACCGGCGAGCCGACCAGGATCAGATCATAGCCGGTCAGGAGTTTCGGATCAAAGCCGCGCATATCGGCCAGGTCCACCGCAAGCCCTTTCCCCTGAAGAACGCAGCCCATCAGCTTCCCGTAGCGGGAAGTAAATCCCGTCTGACTGTAACACAAAATCAACACGCGTTTCGGATCGCGGATTTTGAATTCCCGGTGGATGGTCTGTCCGTTGGCAGTCCCCGGCAGCGGCAGGCTTAAGGCGGCGCAGACCACAACGCTTTTTTTGATGAAGTTTCTTCTGGTTTCCATAGATTTTGATCCGTCCTTTTTGCGGCGTCTGAGGGTTATTCTTTCTTTTCTTCATTGCCGAAGTTGATCTTCAACTCATAGACTCCCGTATCCAGGTGCGTGGTCATCGGACAGCCGCACTTGGAAAATACCTGCATCATCGCCCGGTTGCGCGACAAAACATCCGCCGTAAAGCCTTCGATGTTCTTCTCCCTGGCAATGCGGATCAAATACCGCAGGAGGAAGGTGCCGATGCCCCGGCCCTGCCAGTCCTGGTGCGTGGTGAAGGCCACTTCGGCATAGCGGGTGTTCGGGTTGTTGGCGTAGTTTCCGATCGCCACGATCTTTTCCCTCCCCTCCGGCTCTTCTTTGCCGATGACCGCCACAATGGCCATCTTGTCGTCATAATCGATGGCCGCCATCGGCATGGCCACTTTGTGGGAAAAGGATTTCAAATTGTGAAAGAACCGCGTATAGACATCCTGCTCCGGCAGATCGTAGATCAATTCCTGGATGGCGCGCTCGTCCGTGACTTTTACGGGACGGAAAAACAGCGAGGTCCCCTTCTTGTCCACCCAGTTGATTTCATATTCCTTCGGATACAACACCACCGGCAGCGCCTGATCCCGGTAAATGTAGCCCTGGCGCTTGGCGGCCTCCAGGAGTTCGTCGCGGAACTTCGGATGGGCGATGTTGATGAGCATCATGGCCCGGTCACGGATGGATTTCCCGTGCACGTAGGCAACGCCGTATTCCGTCACGACATAATGGATGTCTCCGCGCGTCACCACCACGCCGCTGCCGGCGGAGGGATACGGAACGATGCGGGAAATGGCGTTGTTATTCGTGGTCGAGGGCAGCACCATAATGGATTTGCCGCGATTGGACATGGCCGAACCGCGGACAAAGTCCACCTGCCCGCCGATGCCGCTGTAAAACTCGAACCCGAGGGAATCCGAACACACCTGCCCGGTGAGATCGACGGTCAGCGCGGAATTGATGGACACCATCCGGTCGTTCCGGGCGATGACATAGGGATCGTTGACATACTGGCACGGGCGGAATTCAAAGAGCGGATTGTTGTGCACATAGTCATACAGACGACGGGTGCCCATGCAGAAGGACGCGACAATCTTTCCCGGATGCAGCGATTTTTTCCGGCAGGTCACGACGCCGCTTTCAATCAAATCGATGAGACCGTCGGTAAATGTTTCCGTGTGCACGCCGAGGTCTTTTTTATTGGCCAGATAGGGGAAGACGGAGTTGGGAATTTTGCCGACGCCCGTCTGAATGGTGGATTCATTGTCGATCAGATCGGCGATCAGCCGCCCGATCGACCGGGCAATGTCATCCGGCGCCTTCTGCTCGAATTCCAGAAGCGGCGCGTCGTTTTCCACAAACGCCGAAATCTCGCTCACGTGGATGAAACTGTCGCCCAGCGTCCGCGGCATGTTCGGATTCACCTCCGCCACCACGTAACGGGCCACACCGGCCGCCGTCTTGGTAATGTCCACGGAAATCCCCAGGCTGACGTAGCCGTTCGTGTCCGGCTCAGACACCGTAATGAGGGCGACATCGATGGGCATGGCCCCCCGCTTCATCAGCAGGGGAACTTCGGAAAGGAAAATGGGCGTGTAGTCGGCGTGACCCTCTTTGATGGCCGCGCGGGCATTCGCGCCGATAAACAGCGCGTTGTGCCGGAAATGCTCCGTGTAAATTTCCGACGTGTAGTCGGTAAGCCCCAGATCGAGAAAGTGGATTACTTCCACATCGGCAAAGTTCCGCCCCATGTCCAGAAGGGTCTTGACCAGGAGCTGCGGCTCTCCGCAGGCGGAAGCAATGAAGATGCGCGCTCCGCGACGAATCCGGGACAGCGCGCTGCGCGCGTCGGTGAGTCTTTCCTTGTAGGTATCCTGCCAGTTGAAAATCATATCGGATATTTTCCCTGATTGGACAAACGGAGGAAATCAGCCGTTTCTAATATCCCGGCCGCAATCAAACGGCTTCCGAAACCCGTTAAAAGGCGCCGAGCTGACAGGGTTTGACCTTGATTTTCAGATTTTCGCAGGCGGCGCCGACCTCCAGGCGCTTGACGCCCAGTTCGCCCGCAATCGCCCAGGCAGAAGAGCAGGACAACCGGTCGTTGACCAGCGCTTTGCGGATGGCGGCTTCCAGCTCCGGGGCGACGGATGGCGCAGGCGGCACTTTTTGCGTGCCGCCCAATCCGAAAAGACCGATCTGGCATTGCGCAATATTGATATTGAGCATGTCAATGGCCACGCCGACATCGCCCAGCGAACAGCCGGCGGTCTGGGCAATCTTTTCCGCCGCCTTGCAGGAGATGTTGTTGTTTTTTGCGGACTTCTGAATCGCCTCTTTCAGGTTGTCGCTGACGGTTGTCCCCTCGGGATGTTTCTTGAAATATTTGCCTTTATCCTCATGTGCCATGGTTTGCCTCCATCAGTATTTCATGTAATGAAACGGCTCCACCGCCGACAGCGCCTCCGTGTCCAGTGTCTTGAATCCGTTCTTTTCCACAAGTTTTTCCGTTTTTTCAATCTGGTCAACGTCCACCACAAAAACGGCTTTTTCCGCGCATTCCAGAACAAAGCCGCAGGCGTTGTTGACGTTGATATTTTCCCTGTATAAAAGCTGCATCAACTTGTCCAGCCCCCCCGGCCGGTCGGGAATCAGCACGGCCAGAACATTTTTCAGATGAACGTTCAACCCCGCTTTGGTCAGCGCCTTTTTCGCTCTCTTGGGATCATCCACAATCAGGTTGATCACCCCGGATGTGCCGGCGGTCGAAATGGTTGTCGCCCGGATGCTGATGTCGGCTTTTGCCAGAACGCTTGTGACATTCGCCAACTGCCCCGGCTTGTCTTCCGCGAAAATACAAAGCTGATAAGCAATCATTTTCTTCTCCTGATTTTCTTTGCCGTTCGGTCTTTTTTACAATGATGCCCGTGTTTAATCAAGTCAAATCTCGGATACGGCTTTCCGCCAGCGGCCGTCTTCGCAAAAGACTTTGCCCCTGTGCCGCAAATCGTCCAGATGCTTTCCGATCAGAACCCTTTCGTTGAATTCATACACCTCTTTCGGTTCGCGGGGCCTCCCGTAAATCAGCCAGGCCGCACAAATCTCGCCTTGCGTTTTCGGCCGGTCCAGAAAAGCCAGCAGCTTGTCTTCCCGCTCATAGATGATCTTTTCATACCGGTCCCAGAGCGGGCCGGGATTGGATTCATAAACGCCCTGATCATGCGAGGCCATCCAGCGGCGGGCCGGAACCGCTTTCAACCGGTGGATGGAGGAAATCGTATCTGCGATGCTGGAAAAGACGTCGCCATACCAGGAGCCGAACGGCGTCAGATCGTAATCCCCCAGAAACAACAGCTCCTCTTCGGGAAAAAAGAACGACAGGTGACCGGGCGTGTGGCCGGGCGTGGGAAGGATCTGCACGGAAAGCCCGCCCAGATCCAGCGTCTCGTCATCCCGGAAAAAACACGCCGTTGAACGGGGACGGTAATCAAACGTCTCCAGCATTTCTTTTCTCCAGTAGCCGCGCGCCCTCTGATCTTCAATGCCGTACCAGTCCAGAAACGTTTCCAGATCGGCCAGCGGCGGAAAATCGCGTTCGGAGACCCAAACCGGATAATTTTCAAAAAGGTTCATGTAGCGGATGTGGTCTTCATGCCAGTGCGAAAGCCAGACAGAATCGACGCCTTCGTCCTTCAAGCGCGTCAGCTTTTCCAGCGAACAGGCGGGATCGATAACCACCCGCTCCTTATCGCCCTGCAGATAGAGCGAATGATTGAAAGGATACTTACCGCCGTTTTCACCGCAAATAAAACGAACCCTGCCGAACTGACGATCTTTCATCGCTGAAACTCCCGGTATGGTGATGATTGAATATAGAAAATATCCGGCCAAATTGCCATCAATAATTCCATACGCGAAAACTGACGCCCTCGTAAAAAGGCTCCATTGCCGTCATTCCCGCGAAGGCGGGAATCCATAACCCACTGTTATCACTGGATACCGGATTTCGCCGGCATGACGAAAAGGAGCCGAATTTGACTTTTTACGCCGCCGTCAAAACTCGTTGAAACAAATTGTTTTTCCAGTTACTGTCTCTTGCGTCAGCTCCCTGACATGAGATCGTTGATTTTCCGCCGCAACGCATCAGATGAGGACAGACCGTGGCGGAAAAGGCGGGCGGCGGGCAGGGAAACAAGGTTGAGGAGCATCAGGTCAGGCCGATGATCAAAGCGATTTTCTGGGATAATGACGGCGTTCTGGTCGAGACGGAAGGCATCTTTTTCAGGGCCAATCAGGAGACGCTGGCGGATTTGGGTATTTCGCTCGGATGGGAGCAGTTTGAAGAAATCTCTCTTGTCCGGGGCGGGAGCGTGCTGCAACTGGCACAAAAGCCGGGGACGGAGGCGTTTTATAAACTGCGCGACAAGCGGGACGCTCTTTACGCCGATCTCCTGACGCGCGCGCCGCTGGTCATTGAAGGCGTCCGGGACGTGCTGGAGGCGCTGGCGGGAAAATACGTAATGGGAATCGTAACCGGTTCCGGACACGAGCACTTCGGGATCATTCACCGGCAATCGGGGCTTCTGCCTTATTTTCAATTTGCCCTGACCATGAAAGACTGCCTGCATTTCAAGCCGCATCCCGAGCCGTATCTGAAGGCAATCGCGCTTTCCGGCTGCCGGCCGGAGGAGTGTCTCGCCATCGAGGATTCGCCGCGCGGTCTTGTCTCCGCCGTAAGCGCCGGGCTCCGGTGCATGGTGGTTCCGAGCCGATTCACCCGGGGCTGCGATTTTCCAGGCGCCTTTAAAATCATGAACAATATCAGGGAACTTCCAGCGGCACTGGATTCTGGTTTTCAACAGCGCGGCTGAAGCCACGCACTACATTGATCATTGTGCCAACCCGATGTAGGGCAGGTCTCGCGTGACCCGCAGGGTTATCAGACCCGTTAAATACAGCGGCACTGAAGCGACGCACTGCTTTGGACAGAGGTTCACCGGAAGGTTCTGTAAAGATTTCACGCCCTAAACAAACTGTAATTACTGGATACCGGCTTTCGCCGGTAAGACGAAAAGAGTGCGAAATTGATTTTTTACGAGGACGTCAAACAAAACTCTTGACCTTTTCAATGGATTGTATTATTGGTCGGACCACCCAGCCAATCAGACGGGAGGGAAAAGAAGCGTTGATTCCGATGGTCCAGAAGAATTTCGCAAGTCCGGTAACCCGTTCGCGACTTCACGAAGAGATTGTCGTCGTGATCCAGAAGCAGATTATGTCCGGCCAAATAAAAGCGGGCGACAAATTACCCACGGAAAGGGAACTCTCGGAAAGTTTTCACGTCAATCGGGCCACCGTGCGCGAGGCGCTGCGCAAGCTTGAAAATCTCGACCTGCTGGAAATTCGCCACGGCGACGGATTGTATGCCAAAGATTATCTGGAAAGCGGAAACTTCGACCTGATCAAGGCTGCTTTTACGATGGACGGCGGCCAAAAGGTGATGATGAATATTCTGGAGGCGCGCCGCTATCTGGTGCCGCAGATAGCCTATCTGGCGGCGCGGAGGCGCACGACAAAGGATCTGGAAGACCTGAAGCGCGTCGTTGACGATCAAAAGATGAGCATGCTGGAAAAGGATATCAAGGTTCACCAGGTCATCGCCCGCTCCACCCAAAACCTGCTTTGCACGATCGGGTTGAACGTTTTCAATCAAATATTCCGTGATTACGGATATCTCTATTTCGACAACCCCAAAAACATCGAGCGCTCCCGGATATTTCACAGCGAAATCTACGAGGCCGTCAAAAATCAGGAGGCAGAGTCGGCCCGAAAAATCATGAGAGAGGTTCTCGTTTACGCGGAAAAAGCGGTTCTGGCAAGCATCAGGGACAAAAAGCTTTAAAAGGAGCGGCGGACATGGAACGGTTTATAGAAAAAAATAATCATGAAAAATTTGATGTGATCGTCATCGGCGGGGGGATCAGCGGGGCGTCGGTTGCCTATGAAGCCGCCACCCGGGGATTGAAGGTGGCGCTGCTGGAAAAAAAGGATTTCTCCTGGGCGACTTCGGCGGCCACGTCCAAAATGATTCACGGCGGTCTGCGGTATCTGATCAATGGAGAAGTGAGACTGGTGCGGGAATCGCTGCGCGAGCGAAGAGTGCTGGGAAATATCGCTCCCAATTACGTCTATCCGCATCCGATCATGATGATGCATCATAAAAAGCCGCTGAAGAACAATAAACGGGTTGTGAAAGTGGGCATGCTGCTTTACGACGCCCTGTCCTATGACAAAAATCGCACCTGGGATTCCTGCAAGCGCATTCCGTCGCACAGAACGATTTCCCGCAAAGAGGTCTTGCGACAGGAGCCTCATGTGCGCCCCGAAGGACTGGCCGGCGCATCGGTCTTCTGTGACTGCATGAGCATTTTCCCCGAGCGCCTGACCCTGGCCTTCATCAAATCCGCCGTGGCCCATGGCGCGAAAGCGGCAAATTATGCCCAAGTGGAAGGTTTTCTCATGGACGCCGGAAGCCGGGTTGCCGGCGTGAAGGTCAAAGACCTGCTGACCGGCAAAGTCCATGATATTGCGGGAACGGTCACGGTGAACTGCGGCGGACCGTGGGCGGATCTTCTTCTGAATCTGGCCGAACCGAACGGGAAAGAAACGCCGCCGTTGCGCCGGTCTGAAGGAATTCACATCATCACCGCAAAACCGCTTCTTTCCGGCCAATACATTGTCGGTTCCATGACGCCGTCCGGCCGCCATTTCTTCCTGATTCCCTGGCGCAATCACACGCTGATCGGCACGACGGACAAACCCTTCAACGGCAACCCGGACGATTATCGGGTGACCCGGGAAAGCATTATGGAACTGATCGACGATGTCAACCGCTCCTTCGGCGACGGCAAGCTTTCCTATCAGGATGTAAAGCATACCTATGGCGGTTTGCGTCCTCTGATCGAAAAAGAAACCAGCGAAACCTATTTCTCATCGCGGAAATATGAAATCTACGACAACAAAGACGCCGGCCTGGACGGGCTGATTACGGTCGAAGGCGGCAAATACACCACCAGCCGCCAGTTGGCGGAAAATTGCCTGAAGATCGTCGCCGTCAAACTGGGGCGCAATCTCGGCAAGAGCGTTACGAATAAAAAATTTCTGACCGGCAGCGAAATAAAGGATTTGAATTTCTTTATGAATGAAGCACTGGAGCAGGGCAATGGCATCAGCCGGACCACCCTGAAATATCTGGCGCGCAATTACGGAACCGAATACAAAGAAATCGTCAAACTGGCGCGTGCAGACCAGGCCTTGTCCGAAACCCTGAACGACGACGGCGAAATTCAGGCGCAGGTGGTTTATGCCGTGCGCAACGAAATGGCGCGCACCCTCTCCGATATCGTCATGCGGCGCACCGGCATCGGGACGCTCGGCAATCCCGGCGAAGAGGTATTGCGCAAGGTTGCCGCTGTTGCCGCTAAAGAGCTGCGCTGGGACAAAGAAAAAACAGAAAAGGAAATTGCGGCCGTCGTCCAACTGCTCAAAATACCGGTTGACTGAAAAGCACTTCATCTGTCAAAGAACATCAACAAAGGAGCCCTGCCGATGAAATCCAATCCTTACCGTCCGGAGTGGACGGAAAAAGCGCCGCCCGCAGGAACCTACCGGTCCATTTTCAAATACGGCGATCCCCACCGCTTCAAACATCCCAGCGATGCCTGGTTCAACATGATCAAACAGGAGTTTGGTTTAAGCGACTCGGATTTCGCCTCCAGAAACAGGGAAGGACTGGAGCCGGTGTCTTTACAGCGTCCCCCAAACCTTTCTTCTCATCAGATTGAATTCCTGCAGAAGATCGTAGGCGGGGAAAACGTCGCCCTGGATGATTACAGCCGCGTCAAATACGCCTCCGGAAAGACCACGGAAGAAATGCTGGAAATGCGCCACGGCATGATCCGCGAAGTGGCGGATGTGGTGGTTCATCCCCGCGGCAAAGAGGATGTGCAAAAAATCGTGGACTACTGCAACCGGGAAAAAATTCCGATAACGGTTTTCAGCGCCGGTTCTTCCGTGAACTTCGGCTGCCGTCCTGTCCGTGGCGGCATTTCGCTGGTGGTCAGCACGCATATGAACAAACTGCTGGACGTGAACGAACTGAATCAGACGGCGCGGGTTCAGCCGGGAATGTTCGGACCGGCTTATGAAAACGCGTTGAACCGGGCCCCCGAACTCTTCCAGACAAAACATCGCTATACCGGCGGACATTTCCCGCAGTCCTTCGAGTATTCCACCGTCGGCGGCTGGATCGTCACCCTGGGATCCGGGCAGGCCTCAACCTATTACGGCGACGCTTACGATATCGTATTCAGTCAGGAGTATGTCACGCCCGCCGGAACGTTCAAGACGCTGGATTTTCCGGCGACCGCCACCGGCCCCAAAGTCAACGACATCATGAAGGGGTCCGAAGGGACGTTCGGCATTCTGGTCGAAATCACCATGAAAATCTTCCGCTATCGGCCGGAAAACCGAGAACGTTTCAGTTTCATGTATCCCACCTGGGACGCGGCCGTTGACGCCAGCCGCGAAATCATGCAGTCGGAGTTCGGCAAGCCGGCCATTTACCGCATTTCCGATCCCGAAGAAACCGACCGGGGATTGAAACTCTACGGCATGCCGGGCTTCGTGGACAAGTTTCTCAAGTGGCGCGGCTTCAAGCCCATGCAGCGTTGTCTGTGTCTGGGCAATGTGGAAGGAGACCGGGATTACACCAGGCTGGTGACGCGGAAAATCAAAGCCCTTGCCCGAAGGCACGGAGCGATTTCCCTGACCGGCTACGCGGCGCGGAAATGGGAGCACACCCGTTACACGGAACCCTTCATGCGCGAGGATCTGGGCGACTATGACATTTTGATCGACACGCTGGAGGCCGCCGTGACCTGGGACAATCTTCACCGGCTTCATGAAGGCGTGCGGGCCTGTGTCAGGAGCCGTCCCGCCACCATGTGCATGACGCATGCTTCGCACTTTTATCCTCAGGGGACGAATCTCTATTTCATTTTTATCGTCCACATGAAAGATCCGGAAGAATTCCGGAAGTTCCAGCGCGGCATCATCGACAGCATTCAGAAGCACGGCGGCTCCCTGAGCCATCATCACGGGGTGGGAAGAATGATCGGACCCTGGATGGAAGGGCATCTCGGGAAAGAACAGATGGATGTCCTGCGGGCATTAAAAAAGCATTTTGACCCGCAGGGAATTATGAACCCCGGCGGTCAGTTGGGGCTGGACTGAAGAAAGCGACCGGGAAGCGGCATTGTCGATCATTAGAATAAATTAAAAAACAGGACGGTGCATATGTCACAAAAAATCAGAACAGAGGAATTAATCCTGTCTATCGATGCAGGCACTCAATCCATCCGTGCCGCGCTTATCGATGCGGAAGGGAAGATTCTGGAAATCGTGAAGACGCCCATTCAACCGTATTTTTCGGAAAATCCCGGCTGGGCCGAACAGCATCCCGATTACTACTGGGACATATTGTGCAAAACAACCAGTCAACTCCTGCAAAAACAGGAACCTCTGAAAAAGAACATCAAAGGCGTGACGCTCACGACGCAGCGCGCCACAATGATCAACGTCGATAAAAACGGCAAGCCGCTCCGGCCGGCGATTGTCTGGCTTGACCAGAGAAAGGCGGACTCACGGAAGATCGTGCCCGGCGCGCTCCTGCCCGTTATAAAGGCCGTCAAAATGCTCGAAACGCTCGAAGGCGCCATCCAGGACTGCGATGCGAACTGGATCCGCCAGCAGCAGCCGGAGATCTGGGAAAAAACCTATAAGTATTTGATGCTGTCCGGCTTCTTTACGCACCGTCTTACCGGAGAGTTTATTGATTCGGTGGCAAATAATATCGGCTATATTCCGTTCAACAACAAGACCTATCAATGGGCGGGAAAATTCGATTTCAAATGGTGGATTTTCAAGATCGACAAAGAAAAACTTCCCGACCTCATCAAACCCTCTGAAGTGCTGGGTCAGATCACAAAGAAAGCTTCCGCGGAAACGGGCATCCCGGAAGGGCTGCCCGTCTTTGCGGCCGGATCGGACAAGGGTTGCGAAATTCTCGGCTCCGGGTGTCTGACGCCTGAAATCGGATGCCTGAGTTTCGGGACCATTGCCACGTTTGATGTGGCCACGCCCAAATATGTCGAGCTGTATCCGATGATCCCGCCGTTTCCCGCGTCCGTGCCGGATGCTTATTATACGGAAGTATCGATTTTTCGCGGTTTCTGGATGGTCAGCTGGTTCAAGGAAGAGTTCGGCCTTCAGGAGTGCATGCTTGCCGAGAAGACGGCTGAGCCTCCGGAGAAATTTTTTGATTCGTTGATTCAGAATGTGCCGGCCGGTTCCAAAGGACTGATGCTTCAGCCTTACTGGACGCCGGGCCGGGAAGTTGACGCTTTCGCAAAGGGATCGATTATCGGTTTCGGCGACGTGCACAACCGGGCCTATGTGTATCGGGCGCTGCTGGAAGGACTGGTCTATGGATTAAGAGAGGGCGGCGAACTGACCCAGCGCAAAACCAAAATCCCCGTGACCGGTATCAGGGTGTCGGGAGGCGGTTCGCAAAGCGACGCGGCAATGCAGATCACAGCGGACATTTTCGGCATGGCGGCGGAACGGCCGCATACTTTCGAGACTTCCGCACTGGGCGCGGCCATCGATGCCGCGATCGGTCTTAAACTTTATCCTGATTTTCCGGCCGCGGTTAAAGCAATGACCAGAAAGGGAAGAGTGTTTGAACCGATTCTGAAAAATCACCAAATCTACGATCATCTTTACAGGAGAGTTTACCTCAAAATGTATGAACGGCTGCAGCCGCTGTATAAAGAGATCCGGGACATTACCGGTTATCCCGCGATATCGTAGAATGGCTTTGCCGGCTCAATTGCCGTCAATCATTCCACAAACGAAAACCGATTGAAACAATGGATCATTTTCAGTATAGTCATGGCAAATCAAAGAAGAGCCGGAACCTATGCCGCTTGCCTGGAATGAAATCAAATCGCGCGCCCTGGCCTTCTCCAAGGAATGGGCCGGGGAAAGCTCCGAAGACGCTGAAGCCAAAACCTTCTGGGACGGCTTCTTCAATATCTTCGGCATTACCCGCAAACGCATCGCCAGCTTCGAAGAACCGGTCAAAAAACTCGGCAATCACTACGGCTACATCGATCTTTTCTGGAAAGGCGTTCTGATCGTTGAGCACAAATCGCGCGGCAAAAGTCTGGATAAAGCCTACGATCAGGCTCTGGGCTACTTCCCCGGCCTGAAGGAACGCGATCTTCCCAAATATGTCATTGTTTCCGACTTTGCCCGAATCCGGCTCTACGATCTGGAAGAAAACCAGCAGCATGAATTTGAACTGAAAAACCTGCACAAAAACGTGCGGCTGTTCGGCTTTATCGCCGGCTACCAGACGCACAAAATTCAGGAGCAGGATCCCGTCAACATTAAAGCCGCCGAGCAGATGGGCAGGCTCCACGACCGGATGAAAGACGTGGGTTACAGCGGCCACCCGCTGGAACTTTATCTGGTGCGACTCCTTTTTTGTCTGTTTGCCGAGGACACCGGTATTTTTGAAAAGCAGCAATTTAAAGAATATATTGAAGAACGCACCGGTGAAGACGGCTCGGACCTCGGCCATCACATAAGCACGCTGTTTCAGGTTTTAAACACTCCCCGAGAAAAACGCCTGAAAAATCTCGATGAGCACCTGTCCGCCTTTCCCTACGTCAACGGTAAACTCTTTGAAGAACTGCTTCCGGCGGCCGCATTCGATTCCGCCATGCGCCAGGAGCTGCTGGAATGCTGCGCTCTGGACTGGAGCCGCATTTCCCCGGCCATCTTCGGCTCGCTTTTCCAATCCATCATGGACAAGCAGGCCCGGCGTAACCTGGGCGCCCACTACACCAGCGAAGAAAACATTCTCAAGCTGATCAAACCGCTGTTTCTGGACGCGCTGTGGGAAGAATTTGAAAAGATCAAACACAACAGGAACAGGCTCTTTGAATTTCACAAGAAACTGCGGCAGCTCAATTTTCTCGATCCCGCCTGCGGCTGCGGCAACTTTCTGGTCATCGCCTACCGCGAGCTTCGGCTTCTGGAGCTGGAAATCCTGCGGGCCTCCCGCGCCGGCGAGCAGTCCTTTCTGGATGTCCATTCGCTCTTGCATCTGAACGTCGATCAGTTCTACGGCATCGAGATCGAAGAGTTCCCCGCGCAAATCGCGCAGGTCGCCCTGTGGCTGATGGACCACCAGATGAACCTGCTGGTCTCCGAGGAATTCGGACTCTACTTTGTCCGCATTCCGCTGCAAACCAACAGCACCATCGTCTGCGGCAACGCCCTCACCATCGACTGGAAAACCGTCGTCTCACCCTGGCGCGTTAGCTACATTTTGGGCAACCCGCCGTTTGTGGGGAAAAAAGAGCAGACCAGCGAACAAAAAAAGGAGGTCGTAGGTATTTTTAATGATGTCAAAGGAAGCGGAGTTCTTGATTATGTGACCTGCTGGTACAAATTGGCAATCAGGCAAATGAAATCCAATGAGAATATTAAAGCAGCCTTTGTTTCAACCAATTCAATCGCGCAAGGCGAACAGGTGTGTGTATGGGGCAACTGGATGCGGTCACAGGGAGCCAAAATATTTTTTGCCCACCGGACGTTTCAATGGAGCAATGAGGCGCGTGGCAAGGCGGCAGTGCATTGTGTAATAGTAGGCTTCAGTTTGCAAAACATCAGCAGTAAAATTATTTTTTACTATGACACACCCAAATCTGATCCCCAAACCGTAAAAGCTAAAAATATCAATTCCTATCTCGCCGATGGGCCAGATGTCTATATTAAGAGTCGAACAATTCCTCTCAGTATGGATGTACCGGAAATGAAATATGGCAGCATGCCGATCGACAACGGAAATTTGATATTATCAAAAGAGCAAATGGAAAAACTTCTCGCTGCTGAACCAGAAGCTAAAAGCTACATAAGACAATATATGGGTGGAGACGAATTCATTAACAACCTTGAGCGTTACTGTCTTTGGTTAGTTGACTGCCCTCCCAGCCTTCTTCGCAAAATGAAGAAAGTTCGTGAAAGCGTTGAAAGAAATCGTAAATATCGTTTAGGTAGCGGTCGTGAGGCTACAAAAAAATTGGCGGAAAAAGCGGCATTGTTTGGAGAAATTAGACAACCTGATGGACCTTATCTCATCGTGCCCAAAGTATCATCAGAAAACAGACATTACATGCCGGTCGGATTTTGTGAACCAAAAATCATTGCCAGTGGCACTACGCTGATAGTGCCTAATGCAAAGATGTATCACTTTGGAGTTCTCCAATCGGAAATGCAAATGTCATGGATGCGTCAAGTATGTGGCCGGATGAAAAGCGATTACCAATATTCTGCCGGCATCGTTTACAACAACTTCCCCTGGCCGGAAAAGCCGACGGAGAAGCAAAAGCAGGCCATTGAAGCCGCTGCGCGGGCGGTGCTCGATGCCCGCGCGCAATTTCCCGGCTCGTCACTGGCCGATCTTTATGATCCGCTGACTATGCCGCCTTTGCTGCTCAAAGCCCACCAAACACTCGACCGCGCCGTTGATGCCGCTTACGGCAAAACAAACTTTAAAACCGAAGCCGAACGTGTCGCATTCTTGTTTGAATTGTATCAGAAATATACCAGCCTCTTTGCGCCGGAAAAACCCAAACGCATTAGAAATGCAAGGACTGCTCCCTGATCAGTACGGAACCAACGGGGAAATTAACAACGGCGTGTTCGGGGGAACACGCCCTACAGAAACACGAAAATAGTGCGGTATTATGTCGGGATTGATCCCCAATCAATCCGAAAAAACAACGGCGTGCTCAGGGAGGCAACAGTATATTTATTTGATATTATTATTTATTTATGATAAAAATCGCGCCGGATGCATCCAGAGCATTTGAGCGCGATAATGTGCAAGGAGGATATATATGAAAAAGATTGAATGGGGAAACTTTATACATTCAGATCCGGATGTCCTTTTGGGAAAACCGGTCGTAAAGGGCACCCGGCTCTCGGTTGAATTTATTCTCGGGCTCTATGCGCAAGGATGGACGGAAAATCAAATCCTCGAAAATTATCCTAATCTGACAAAAGAAATTCTGCTGGCCGTTTTTGCCTATACACACGATTGCATGCGCGAGGAATTCCTCTATCCGCTTTCGGCGGAGGCCCTCTAATGGATTTTCTGGCCAACGAAAATTTCCCGCTCTTAAGAAGCGGGCACATACGGGAAAATTAAAAACGGCGTGTTCGGGGAACACGCCCTACAGAAACACGGAAATGGCGCGGTATTACACAGGGATTGATCCCCCATCAATCCGAAAAAAAACGGAGAGCAAGGGGTTGCAACCCCTTGCTCTATCAGCCTTCCGTTTCCGCTTCGACGAGGCTGCCGGAGAAATACTTCTCACGGAGCTTCGGCTTTTCAATCTTTCCGGTGGGATTGCGGGGCACGTTTTCAAAAAAGATTTTGCGCGGGCGCTTGTAGCGCGGCAGCGCCTCGCAAAACTTTCCCATTTCTTCTTCCGAACTGGAAAAGCCAGGCTTCAGCTCGATGACTGCCGCAACGATTTCACCTAAACGATGGTCGGGCAGTCCGATCACCGCCGCATCCTTGATCGCTTCATGCGTGCGTAAAAAGTCTTCGATCTGCACCGGATAAATGTTCTCTCCGCCCGTAATGATGACGTCTTTCTTGCGGTCCACCAGATAGACAAAGCCGTCTTCATCCATCTTCGCCATGTCGCCCGTGTAAAGCCAGCCGTCTTTCAGGATTTCGGCCGTGGCCTCGGGATTGTTGTAGTAGCGCTTCATCACGCCGTCGCCTTTGACGCAAAGCTCTCCCACATCGCCCTGCTTCACGGGGACGCCGCTTTCATCCACAATGCGGATTTCCCACCGGTAGCCAGCCTTTCCGATGGCGCCGACTTTGTGGATGTTTTCCATGCCCAGATGGACGCAGCCCGGACCGATGGATTCCGACAGGCCGTAATTGGTGTCGTAGTCGTGGTTGGGAAAATGTTCTTTCCAGCGTTTGACCAGACTGGGCGGCACCGGCTGCGCGCCGATATGCATCAGCCGCCACTGGCCGAGCCGATAGTCCGCCGGCTTGAGGTCGCCCCGCTCGATGGCGTCCAGAATGTCCTGCGCCCACGGCACCAGAAGCCAGACGATCGTGATCCGCTCTTCGGACACCGCCCGGAAGACCCACTCCGGCTTGACGCCGCGCAGCAAAACCGCACGGCTCCCAGCCAGGAAACTCCCGAACCAGTGCATCTTCGCGCCGGTGTGATACAGCGGCGGAATGCACAGGAAATTATCTTCGCGCGTCTGCCGGTGATGGTTCATTTCCACTTCACAGGCCATCATCAGGCTGCGGTGGTCATGAAGGATCGCCTTGGGAAAACCGGTGGTACCGGATGAAAAATAGATGGCTGCGTCGTCCGCGTCGGAAAGCGGAATTCCGGGCGCCACGGAAGAGCAGCAGGCGGTGAGCGCGTAATAGCTTTCGGCAAACGAAGGGCAGTCCTGTCCCACAAACAGACGGAGTTTGACATTCGGCATCTGTTCGCGGATCGCTTCGATTCGCTGGGTAAATTCCGGCCCGAAGATTAAAACGTCGCACTCGGCCAGATCCAGGCAGTATTTGATTTCATCTTCCGTATAGCGGTAGTTGAGCGGCACGGCAATGGCGCCCGTCTTGAGAACGCCAAAATAGACCGGCAGCCACTCCAGGCAGTTCATTAGCAATATTCCGATCTTGTGCCCCTTTTCCAGGCCTCTTTGTATAAGAAAATTGGCCAGCCGATTGGCCTTGTCGTCAAACTCGCGCCAGGTCATCTCCCGCCGGTAGTGGTTTTCCGGATTGGTTTCGACAAGATCATAATCCTTCCAGCTTGCCTTGACTTCTTTAATTTGGGGATTGATCTCCACCAGGCTGATTTCTTCGCCATACAGGGCGGCGTTTCGGGCAAGAATTTCGGTGATGGGCATTTTTTCTTCCTTGGTGCATTTTTGCGGGGGGAAGCATAGGAAACACGGTCATGGATGTCAAGAACATCTTCGCCGCGTTTTTAATGGAGCGAAAACCCCGGCTGCAAAATCGAAATCCAGCATCCGGGTCAAAAGACAAAAGGTCTCTGTCCTTATTTTCCGTTTGACGGGGCGGACCATACCGGTTGACGCCCGGCCACCTCAATGGAAAAGCACGTGATAAATCACGTAAACCCACGAGAGTATCCCATGGAAAATTGCCCACAGCACCGAATGATTGTAGCTGTAACTGATGGTGATGGCCAGCGCTGTGCCTAACGTGATTCCTGTAGTAATAATATACTTCTGCATGGCAACCTCCTGTGATAGTGGAAAAGCTTCTTCTGATGGCGGTATTATAGAGACTCCTCCCTTCGCTGTCAAGAAGATACCTGGTGGCCTGTAAGGAGCAAATGATTTGTCCGGTATTGTAGCGCATAAACTGTCCGGTTGATAAGTTGCCTCAATGGAGGTGACGGATGAGACGGACGGAGATGCTACAGGAGATCCGGAAGATGCGATTTGAAGAGATGTATGTGGGATGGCAGAAAGGGCGATTTAGTCAGGAGGAGGCGGCAAGAGTATTGGGTGTGTGTCCTCGGACATTTCGGCGCCAGATATGCCGATATGAGGAGAACGGGCTGGAAGGGCTCGGCGATAAGCGATTGACGCAGGCCTCGCACCGGAGAGCGCCGGTGGATGAAGTCATGAAGGTTACCGACCGATACCGTTCGCGGTATCGAGGTTGGAATGTAAAGCATTTTTATTCCTGGTATGTTCGGGACGGAGGCAAACGGAGTTATACATGGGTAAAGAATGAAGTGGCATAGTAATAGCGGACACCTCGAAAAGGATGATATAGAGACTAACTAATTTGAGGTGATCTATGCCAACACAAAGAAAGAGTTATTCAAGACAGTTTAAAATTGATGCCGTGAAACTGGTGACCGATCATGGGTACAAGATTTCAGAAGCCGCCCGTAATCTTGAGATTAATCCGAATTTATTGGGAAAATGGAAAAACCAGTTAGCGGCGGAAAACGACCAGGCCTTTCCCGGCAAAGGCCATATGGCCCCAGAGAAAGAGGAACTCCACCGGCTTCGCATGGAAAATCAGCGTCTTCGCATGGAGCATGAAATCTTAAAAAACCGTCCTAAAGGCGTCTACCTTTCTCTGTGATAATAGAAACTTTCTTTGATATACTTTACTTCGAGAGGAGAGGCCGTCGGCTTATTGGTGTTTTTTACCCGTTAAAAAACGTGGTCCAGGAATGAAAATGTGTTTGAAATTGGCGACACTCAGGTGATCCCGTTTAGGAAAGTGGAATTCTTTTCATTCTGCCTCTCAATCTTATTACTGGGAGGTTATTATGCCATCAAAGAAAGGTTTTCCTGAATTTTCGATTGTTCATCCTCACGCTGCGGGTATTGATATTGGAGCTAAGTTTCACGTTGTTGCAGTATCGCCAGATTGTGATCCTACACCAGTTAGACAATTTCAAAGTTTCACCACCGATCTCCACAAGCTTTCGCAATGGTTGCAGGAAGTGGGAGTAAAATCAGTTGCGATGGAATCTACAGGGATTTATTGGATTCCTGTTTTTGAAATCCTCGAAGCAGATGGTTTTGAGGTAATTTTAGTGAATGCACGCGAAGTAAAGCAGGTACCTGGACGGAAGACTGATTATAACGATGCACAATGGCTTCAAAAGTTGCATCAATTTGGGTTATTAAGGGCCAGTTTCCGTCCGAGCGAGCATATCGCCAGCCTTCGTGCCTATCTGCGTCACAGGGAAAGATTGATTGAATATTCAGCGGCTCATATTCAGCATATGCAGAAAGCCCTTATGCAGATGAATTTACAGCTTCATCATGTCGTATCTGATATAACGGGGGTAACCGGTATGAAGATTATCCGGGATATTATAAAAGGAGAACGATGCCCTGCCAGATTGGCAACTCACAGAGATATCCGTTGCAAGAAGTCCGAAGGAACGATAGCCGCCGCTCTTACCGGAAATTATCGCAATGAGCATGCTTTTATGCTGAAGCAAGCAGTTGAACTTTATGATTTTTATCAAGAACGCATCGGCGATTGTGATAAGCAGATAGAACAGGCCATGGCAAAACTGAATCAAAGGAAAGTAATCCCTGATGCTCCCCTGCCCAAGGCACGGCACCGGACCAAGCAGCATAATGAACCTGATTTTGCCGTACGGAGTGCACTTTATACATTGACAGGATTGGACCTGACACAGATCAACGGTATTGGCCCTTATACCGCTCTAAGGTTGATCGGCGAGTGTGGCGATGACATGTCGAAATGGGCAACCGAAAAACATTTTGTTTCGTGGCTTTCGCTCTCACCCGGAAATAAAATCTCAGGTGGCAAGATTCTATCCAGTAAAACAAGACGAACAAAAAATAGAGCAACTACACTGTTGCGTATAGCTGCGGTCAATATTGGAAAAACCGAAACAGCATTAGGCGCTTTTTACAGAAGATTGGCAGGTAGGGTCGGAAAAGCGAAAGCCGTCACGGCTACTGCAAGGAAATTAGCCATCTTATTCTATTCAATAATGAAACATGGCAAAGCTTATGTTGAGCCAGGAGCGGCATATTACGAGACTCAATACCGCAATCGGGTATTATCAAACCTCAAAAAGAGAGCCAAACGGTGGGGATACGAGCTTGTTGCCAACCCTGCTTCCCAAAATGCTGCCTACTGAAGTTTCTTAGGAAAGCCGCGGCCTTCTTTGCGAAAGAGTCCATGTGATCTATGACTTTATCCGGCAGCAACAGAAGGCCTATCCTATTGCTGTTTTATGCGCGGTGATGGACGTCAGCCGGAGTGGCTATTATCAATACATAAAAGCAGATCGTGCGATGAAGATTGATAAGGATTTTGCATTGTTATCAGAAGTTCGGCAGATTCATGAAGAAACCAGAGGAGCCTATGGTTCTCGCAGAACAGCAGAGAGCCTCCGGGTGAAGGGTTACCCTGTGGGTCGGTATCGTGCGGGCAGTTTGATGAAGAAAGCCGGCGTGTCTGTCGTGCAACGCAAAAAGTTCAAAATCACAACGGACAGCAAACATAACCTGCCTGTGGCGCCTAACCTTCTGAATCGCAACTTTAATGTGGACCGACCGGATGCCGTTTGGTGCAGCGACATTACCTATCTGTGGACCATGGAGGGCTGGCTGTACCTGGCGGTGATCATCGATCTGTTCTCACGGAAAGTTGTCGGTTGGGCGATGAGCCACCACATGAAGGCGTCGCTGGTCATGGAAGCGCTTTCGATGGCTTACTGGCGACGGAAACCACCAAAGGGATTGATTCACCACTCGGATCGCGGCAGCCAATACGCCGGTGGTGATTATCAGAAGCTTCTGTCGATCTATGGTATGATTTGCAGCATGAGTCGCAAGGGCGATTGCTGGGATAATGCAGTTGCGGAAAGTTTCTTTCACAGTTTAAAAACCGAGTGGACTTCCGGGCTGCTTTATCGCGGCCGGTCTGATGCCAGAAGTGATGTGATCCATTACATCGAGATGTTCTATAACAGCCATCGCTTGCATTCTTATTTGGGATACAAAAATCCGAATGAGTTTGAAAAGAATTTTATGTCGGCAAATGCGGCTTAACTGAGTGTCCGTTTTTACTTGACCAGATCAGTTTACCCCGAAACGGTAAAATCTCTTAAAGAAAACGAGGAAGAACTTCTGGCTTTCTTTCAAATTAAAGATCCAAAGCTATGGACGCAGATCAGAACAACCAACGCTATTGAGCTTCGTTTCAGGGAGGTAAAACGCAGAACTCGACTTATGGGGGTCTTTTCCGATAAGACCAGCATGGAAAGAATCCTCTATGCCGTCTTTGCTTATGAAAATCTTAAGGAAAATACATGGACCCCTTCCCTTACCAAACTGACACAAAACTCTTGACGTTACCGGTGCCCATAATCTTCTTGACACACAATTCACCGCCGCATATACTAACTCACGTAAAAAAACAGGTTCTTATCAATTCAACTTTATGGAGGATGCATTATGGAAAAAAATAGTAAAAGACTATCAAGGCGCACTTTCATTAAAGGTACAGCCATCGGAGTGGGGGTGGGAATAACAGGGCTGAACTTGAAAGAAGTTTACGCGCTTCCGGCGCCCCAAAAATGGAACAAGGAAGTTGATGTTATAATTATAGGTGCAGGTGGGGCAGGATTTTGTGCCGCTATAGAAGCCTGTAAAGCCGGAGCTAAAACACTCATTTTAGAGAAAGAGCCTGTTACGGGTGGGTCCTCAGCAATATGCGGCGGATCCCTTGCATTCGCCCCCACTTCCATGCAAAAAGAAAAAGGCATCAATGATTCACCGAATCTGTTTTATGAAGACTTATTGAAGATAGGCAAAGGCCGGTGCGTCAAAGAGCTGGTCAGAACCTATGCGGACGAGTCTAATGCCTGTTATGAATTTCTGGTTTCACTTGGTGTCAAATTCCAGAGCGTTGAAATGCGTCCCGGTCTCAGTGTACCGCGTGTTCACCGAACCAGCGCCGGCGACACCTTGAACATTCTGAAAAATGAATCCACAAAATTGGGTGCCGAGCTCCTGACACGCTCTCCCGCGAAAAGATTATACGCAAATCCGCAGGGCAGAATCATCGGTGTCAAGGCAAAGATCAAAAACAAGGACACGTCTATCAAAGCAAAAAGAGCTGTCATTCTTACAACTGGTGGGTTCGCCATGAATAAGGATATGTTGAAGGAATACAGCCCTTTGCCCCTGGAAAGTATTATGGCTGTTTCGGGCCTCGGGACGACCGGTGACGGTATTAAGATGGCCATGGAATACGGGGCAGCACCGTCACAAATGACGCTTGCGCTCAGCCCAATTACCGGTGTTGGTATTCCGATGGATGTGAATACGAAAACAATTTCCCAACCCAATTATGCCGGCGCAGTGATTGTGAACAAGGAGGGGAAGAGGTTCGTTAATGAGTCTGTAGCGTACACAGACATAGCACTGGCTGGAATGTCTCAAACCGAGGCCCTAATTTTTCACATAGCTGACGAACAGGTATTTAATGCATACAAGGCTTCGACATATTCCCGCATGGATCGTCCCTTGAAAGCTGACACCTTGGAAGAACTTGCTTCCAAGGCCGGCATTGCCTCTGCTGCGCTGGTGGAGGAAATTAACAAATATAACGGCCATGTGGCAGCAGGTAACGATCCGGATTTCGGGCGAAAAAGCCTAGTGGGTATTGCCGGAAAACCGACTCCTATCAAGACGGCGCCGTTCTATGCATATGTGACGAAACCTGGTCTGATCGCCACAATGGGGGGAATAAAAGTAAATACGAAGACTGAAGTTATAAATGTCTTCGATGAAGCCATTCCGGGACTTTATGCTGCAGGCGAAGTTACCGGCGGAATGCATGGGGCCGGATACCATACCGGGTCTGGATTTGGCAAGGCTCTGGTTTTCGGTCGTATAGCGGGTAAGAAAGCTGCAAACGAGAAACCGCAGAGATAGATATAATAAAGAATACAACAAATATGAACGGTTGGAAATGACACTGCCTCTTTTGTTTGTACGCCCGGTAGGGCGTACAAACTTTGGCAGTGGAAGTCCGCACACACGAACCCTGACTTTTCTTCTACAGTTGTTTAATAGGTCTTCATCACATCTGTCCAAAACAAATAATATGAATTGAAAAGGGTGCATACAATCAGTTAGTACTTTCTTCGCCAAAAGAAAAAATCCTGAAAGGAGGATGCACCCTTGAACAGATTTAACAGTATCTTTGGACAAATTCTACAACTTTTTTCGAAACGCGAGTTCTTTGAAACAGTTTATGAAACCCAGGCCGAGCGATGCGCCAAGGAATTCAGTTGCTGGGATCAGTTTGTTGCCATGCTCTTTTGCCAGCTTGGCCAGGCCCATTCATTACGGGAGATTTGTGGGAGGCTGGCATGTTATTTCGGTAAGGCAAAGCATCTCGGCCTCCAGAAAGCTCCCAAAAGATCGACGCTGTCCTAACCTGAAACAAAGCATCGCCGCGCTGCGCGAGCAGATGGAAAAATTGGAAGCAGCCCGGGAGGAGGCCGTGCAGAAAACCCTCCACGCGGCCCAGAACGAGATCACCCAGCTTCGCGCTTCCGTTGCCGTCATGCGGGATCAGTTGGAAAACACCTGCTATGAAAAGGATCGCGCGGCCCAGGAGGACATGGCCGCCGCCAGACTCCGGCATGTTTCAGCCACCAGGTGGGGCACACGACAATATTTGAATATGGACAGATTGACAGAAAACCTTATGGCATAAGCGCCAACGGGACATGGAAGCGATCACCAGAACGCATCACAATGAGGCGGCGCAATTGCGCCGGTGCGAACATATGAAAAAAAATCCGCCGTCCGGCAAGTGGAACGGCGTGTTCGTCATGACGTAAAAATAAGCGCGCCGGAAAAACGTTTCCGGCGCAATGCGAGTCAAGCTCGTGGGATCATAGGGCTTCGTTTTCGCAAATTCGCGCAACGGCCTTCAGGAAAAGGTCCATTTCTCCGTCCGTTCCGATGCTCACCCGGAGGAAATTATCGATTCCGGGCTTGTCGAAAAAGCGCACGAGAATGCCCTGCTCCCTCAGCTTTTGGAAAAGAATGCGGGCGGGTGTTTGCGGGTGGCTGACAAACAGAAAGTTGGCCTGCGACGGAAGAACCCGGAAGCCGAAATTCTCCAGCCGGGACGCCACCCGGTTGCGGGTCCGGACGATCTTCGATTTGATTTCCTGAAAATACGCATCGTCCCTGATGGCTTCCCGGGCGCCTGCCTGGGCCAGACGGTCAACGGTGTAGGAATTGACTGAATCTTTAACCCGGATAATTCCCTCGATCAGTTCTTTGCCGCCCAGCGCAAATCCCACCCGCAATCCGGCCAGCGAATAGGACTTGGACAGCGTGCGCACCACCAACAGATTCGGAAAGCGGGCAATCAGGCCGACGGATGATTCACCCCCGAAATCGACGTAGGCTTCGTCCAGCACCACAACGTTGTTTTCATTGTAGCGGAGGATTTTTTCTATGGATTCGAGCGGCACTCCCATGCCGGTGGGCGCGTTGGGGTTGGCAATGAGAATTCCCCCGTTTTCCTGAAGATAGTCTTCAACCGACAGATTGAACTGCGCATCCAGCGGCGCCAGACGGTAAGGGATCCGGAAAAGCTGCGCGTACACCGGATAAAAGCTGTAGGTGATGTCGGCAAAAAGTATTGGAAGACCTTCCGGCTCAAAAAAGGCCGGAAAGCAGAAAGCCAGGAGCTCATCCGAACCGTTGCCGATGTACACGTTTTCCCTGGCCAGACCGAAGGGCGAGGCGATGGCATCTCTGAGTGTGTCGCCCGACGGATCCGGATAAAGCCGCAGCGTTTCATCGGCCGCAAGCCGAATGGCCTCGAGAACCCTGGGAGAAGGCGGATACGGATTTTCATTGGTGTTGAGTTTGATGTACTTCCGGTCTTTGGGCTGTTCTCCCGGAACATAAGGCTTGATGTTTTTGGTTGTCTGGCTCCAGAATCGGCTCATGGCTTTGCATCCGTAGAGTAGTTTTTTTCCAATTTGTAAATTCAATATAGGAAATGAGCCAAAATTGCCATGCTTATCTTTTCTTCTAACCCCTCTGCCCGTGGCGGGCACAACGAAGGATGATCATCACCCCCACCCTTCCCTCCCCCATCGATGGGGGAGGAATACAGTGAGGGGGTGTTTTCACATAAAAGGGGAATCATGTTACAAGCAAGATGCCGCTCAAAATGTATCCTGCCGCAATCAGCGCCTGGGTCGAGAGGACCAAAAGGACATTGGCGGACATGGCTTTGAGCAGTGTTTCCCTGTCGTCATACCGGAGCGCCCCCTGAATAACCCGGATCGCAATGGGAACGGTCAGGAGAGATAGAAGCGTGAAGGCGGGCATGGCGCCGCAAAAAACCGCCCCGGCCACCCAGCAATAGACCAGCACAGTGAAAAGGGAGAAGATATGAGCCGCATTTTTCTTTCCGGCAATAATCGGCAGCGTCCGCCTTCCCACGGTGATATCCGCTTCCACGTCCGGAAATTCGTTGATCAGAAGCAGGTTGTGCACCAGGAAAAATGAAGGCATCGAGGCAATGAAGGCGCTCATCGAATATTCGCCGGTATGAACAAAATAGGCGCCCATGACGGGCAGAATGCCCAATCCCAGGCCAGGCGACCACTCGGGGTATCCGGTTTTGAGAATAAAGGGGGTGTAAAAAACGATCAGGACGGCGGCCGCCACGAGCAGCGGCAGGAGCATCCAGCCCGCTTTCACGACAAAAAACCAGGCCATCGGAATCAGGATGACAAAGCAGGCAATCCCCAGCCACAAAATCTGGGCAACCATCAACTGGCCGGTCGGCGCCGCGCCGCTTCCGCCGCTGAAAGGGGTGCGCAGCGTTTTATAGTCCAGGCCGCTTTTGGCGTCGAAATAGTCGTTGAAAATATTCACTCCCGCATGGGCGACCAAAAGGCCGAACGTGGCCAGCGCCGCATACCCGAGGTGAAACGGCGAACCGAAGAGTCTGGATTCATGCCAGGCGACGGCGGCGCCCAGAACGCCCAGCGTGAGCGCCAGGATCAGAAAAGGGACGCGGATAACGGTGACGATTCCTTGAAGGGTCATGGTTTTTTCGTTGATAATCCTTTTTGTAAAATCGGCCTGCTCTTTAGCAGAGAAACCCTCTTTTTGGCAAACCAATTCTCAGCGGTATCCGCCGGCGGCGACGCCCGGCCGAGCTTCTGCCGGGACAGGACAACTCCTTGCAAGACCCAGCGGCCGCGGAAGGGACCCATCCGGTCAAATGTCTGCCGGCTCCGAGACCATTTCTTCCGCCGGATAGGGTTTCAGGACACCGGCAAGAAGGGCGGGATCCTGAAGTTCCGGGTTCAACCACAGATCCCGCCCGGCTTTCGGCACGATGACCGGCATGCGGTCGTGGACGGCGGCCACTGCCTCGTTGGCCCTCGTGGTGATAATGGTGCAGGTGTCCAGCGGCTTTTGACCGGCGACCGTCCATCGCTCATAGAGGCCGGCAAAGACAAACGGCGCCCCGGATTTCAGGCCGAACAGGAACGGCTTCCTGAACATTCCTTCTTTTTTCCACTCGTAAAATCCGTCGGCGGGAATCAGGCATCTTCTCTTCCGGAAAGCGTTTTGAAAGGCGGGCTTTTGCGCGATCGTCTCCGCACGGGCATTGATAAGTTTCGCGCCGATGGACGGATCTTTCGCCCAGAAGGGAACCAGCCCCCATAAAAAAGAGGCCAGCATATTCCCTTGACCGGTTCGAATCACCGCGGGAATATGCCGGCCCGGATGGATGTTGCAATCGGGTAAAAAATGAAAGGAGACATCGGCCACGCCAAAGCTTTGCGCGACAGCCGATAAATCCGTGACCAATACGAACCTTCCACACATGGGCTTTTTACGCCTGCATCACAGTTTGATCTTGCCCTCTTTCAACGTATTCGTGGGCTTGAAGATGTCCAGAGGGAACTTTTTGTAGATTTCTCCCAGCTTGAACACCAGCTCCGCGTAACCAATGCCCTGGGCCAGCGCAAAGGGGCCGAAGGGCGAGCCGCCGCCGTTGGCCATTGCCAGATCGATCTCTTTGGGATCGTCCACAACGCCTTCTTCCAGAAGCTTCGTGGCTTCGTTGACCTGCAGAGCGATCAACTGGTTGATGTCGTATTCCTTGGTCGCCTTTCCCAGATCAATCGCGGGTCTTCCCGCGGACCAGTCATAAAATCCCCTGCCGGTTTTTTTGCCCAGATGGCCGACTTTCAGGTAGGACATCAGCGCCTCGGAAGGCTTGTAGTCCGGGGATAGAACCTGCGCGAAATATTCCAGCCCGTGCGCGGCCACATCGATGCCGACATAGTCCACCAGTTCGAACGGCGCCATCGCCATCAGGGGTTTGAACGCGGCATCAAACTCTTCGGGGGACGGATGGCCCGCCTCCAGAATCTTGGACAGCAAAACCAGCGTCGGTTCGTTAACCCGGTTGTAGATGAAGCCCGGGGAGTCCTTTTTGACGATCACGGGAACCTTGTTGATCTTTTTGGCAATGTCATAGCCGACCCGAGCGGATTCGTCGGACGTGCCCCTGCCCTTGATCACTTCCACCAGCTTCATCAAAACGGCCGGATTGAAAAAATGATAGCCGATGACCTTGTCGGACCTCTGTGTGGCGGAGGCAATCTCGGTGATGCTGATATTGGAAGTATTGGAAGCCAGAATGGCGTGCTTCGGCGCGTACTGGTCGATTTCGGCAAAAACGCTTTTCTTCAGCTCCAGCTTTTCCGGCACGGCTTCAATCACGAAATCCGCGTCCTTCACTGCCTCCCGAAGATCCACCATCGGAATCAGCCGCACCAGCGAATGGGCAAAGACATCCGGCGAAATTTTACCCTTATCTCTGAATTTCTCCAGGCTCTTGATAATCCCCGCGACGCCCTTGTCCACAAATTTCTGTTCGATATCGCGCAGCACCACCGTGTAGCCGCCCAGCAGGCAGGAAGCCGCGATCCCGTGCCCCATATCTCCTGCGCCGATCATGGCAATCTTTTTTACATCTTCAGCTTTCATGTTGCATCTCCTTTTCTGAAATGAATGCTTATCTGATAATGCGGGAAACGATTTCCGCTTCCCGCCGTCCGTGCCTTACTTTTTCAACCCGGCAAGCTCTTCCTCCCGCAGGACTTTGCGCAGGATCTTGCCAGCGGCCCCGACTTTATTATAAGATAGCGGATTGGCATCGAAAAGCAAGAAATATATTGTGAATCAAACCAGGTTTTACTATACGAGACAGAATGAAAAAAACCGTTCGACATCAGGCGGTGGAAATTCTGACCCGCGTTTCACAAAGCGACGCTTTCGCCGGCGACCTGCTGGATTCCTGTCTTGAAAAGAAAAACCTTTCCCAAACGGCGGACGGCCGCCTGCTCACGCATCTGGTCTATGGCGTTTTGAGAATGCGGGGACATCTGGACTGGATTCTGACCCGTCTTTATCGCGGGAACTACCCGAAAATGGAAGAAAATATCAAAAACATCCTGCGCACGGGGCTTTACCAGCTCTCGTTCAGCGACCGGCTGCCGTCCTTTGCGGTCGTGGACGAAGCGGTCAAAATTGCCCGGTTCGTCCATCCGGCGGCGGGCGGGCTGGTCAACGCCGTATTACGTAGCTATCTGCGCGGCCCGGGACCCTGGTCTTTCCCCGACGGAAACACAAACCCGGCAGAATATATCGCGGCTTTTCATTCTCATCCCCTGTGGCTGGTCGAAGAATGGCTGAATGTTTTCGGCCGGAAGGAAACTGAAGAGCTGTGCGCCGCCAATAATGAGCTGCCGCCCTTGACGATCCGCGTCAACAGGCTGAAATCCGGCCGCCGGGAACTGAAGGAAAAACTGACCGGCGAAGATTTTCAGGCCGAAGAAACCCCGTTTTCTCCCGACGGAATCCGTCTTTCTTCTTCCTCGCAGCCGGTTCATAAAACTCTTTTTTTTACCCGGGGGCTTTTTCGTCTTCAGGATGAGGCCTCCCAGCTGATTTCTTATCTGGTCAATCCCCGAAAAGGTCAAAAAATTCTCGATGCCTGCGCGGGAAGCGGCGGTAAAACCACTCATCTTGCCGCTCTGATGGAAAACAAAGGCCTGCTTGTCACCATGGACCGGGATACGGAAAAACTTGTGCAATTACAAAACGATGCCGCAAGAATGGGCATAACCATTATCGAAACAGCCGGGGTGGATCTGCAGGACCCTCTATCGGCTCAATATCAAAATACATTTGACACGGTTCTCGTGGATGCTCCCTGCTCCGGAACCGGCACGTTGCGGCGCAATCCGGAAATCAAATGGCGACTAAAACCCAGTGATATCAACCGACATGCCGAGACACAACAATCCATTTTGCGAAACGCGGCCGCGGCCGTTTCCAAAAATGGTTTTCTGGTGTATTGCACCTGTTCTCTTTTGCCACAGGAAAATGACATGGTTGCCCGGCGGTTCCTGGCGGCTTGCCCGCATTTCTATCTTTTGCCGCCGGAATCCCCCGCTGTGCAAGGCCTCACGGATCGTCGTGGATTTTTCAGAACTTACCCTCATCGCCATTCGATGGACGGTTTTTTCGGCGCTGTTTTCCGGCGCCGGATTTAATTTGACGAATTCAGAGCGATCATGCTAGTTTATTTCCCCATATAATTTAAGGAGATTAAATTATGTTTATTCAGCAAATGCAGGTGGGCCACATGGCGGTTTTTGCCTATCTGGTGGGGGACCCCGTCACCGGAGACGCGCTGGTCATTGATCCGGCCGACAACGCACATGAAATTCTCGCCCTGGCGGCAAAAAACAATCTGCGCATCAATTTCATTGTCAACACGCATGGCCACGTGGACCACATCGGCGGCAACGCCCAGATGAAAAAACTCACGGACGCCAAAATCGTCATCCATGAAGACGACGCCTTCATGCTCACCTCGACGCCGGCCGGCATGCTCAAGATGTTCGGAGCCACGCAATCGCCGCCTGCCGACATTCTCGTTTCCGATGGGCAGATCATTTCCGCGGGCAATGTCAATCTGAAAGTCCTCCATACACCGGGCCATTCGCCAGGCGGCATGTGTCTTTACACACCCGGCTATGTTTTTACAGGCGACACGCTGTTTGTGGAGGCCGTCGGCCGGACAGACCTGCCCGGCGGTTCCTGGCAAACCATGTATCAGGCCATCCAGGCGAAACTTTTCACGCTGCCGGACGATACCAAGGTGCTGCCCGGCCACAACTATGGCCGTACCCCGACGTCCACCATCGGCCACGAAAAAATATATAACCCGTCCGTTCGGTAAAAGTAAAAGCGCCCTATGCGCAAAACGACCGCTCCGATACGGGGAAGAGCGCTCGCAGAAAAGCTTCGACAAGCAGTTTCCGCGGGATTATCTGTTTTCCGTTGCCCGGAATCGAAAGCCCCTGCAGCCGAATTGCCGCCGGAAATTATCGCAAACCCCGGTTAAAGCACGAAAAAGCGTTTCCCCGCCTGGTAAAACAATACCAAGCCATTGACAGACGCAGGTCCATTATTACATTATTCCGTGTTTATCCTTGCATCATCATTTTACGGGGAGGCATTCCTTGGTCGTAAGAAAGCTGCCGGATTACCGCTTCAAACAAAAAATATTGTATATTGATAAAATCTCTCCCGAATCGCTGATCAGTTACGGGGACCTGTATTGGGAAGCGGAAGCTCTTTCCGATGCGCTGGACTTTTATGCCCGGGCATCCCATGCGGCCGGCATAGAAAAAATTCGAAAGCGGGCGCTGGAAAACGGCGATGTTTTTCTGCTTCAGGGCGCAGCCAGGGCGCAGGGACTGGAACTTCAGGACGCCGACTGGGAAAACATCGCCCGGACAGCCGTCCGTCTTAAAAAATTATCCTTTGCCGGACACGCCTTGAAAAAAATCGACGATGCCGAACGGGCAAACGCGCTCGCGGCCATGATCAAAGCGGAGGAAACAAAACAAAGCCCATGACCAAGAGGGATTATTATGAAATTCTGGGCGTCGGCAAAAACGCCTCGGAAGAAGATCTCAAAAAAAGTTATCGGAAAATAGCCATGCAGTGCCATCCCGACAAAAATCCGGGAGACAGACAGGCGGAGGAAAGGTTCAAGGAAGCGGCCGAAGCTTACGAAGTATTGAGCGACAGGCAAAAAAGAGAAATTTATGACGCCTATGGACACGCCGGTTTGAGCAACACCGGCTTTCAGGGGTTCAGCGGCTTTGAGGATGTTTTTTCCAGCTTCGGCGACATTTTTGAAGACGTGTTCGGATTCAGCCGGGGACGAGGAAGGGGGCGGACGCGCACGGCAGCGCGGGCCGGCGCCGACCTGCGCTACGATCTGAAAATCTCATTTCTGGACGCCGCCTTCGGGCTGACCACCGCCATCGATCTGGAAAAACTTCATTCCTGCCAGGAATGCGAGGGAACGGGCTCGGCGCCCGGCACAGCGCCTTCGACCTGTCCCGCCTGCAACGGCAGAGGCCAGGTGGTTCAGTCAAGCGGCTTTTTCACAATCAGCTCCACCTGCCCCCATTGTAACGGCTACGGCAAAGTCATCGCCAACCCCTGCTCTGCCTGCCGCGGCACAGGCAAGCAGAAGCAGCGTAAAACCGTCGAACTGAAAATCCCCGCCGGTGTGGAAACCGGTTCGCGGATGCGTCTGCGGGGAGAAGGCGAAGCGGGAGACCAGGGAGGCCCCAACGGGGACCTGTATGTTTTTTTGCAGGTGGAAGACCACGAATTCTTTGTGCGACAGGAAGACGATATTGTGTGCAGCATCCCGATCTCTTTCGTGCAGGCTTCTCTCGGCGCGACGATTGAAGTGCCCACCTTAAAAGAAACGGAAAAAATAAAAATCCCCCGCGGAACGCAAACCGGCCAGATCTTCCGCCTGAAAGGCAAGGGGATCCCCCATCTGCAGGGATACGGACGCGGAGACCAGATCATTGAAGTCTTTGTCCGGATTCCAACACAACTGACCCGGAAGCAGGAAGATCTCCTGCGGGAATTTGAAAAGGCACGATAAAATCCATCGACAATAAAGTTGCAATCCATCCCGCAATATGTTTACATGCCTTCAACTTGAACAGTCCGGAGGAATGCACGATGAAAAGCAAAATATGTCGCTTCGTGATTTGCGCGTTTGCCCTGATGTCCCTTGCGGGATGCGGCGCTCTGGTTGCCGGCGGAGCAGTGGTCGGCGCGGGTGCGGGAACCTACTTGTACGCCAACGGCGAGCTGAAGACGGACTACGCGGCCTCTCTCGACAGCGTCTGGAGCGCCTGTGAAAGGACGGTCGCCGAGATGCGCGGAACGCAGGTTCATCCCGTTCGGGAAATTTCCAAGGGAACCATTTCGGCCATAATCCATGACGAAAATGTGAAAATTGAAATTGTATATCGGGCAAAAAATCAGACAACCGTCGGCGTTCGCGTGGGTCTGATCGGCAACAAGCTGTCTTCCCAGGTGATTCACGACAAGATAGCCGGCAAACTGGAAGAAAGCTAAGGTTCAGAGACGCCCCGACAGGGCCGGTGTTGGCATTTTCATGAACAAGAAATTTCTTTTCGGCATCCTGCTGGGCGTTGTCCTGATTTATTTCTCACTTCGGGGTATTCACCTCAATGACACGCTTGCTTCCCTGAAGAACATTCTTCCGGGCTGGGCGGTTCTGTCCCTCTTCTTTATCGTATTCATGCAGGCTCTGCGTTCTTATCGTTGGGGCGTCATCCTGGAACCAATGGAAAAAATCCCCCAAGGAACGCTCTTTGCCGTGACCAGCGTCGGATTTCTGGCCATTGCCGCAATCCCGGCCCGAATCGGGGAACTGGCCAGGCCCTACCTCATTGCCCGGAAAAGCACCGTCAAAATGTCATCGGCGCTGGGCGCCATTGTCGTGGAGCGCGTGCTGGACAGCCTTGCCGTGCTGACCATTACCATCGTGGTTCTCATTGCGCAGGATGACCTGTCGCGCTGGATGGTTACCTCCGGAATGCTTTTCCTGCTTCTGACCCTGATGATGACCGCCTTCGTGGTGGGGCTGGTCTGGCGCAGAGAGACTGCCGTCTCCATTGTCGACTGGATACTGCGGCGTCTGCCCGGCACACTTGCGCAAAAAGTCAATCCCGTCATCCATCATTTCATCGACGGCTTCCAGGTCATCACCGACGTCAAACGGCTGCTGTACCTGCTGGTCCTGTCCGCTGTGGTCTGGCTGGTGGATGTCGCCGCCATTTACGCGCTGCTTTCCGCCTTCGGCTTTGATCTGCCGGCGCTGGCGGCTTTCGTGGTCATGGTAATTTTGATCGCGGGCATCGCCATTCCCACCGCGCCGGGTTTTATCGGCAACTGGCATTACGCCTGCATCCTGGGATTGAGCCTGTTCGGGATTGCCAAACCGGAAGCCCTGTCCTTTGCGCTGGTCTATCATTTCCTGTCGATGATGGTTGTGGTCGTCCTGGGGGTGGTGTTTCTGCCGTTCAATAAATTTTCACTTTCGGAAATGACGAAGCAGATGAAGAAGACTGAAGTCTGAAACTTTTATCCCTATTCCTTCGTCGCCACCTTCAAGCTCTTGAGCTTTTTGTGCAGATTGCTGCGTTCCAGGCCGATGGCTTCGGCGGTTTTGGAAATATTGCCGTCGTATTCTTCCAGCTTTTTCAAAATAAACTGTCTTTCGAAATCCAGACGGGCATCCCTCAGCGAATCTCCGGCCGCCGCGGGCGCTTCCTGCAAAGACTCATCCGGTTCGGTTTTGATGCTGAGTTCGGGAATGTCCTCCGCCTGTATTTCATTGGACGGCGTCAGGATAATCAGCCTTTCGATGATATTTTTCAGCTCACGGACGTTGCCCGGCCAGTCATGCGCCATCAACTTTTCCAGGGCGGCGACGGTCAGGGCCTTCGGCTGCTGCCCCTCCTTGGCGGCAAAGTCCTGCAGAAAACGCTCCGTCAGGTGAACGACGTCTTCTTTCCGGTCGCGCAGAGGCGGCACGCGAAGAGGAATGACGTGCAGGCGGTAGTACAGATCCTGCCGGAACCGGCCCGCCTCCATTTCTTTCTCCAGATCCTTGTTGGTCGCGGCCAGCACCCTTACATCCATGTCGATCAGCTTGTTGCCGCCGACCCTCTCAAATTTTTTCTCCTGGAGAATCCGCAGAATCTTGGCCTGGGCCTTCAGGCTCATGTCCGCCACTTCATCCAGAAAAATCGTTCCCTCGTGAGCCAGGTCGAACTTGCCGCGTTTCTTTTCGGTCGCCCCGGTGAAAGCGCCTTTTTCGTGCCCGAACAGTTCGCTCTCGATCAGTTCCTCGGGAATGGCCGCGCAGTTGACTTCCACGATGGGCTTGTGGGAACGGCGGCTCAGGTGATGGATGGAACGCGCCACCAGCTCCTTCCCCGTGCCGTTTTCGCCCATGATCAGAATCCACGCGTTGGTCGGCGCGACGATGCCGATCATTTCCTTGAGCTCGGCAATGACCGGGCTGGTTCCGGTCAGTTCGTACTGGTGCGATATTTTCTGCTTGAGCAGAATATTTTCTTCTTCCAGGCGAACCAGGCTCAACGCGTTGTTCACCAGGATCATGACTTTGTCCAGCGACAAGGGTTTTTCAATAAAGTCAAAAGCACCCAGCTTTGTGGCTTTCACGGCCGTCTCGATGGTGCCGTGACCGGACATCATGATGATCAGCATGTTCGGATGGGCGGCGCGGATGGCTTTGAGGGTTTCCAGGCCGTCCATGCCGGGCAGCCAGATATCCAGCAGGACCAGTTGGGGCATTTCTTCGGATACCACCCGGAGCGCCTCTTCGCCGCTGCCTGCTACGAGCGCCTGATAGCCTTCGTCTTCCAGGATGGCCTTCAGCGATTGACAGATGCTGTCTTCGTCATCTACGATCAGAATGGTTTCGTTCATGATTTTCACCCAATGCCGCGTCTTCTATAAATTAAACTTCGTCCACGGGCAACTGAAAAGATACGATTGTTCCCGTGGGGTGGTTGTCGCTGACGGTAACGGTTCCCTTGTGGTCCGAGATAATGGAGCTGACAATGGCCAGTCCCAGCCCCGTCCCCGACTTCTTGGTTGAAAAGTACGGGTCAAACACTTTTCGTCTGTAGTCGGCCGGAACCCCGACCCCATCGTCGGCGACGGCGACGGCCACCTGCCTGTGGCCCTCATCATACCGGATCACAATACCGACATGGCCTGCTTGCTTGTTTAAGGACGCCACGGCGTTGTCCAGCAGATTCACCATGACCCGGTTGATCTGTTCGGCATCCAGCAGGAACCTCGGCAATCCCTCCGCCGGACGGAATTCAAAGTGGATGTCTTTGTGCGCGTCTACGAAAAGCGTCACGGCCTCGGACACCACCGCGTTGAGGTCATTGGGGGCAAGCACCGTCGCCGGCATGCGCGCGTAGCGGGAAAATTCGTTCACCAGATTCTTCAGCACGTCCACCTGATCGATGATGATCTGTGTGCATTCCTTAAAGACCGAGCCTTCCTCGCCCAGCTTATCCCCGTATTTCCGCTGCAGCCTCTGCGCGGAGAGCTGCACTGGCGTAAGCGGATTCTTGATTTCATGCGCCATGCGCCGGGCCACTTCCCTCCAGGCCGCGGCTCGCTCCGCCATCTGCAGTTTCGTCAAATCTTCAAACACCACGACAATGCCTGAGTCTTCGCCTTCTTCGTCCTCAATGGTCGTCAGGGTCAGCAAAATCGTCAACACCTTGTCCCGCAGCGTCAATTCCAGATGCTTTTCCAGAACCCGCATGCGGCTTTCCTTCATTTCCTGCAAAAAGGAATCGACCACGACGAGATGATCCTCGTGCAAAAGCTCCCGGTAATTCCGGAACAGGTAAGGAGAAGCGTCAATTCCGAACATGGCTTCCGCGGCGCGGTTGATGGTGGTGAGGGTTCCGTTCCGGTCAATGGAGATGATGCCCGCCGAGACATTGCGCAAAATGGCGGCTATATACTTGCGTCGCTCTTCCAGCGAGATATTGGCCTCGATCAGGCCCATCTTGCTTTTGTGCAAATCATCCGTCATGGAATTGAAGGATTTGACTAGAATGCCGATTTCATCGTCGGCTTCAATGTCAATGCGGCTGGTCAGATCCCCCCGGGTAATGCGGTTGGTCGCCGTCACGAGGTCCTGGATGGGGCTGGTGATGCTCTGGGCCAGCGACAGACCGAACCATGTCGCGAGAAAAATAATCGCGAGCGTCACGATGGACAGGGTCACGATGTAATTAAACTTGATCGGATTCTTCAGAAGCTTGATCTGTCCGTATTGTTCCGACGCGTCGGCGATGCTCCTGAGCTTGTCCACCAGGCCTTGGGGAACGCTGTTGCTGACACTGACCCGCCCGATGACTTCCGTCGCCACGGCATAGGAGAAAACCGGCGCGACGCCGACGATGGCCTCTCCTTCCTCCGTGGCGGCCACCGTAGAGACTTCCTTGCCGGAGTAAATGTCCTCCAGCATTTTCGGCGACAATTGCACGGCGGCGGACGCCGTTTTTTCGTCGTCGGTAAAGACGAGGCTTTGGTTGTTGAAATCAAAATACGCTTCCACGCGCGCTATCTTATAGTTCTCCCGGCGTTGAGAAAGAAAATTATTCAGATAATCGGCCCGGTCCACCTCGTAGAGGCGGTTTCGGGTAATTTCCGCGCTGATTTGACGCGCGTTGAATTTGGCCAGGTCCTCAGCCTGTGTGTAATACACCTGTGCGACTTCCAGCGACCGCGCCAAAGCGTCGCCGATTTTGATATTGAACCAAAACTCGATCGAATAGGAAAGAAAGTTGATGGCAAACAAAAAAAGCAGAATGGTGGGAACCAGAGACAGTCCCACAAACGCCGTAACCAGTTTGGTGCGCAGCTTCGATCCGATCAATCCCTTGCGCCGCTCGGAAAACAACTTAAAAACATTGCGGACGATCAGGAAAAGCAGAAGCAGAATCAGGATGACGTTGACGCTGGTCAGGCCGTAAACCAGAATATTGGCCGAAATAGGCAGGTCTTTGCGGTCGGACAACTGGCTGGCCAGAATAGTAAAAACGATTGCCAGGCAGCCAACCGCCAGCATGATGATACGCTCGCGCCGGCGCTTTCTCAACTCCCGCTCATCGAGATAGTTTTTTCCGACGTTCTTTTTCAACATTATGCGCTCGCGATATCAACCACGCCCCTGCGTTTGCGATCATTCATGGGGAAATTTGATCTTGTACAGGGGGGTTTCAAAATCCCACAGGGAAACAAAGAACAATACATATTCCATCTTGAACGGCAGCCGCACCCGGTCGATTTTGACCCTGACCTGAACATAGTAGCGTTCGCCTTTGGACAGATCGGAAAGAGCCACCACGGGAATTCCGTCCAACTCCGCCATGGCTTTTTGCGCGCTTTCAAAATTCGTCAGGATCGCCGGCTGTCCCAGACCGTTTGTGGCAATCAGGAAATTCTTTTTCAAATTGTCGTATTTGATGGTGCGGCGGATTTCTTTACGGAGGATATGTTTGTCCCACATATAGGACCTTTCCTGATAGACATCCAGTTCTATCGTGAAAACAGCGGGAACCCCCGCCAGAATGGCATCCTCCATTTCCTTCTTGAAACCATCCACCAGCCTTGCATACAAAAGTATTTCGCTCGTGCCGCTGGTCACCAGGATGTCCGTCATCCGTGGACCCATCTGGGCCCTGGCCTCCCCGGCGGCAACCGTCATGGTCATCATGCAGAACCCTGCGATGATGGCTATCCAGAAATAATTTTTATACTTTTTCATACCCGCCCGTTTTCCGTAAGAATACGGGTATCCTAGGTAACCTATCGATAAAAATCAAGGTTAATTTGGGAAAGTCAAAACGGGGATAAAATCAGATTTGTACGGCGTCCAGAATCGTGAAGGATGGGAGGTTGCAGGACATGGATTGATCCGATTGCCGCGGAAGATCTTTGCTGATGATCTCCCAGCCGGCCTCTTCGCGCATCAGTTCCCGCAGCAGAAGATTGTTGAGCCGGTGGCCGGACCGGTGCGCTACAAAATGGCCGATGATCGGCATGCCCAGCAGAAACAAATCGCCTACCGCATCCAGGATTTTGTGCTTGACGAATTCATCGGGCATGCGGAGGCCTTCCTTGTTGATGATTTTATCGTCGTCGAGAATAATCGCGTTGTCCAGGGATCCGCCCAGTCCCAGGCCTCTGGCCTGCAAAAATTCGACTTCTTTCAGAAAGCCGAAGGTCCTCGCGCAGCAGATGTTGTCCTCGTAGTTTTTATCGGAAAACAGAAAGCTGTAGGACTGCCGGCCGATGATTTTATTTTTGAAATCGATGTCATAGGTGATTTTAAATTCATTCGACGGGAGCAGCATGGCGCTTCCCTCGCCTTCCGTCACGCAGACCGGCTTTTTGATGACCAGCATTTTTTTGAATTTTCCCTGCGGCCGCGTGCCGACTTTCTTGAGCATATTGACAAACGGGCGGGCGCTACCGTCCATGATGGGTACTTCAAAGGAATCGATTTCCACAACGGCATTGTCCAGCCCCATGCCGCAAAACGCCGACATCAGATGCTCGATGGTCGAAACCGTATTGCCGTTATCACCGATGGTTGTGGCCAGCGTCGTGTCGCAAACCGACTTAAAGTCCGCCGCAATCGGCCTTGCATCCGGCAGATCCTTCCGGACAAAAACAATGCCGGTGTCCGTGTCAGCCGGCTTGATTTGCATATTGACCTTGCGGCCCGTGTGCAGTCCGATACTGGAACAAAATATTTCTTTTTTTAAAGTACGCTGTAAGTGCATATCACCCCTTTTCTAGCTGTACTCTGTTAGCAATAAGCATACCAGAGCATAACCGGAGGGATTTGTGCCGCAACCTGCCGTCTTTATTAATCTTGTTGAGAAGTCTTTCCGGAAAGGATGGCCGGCTGGCCTGCCTTTTGTGGTTAAAACAACACACCCGGCCCGCATCAGGGTCATGCATTGTAAGGCAGTGTTTTATTTAAGGAATCTTTATCTTTTTCGCTAAAACAGTTCCTTTTGGGCTCTCGGCGTTTTCAGACCAAAATGCTCGTATGCCTTGGAGCAGGCGACGCGTCCCCGCGCCGTCCTCTGCAGGTAGCCTTCCTGAATTAAATAGGGTTCGTAAACATCTTCAATGGTGACCCGCTCCTCACCGATGGCCGCCGCGAGACTTTCCACACCTACCGGGCCGCCGTTGAATTTTTCAATCAACGTCAAAAGCAGCTTGCGGTCCATCTGATCAAAACCCTTTTGATCGACATCGAACGCGTCCAGCGCCCGGCGGGCCAGATCACCGTCAATGGTTCCGTCGCCTTTGACTTCCGCGTAATCCCGGACGCGCTTGAGCAGGCGGTTGGCAATCCGCGGTGTGCCGCGCGCGCGATGGGCCAGCTCCCGCGCCCCGTCCGCCGTCAGTTTCACGTTCAGAATGGAGGCGGAGCGCGCCAGAATCACGGCCAGCTCCTGCGGCGAATAGAATTCCAGCCGGAAATGCATGCCGAAGCGGTCGCGCAGCGGCGAGGTGAGCGATCCGGCGCGCGTGGTCGCGCCCACCAGCGTGAATTTCGGAATGTCGAGTTTCATCGACCGGGCCGACGGCCCCTGGCCGATCAGAATATCGATATGGAAATCCTCCATCGCCGGGTAGAGAATCTCTTCGACGACGTGCGAAAGCCGATGAATCTCGTCGATAAAAAGGACTTCGTGCTCGTGCAGATTGGTCAGAATCGCCGCCAGATCGCCGGGACGCTCGATCACCGGACCGGACGTGACCTTGATATCGACCCCCAGCTCCCGGGCGATAATATAGGCCAGCGTGGTTTTCCCCAGACCCGGCGGCCCGTACAGAAGGACATGATCCAGCGACTCGCGCCGTTTGCGGGCGGCTTCGATGAAAATGGACAGATTGCTTTTCACCTTGTCCTGGCCGACATAATCGGCCAGCTTCGGCGGACGCAGCGAATTTTCCAGCGCTCCTTCGTCTTCGGCGCAGACCGGATCCATCAGCGGATTTTTCAAATGAGCATCCATGCGTTTCTACCCACAAACCGGCCGGCCTCAGCCCGCCAGAATTTTCAGCGCTTTTTTCAAAAGCTGGTCCATCGCCGGATCTTCCTGCAGATCGCGGGCGGCTTTATCCAGAGCATCTCGGGCCGCGCCGGTCTTATACCCCAAATTCATCAGGGCGGAAAGCACATCCTCGCGCATCTTCTCCGCCTGTTTTTGTTTCGCGTCCGCCGCCGGAATTGCGTCCGCAGCCATTTTTTTCAAGACCTTTTCTTTCAGCTCCAGAATCAGCCGCTCGGCCATTTTCCGGCCTATTCCGGGAATGGTCATCAGCCTGGTCAGGTTACCCGCGGAAATCGCTCCGAGCAGCTCCGCGGAGGAAATCCCCGAAAGAATGTTCAGCGCGACTTTCGGCCCGATGCCGTTAACGGAAATCATCAGTTGAAAAAGCTCCCGCTCCTCACGCGTGTAAAAACCGAACAGATGAATCGCGTCATCTTTGACCGATGTGTGGATATGCAGGGTAATCGCCTGGTCTTCATCCGGGAGCGCATAAAAAGTGGTGAGTGGAATAAAAACGCGATAGCCGACGCCCTGCGCGTCCACCACAACATGAGAAATTCCCTTATAGGCGATTTTACCGGAAAGCATGGCAATCATTCAGATCGGCTGCTCCTTTCCGAAATTGGCCTGGCAGATCGCCGCGGCCAGGGCGTCCGCCGCATCCGACGGCGGCAGGAAATCGAGTTTCAAAATCGCCTTGACCATGATCTGCACCTGCCGCTTTTCCGCCCGGCCGTAGCCGACTACCGCCTTTTTGACTTCCAGCGGCGAATATTCAAAAACCGGAATCCCCTTGTCCGTACAGGCGTGAATCACGACTCCCCTCACCTGAGCCTGCCTGATCAGGCTGCGGACATTTTTCCCGTAAAAGATGTTTTCCAGGCTGACCACCTGCGGATTGTTTTCAGCGATAACAGCGCCGAGCTTGCGGAAAGTGTCTATCAGCACTTCAGAAAGCAGGGAATTCCTGCGGGCCTTGATTTCACCGTGGGCCACATGACGCAGGTAGTTACCGCTTTGATCAATCACGCCGTAGCCGGTCACATGAGATCCGGGATCGATACCTAAAATTCGCAAATTACCTGCTTTCGCTTCCAGCCGTTTTGGCGGATTAACTCAATTTCTCCATGACCTCTTCGTCAATGTCGAAATTGGAATAAACGTTCTGGACGTCGTCGTTGTCTTCAAGCTTTTCCATCAGTTTCAGCATGGACTCAGCCTTACCCGCTTCCAGCTTGACGGTGTTGGAGGGAATCATGCTGATGCGCGCCTCCAGGTGTTTAATACCCCTGTCGTCAACCGCCTTCTTCACTGCTTCAAAGGCTGACGGCTCCGTGATGATTTCGTATTCCGAATCTTCCGTTTTGACATCTTCCGCTCCCGCGTCAAGAGCGAGTTCCATCAGTTGGTCTTCACCGATCGCTTTTCTGTCAATGACGATGCTGCCTTTCTTGGCAAATATCCAGGCCACACAGCCGTTCTCGCCCAGATTCCCGCCGTGCTTGGAAAAGATATGCCGGATCTCCGCCACCGTCCGGTTTTTATTGTCCGTCATGATTTCCACGATGACTGCCGCGCCGCCGGGTCCGTAGCCTTCGTAGGTAAATTCTTCATAAGCGTTTGCGCCGTCACCGCCGCCCATGCCTTTCTTGATGGCCCGCTCGATGTTGTCCTTGGGCATGTTCTCTTCCTTGGCCGCCATGACCGCCTGCCTTAAGCGGGCATTGCCCTCAATATCGCCGCCGCCCAAACGCGCTGCCAGTGTAATTTCCTTGATGATTTTGGTAAAAATCTTGCCTCTTTTGGCATCGATCGCCCCTTTTTTTCTTTTGATGGTGCTCCATTTGGAATGGCCGGACATAGGATGTTCTCCTGATAAAAAAGTTGATCTTGCATATTTTTCTACCTCATAGCATAAGGCGATAAGCTTGTAAAGTTAATTACATATTTGAACCGGAGGTTTTGTCTTATGAAGTCCTGTCGCGAAGAATTATGGTTTGATATTCCCCGGAGAAGGGCTTTTGTCAACATCACCGGCAGCGTCGAAAAAATACTGAAAAAAAGCGGCATTCAGGAAGGCCTCGTCCTGGTCAACGCCATGCACATCACGGCGTCCGTGTTCATCAACGACGACGAACCGGGGCTCCACGCGGATTATGAAGACTGGCTGGAACGGCTGGCGCCTCACGCGCCGACGTCGTTTTACCGGCATAACCGCACCGGCGAAGACAATGGCGACGCGCATCTGAAACGGCAGATCATGGGACGCGAAGTCGTTGTGGCCGTCACCGGAGGAAGGCTGGATTTCGGCCCATGGGAACGGATCTTCTACGGCGAATTCGACGGCGGAAGAAAGAAGAGGGTGCTGGTGAAAATCATCGGGGAGTAGAAAAGGAAAAGCAGGTCAGGGACAGTCCGCCCGAATAACATTGGCAACGTCTTTTACGCCGCGACAATTTCCCTTCCTGATTTTGAGCCAGGCGGCGCAAACGGTTGTCAAACGTGAAGCAGAACCAGCGGGGACAAACCCCATGCCTGCGAAAAAAAATAATGTCGCCCAGCTTGCTCACGACACCTCCCGTCGTTTCCATTCTGCCGCCCGGAGTTCAGGCAACGGCAAGTCCCTTGCTTTTAAGAAAGTCTTTTACATCCTTGATTTTGAGAAGCCGGAAATGAAAAACGGACGCAGCCAATAGAACAGACGCTCCTCCGTCCACAACCGCTTCGTAAAAATCCTCCAGCTTTCCCGCGCCGCCGGACGCCACCACCGGCAGGCTGACAGCGGAGGAAATCGCTTTGGTGAAAGGAATATCGTATCCCGCCTTTGTGCCGTCTCCGTCCATGCTGGTGGGCAGGATCACGCCCGCGCCCAGTTCCTGGCATTGTCTGGCCCACTCGACCGCGTCTTTCGCGATGGGCAGTGTGCCGCCGGAAACCACCAGCTCAAAGCCCGACGGCAGGGCCGGATTTCTTTTGGCGTCGATGGCCACCGTAATTTTTTCCGGACCGAATTCTGCCGACGCCAGCTTCACCAATTCGGGATTTTTCACCGCGGCGCTGTTCATGGACACTTTGCCCGCACCCGCGCCCAGCACCATTTCAATGTCCTTAAGCGAGGAAATGCCGCCGCCGACCGTCAGCGGAATGCTGATTCGCTGTGCAACTTTTTTTACCCATTCCAGCCGTGTCTTGCGGTTTTCGAGCGTGGCGGCAATGTCCAGCATGGCCAGTTCATCCGCGCCTTCGGCCTGATAGAACACGGCATTCTCGACCGGGTCGCCCGCTTCCCTGATGTCAACAAAATGAACCCCTTTAACCACCCTTCCGTTTTTCATATCCAGGCAGGGCATGATTTTAATCGGCGCCATGAAAATCTCCTTTCCAACATAGACAATAACGACGTTGCCGTTAAACGGTGCTGTTTTCTAAACCGAACCTGCCAAATTTACAATCGAAATATTGAAGCCGCCCCGGGCAAACGAGATTGTTTTTGATCTTAATGCTTGAAACGCGGGGGGTTTTCATTTAAACAAGCAGCAACCTAATTTTAGCGCAAAGGAGCCGTCAAGATGAAGATGAAGGAAATCAAAGCCAGTACCATGAATGTGGAGAAATTTATTGACGACAAGGTCCGGGACATCCGCAAAGCTGTGGGAGACGGGCTCGCCGTCAACGCGCTCTCGGGCGGCGTGGACTCCTGCGTCGTCACCGCTCTGGGACACAAGGCGCTGGGCGATCGCTTGAAAACCTACATAATCGACAACGGCATCATGCGGGAAGGAGAACCTGCCTGGGTGCAGGCTGCCTTCAAAAAACTGGGCATCCATGTGGAAGTCATCAACGCCTCCAAAGCCTTCTTTGCCGCTCTTAAAGGCCTGACCGATCCCGAGGAAAAAAGAGAAGCCATCACCCAGACCTTCTACAAAAACGTCTTCGGCAAACTCGTCGTTAAAAGCAAAGCCCAATATCTTCTGCAGGGTACGATTCTCACCGACGTGGACGAAACCATCGCCGGCATCAAGCGTCAGCATAATGTCTTCGAACAATTGGGCATCGACCCGCAAAAAGCTTTCGGCTACAAGATTCTGGAGCCGCTCATCGAGCTGCGCAAGGATGGCGTGCGCAAAGCCGGCTCCGGTCTGGGCCTGCCTTCCGCCATGTTCGACCGGATTCCTTTCCCGGGACCGGCGCTGGCCGCCCGCGTCATCGGCGAAGTCACGCCCGCAAAAATCGCCCTGGTGAGGAAAGCGACCACCATCACCGAAGCGGCGCTCAAGAACACGAAGGCGTTTCAGTATCTGGCGATCCTGCATCAAGACCGCGTCACCGGCATGCGCGACGGCAAGCGCGTCTTCGGTAATCAGATTGAAATCCGCTCGTGGGACAGCACCGATGCGCGCAAGGCAAGACCCTCCCGGTTGTCCTTTGACGTGCTCGAAAAGATCGCCGTAAAGATCACGAAAGAGATTCCGGAAGTCGTGAGTGTCACCTACAACATCACGACGAAGCCGACTTCCACTATCGAGGCGATTTAACGATCCCCGCCCCGGCGGGGTTGAGAACGGATCGTCCGGCACAAAAAGAGAGAGCGGGTTTCATGAATCTTTCTTCAGCGTGCCCTGGCCGACCGGGGAATTCGGCGGAATGGGGTTGGAAGGCGCCGTCAAAGCGGGTTTCAAAAAAGAACTGGCGGCCATTGAGGATCCGCAGAAGCGTGAAGAATTCTACGAATCACTCGTGGCGCAGCTCTACGAAATCGGCAAAGCCATCAACATGGCCGCGCACCTTGAAATCGACGCCGTCATCGATCCGGCGGACACCCGCCAGTGGATCATGCGGGGGATCAAATCCGCGCCCACCCGGCAACCGGCGGATGCCTGTCATGCTTTTGTCAACCCGTGGTAAAAACAGACCGCCGGGACGGTTTCACCGTCCCAATTCTTCGTAGAGCATCATCACCGTATTCACATACACACGGCTGCGATTGTAATGCCAAACCGCTCTGCGTTTTTGTTCAACGGAGGCGTCCTCCGCCCAGCCGAATTCTTTGAGATAACGCCCCATGCTGAACTTGGCATCCGTCATGTTCGAGGGGTCGGCCATACCGTCTCCGTCGCCGTCCATTCCGAAAACCCAGAAAGACGAGGGAATAAACTGCGCCGGGCCCATCGCGCCGGCAAAAGATCCCGAGATGCTCAGCGGATCAATTTCCAGATGATCGGCAATCTGAGCCAGGTGATAAAGCTCCCGCACCGCCCACTTCGCTTTTCTTTTCGCGCGGGCGGCCGTCGCATCATCCCGAATCTGCGGATAGGCGTCCGCATAGCGGTTCTGGATTTCTTTCCAGTAGGCCTGATCCAGCACAAAAGCCAGGTTGGCGTAAGCGTTGACTACATTATACGGCATGGGATAGGTCCCCAGCCGTGATTCGACGATGAGAATCGCCGTAATAATCCTCGGCGACACGCCAAAGCGCTGTTCCACGGCGGACAAAACAGCCTCGTTTTCTGTCATGAAATCCCTGCCCCGTTCAATCTGACGGGGATCAATCTGCATAACGTCAGGCTTTTGCACAGACCCCCTGGGCGTGGAATAGAAAAGATTTTTCAGAACAATATCCGGGCAGATGGATATGCGGCTGTCCTGCAACATGCTGCTCACTCTGGCTGGCTCAAGCCCTTCAGCGACCAGCAGCTCCCCGACAAACGATCGTGGATCATCGCCGGCCATTGCCGCGGGCGAAAGCCAGATCAGAAAAAAAACAATGAAAACAAGACAAGGGCTCTGCCTGCTCACGCATCTACCTTTGTGTTTTTTTTGCCGTTGATGGCGCACTTTACCCTTTCGCCCCGATGGAATGCAAGCGAATTTCTTCTTGATATCAATGTTTTAGCAATACTTGCAGCAGTCCGGAGAAAATATCGTCAGGAGGGCTGAATTGTATTGACAAAAAGAAGCATTTTGTCTATAAGTCTCAATCTTAACGCTAACGAAGGATAAGGTTATGTACGCAATCATAAAAACAGGAGCCAAACAACACAAAGTCAGCGAGGGCGATGTATTATCGGTTGAAAAACTGCCCGGTGAAAAAGGGGCCGAAATTGTTTTTAGTGAAGTGTTAATGGTATCGGACGAGGCCGATGTGAAAATCGGCAAACCCTTCGTTGAGGGTGCCAAAGTCATCGGCGAAGTGATTGCCCAGACCAAAGGTCCGAAACTGATCATCGGCAAATATAAAAGGCGCAAGGGATTTCGCAAAAAGACCGGCCATCGTCAGGAATTGACGAGTATGAAAATCAAGAAGATTTCGATATAGGCGGAGGACATCATGGCACACAAAAAAGGTCAGGGAAGCTCCCGCAACGGCAGGGACTCCAATTCGCAACGGCGCGGCGTTAAAGTGTACGGCGGCCAGAATATCCACGCTGGTTCCATTATCGTACGGCAGGTAGGAACAAAAATTCATCCCGGCAACAACGTCGGCATCGGCAAGGATTTCACCCTTTTCTCGCTCATCAACGGCGTGGTCAAATATGAAAGGCTGGACAAGACCCGCAAAAAGGTCAGCGTCTATGCAGCGGCGTAAACCGTCCGTTCCAACCCGGATTTAAAAGGCGCTTGAGACTTTAAGCGCCTTTTTATTTTTTATGAAATTTGTTGACGAAGCCAAAATATTTGTCAGGGGCGGACACGGCGGCGCGGGCTGCGTGAGTTTCCGGAGGGAGAAGTTCGTCCCCAAAGGCGGTCCGGATGGCGGGGACGGCGGCAAGGGCGGCGACGTCATTTTCCGGGCGGCCCAAACGCACCACACCCTGCTGGATTTGAAATACCGTCAGCATCAAATCGCCAAAAACGGCGGACACGGCTCAGGCAACAACCGCACCGGCCGCAGCGCGGAGAATCTTGAAGTTGTCGTACCGCCCGGAACGCTGGTGAAAGACTTTGAAACCGGCGAGGTTCTCGCGGATCTGGCCGCGGCGGGACAGACCTTTGTCGCGGCCCGCGGCGGCAAGGGCGGCAAAGGAAACGCCCATTTCAAGACCTCCACCCACCAAACGCCGCGATTCGCCCAGGAAGGCATGGAAGGAGAGGAACGCATCCTGCTCCTGGAGCTGAAGCTGCTGGCGGACGTCGGGCTGGTGGGATTCCCCAATGCGGGCAAATCCACCTTCATTTCCCGCGTATCGGCCGCCAGGCCCAAAATCGCGGACTATCCTTTTACCACGCTTTCACCACATCTGGGAGTGGTGAAGCACAAAGACAGCCCGGCTTTTGTCGTCGCCGACATCCCCGGCCTGATCGCCGGGGCTTCAGAGGGCCTCGGCATGGGCATCCAGTTTCTGCGCCATGTGGAGCGCACCCGCGTGCTCGTCCATCTGATCGACATCTCTGAAGAAACGCGCACCGGCGCCTGGAAGAACTTTACCGCCATCAACCGGGAGCTGGAAAACTATAATCCACAGCTTTTGGACAAAGAGCAGCTCGTCTGCCTCAACAAAATCGACCTGCCCGCCGTGCGGGGAAAGGTCAAAAAAATCGTTGCGCAATTTTCTAAAAAAGGGATAATGCTGCATCCGTTTTCCGCCGCGACCGGCGAAGGATTACAGGATATTTTAGGAAAGATCGTGACCCTTTTAGACAACACGAAAAACTTTGAGCCATGAATAATATCCGTCTGGAAACGCTCGCATCCGTCAAAAAAATTCTCATCAAGGTCGGCTCCGCGGTGCTCACCGGATCGGACGGGCTGGATTTGAAAATCATCGAATCCCTCGTGCAGGAAATGTCCGACCTGACGAAGCGCGGTTTTTCCATCGTCCTGGTCACGTCCGGGGCCATCGCTTCGGGCAAGCACCGCCTGAATATCTCCGGCAAACTCAAAAGCATGCCGGAAAAACAGGCGGCGGCGGCGGTCGGCCAGGGCCGGCTCATGCGCATCTATTCCAAAGCGTTTGAGAAAAACAACCTCTACGTCGCGCAGATTCTGCTCACCATGTCGGATCTGACCGACCGGCAGCGCTATCTCAACATCCGCAACACGCTTTCCACGCTGACGGAATGGCACGTCACGCCGATCATCAACGAAAACGACACCGTCTCCTTCGATGAAATCAAATTCGGCGACAACGACAACCTCGCCGCCATGATTGCCAATATCGTCGAGGCCGACTTGTTTGTCAATCTGACGGCGACCGACGGACTTTTCGACTGCAATCCCGCCCAATCCAAAAAAGCGAAGCTGATTCCCCTGGTGTGCGAATTCACCGACGCTATCGAAGCCGCCGCCACGGAGGAAACCTCCGCCGTCGGCACGGGCGGCATGAAAAGCAAAATCGCCGCCGCCAAAAAAGTCACCTCCATCGGCATTCCCTGCATCATCGCACCGGGCAAAAAAAAGAAAGTGCTGTCCGACATCATGGCGGGCAGGGAAATCGGCACGCTGTTTCTGCCGCAGACCGCGAGACTGGCCAGCCGCAAGTACTGGATTGCTTTTACGCTGCGCCCCAGCGGACGCCTGATCCTCGACGACGGAGCCAAGAAAGCCCTGCTCGAAAAGGGCAGGAGCCTGCTGCCCTCGGGCATCACCGCCGTCGAAGGGGAGTTTGAGCAAGGAGATCCCGTCGCCTGCGTGGACCGCGAAGGAATTCTGCTGGCCAAGGGGCTGGTCAACTACAGCGCCGGCGACGTTCGCCGCATCATCGGCCTGAAGACATCGCAGATTTACTCCGTACTGGGGCACAAAGACTATGATGAAGTGATTCATCGCGACAATCTGGTCGTCACCGGCGAAATCAGAAAAAGCAGGTGATGATCCAATCATTCGGGATTGTCATCCCTTTTTGACCCCGCGTTTTTCATCTTCATGGTCATGGCCATCGTCATCCTGTCCGCCAGCATCTACAAGATGCACACCCTGAAAAAAGGCGCTGCCGCCGTTTATCCGGCTATCGCCTCTGCCGGATGCCGCCTGATCCGGCAAGTTCCCGCAAGTTCCAAAATATGAATTTCTTTAAAAGATTGCCAAGACCCATGGCCTGTGTTAAAGCCTGCCTATGTCCATCTGGCAGAAGAAAAACAGGATATTGATCACGTGCCCGAAGGGGGTCGTTCCCTATCTGAAGGCAGAAATCGAGGAGCTGGGATTCCCCATTTTGCAGGAAATCGACACGGCCGTTTCCACCGAAGGAACCCTGGCCGACACAATGGTTTTGAACCTGCAACTGCGCACGGCCCAGCACGTTCTGTATCAACTGCAAATCTTCAAAGCCATCACCGCCGGCGTTTTTTACGAGCGCTTGAACGCCATTCCCTGGGAGACACTTCTGCAGGACTCCGGCCCCGGCGCTTACGTTTGCGTCACCTCCGTAGTCGATCACCCGGAGATCACCGACTCGCGTTTTGCCAACCTCAGGGCCAAGGACGCCATCGTCGATCGCATCCGCGAAAAGACCGGCGCGAGACCGGATTCCGGGCCGGAAAGAAACCGGGCGGTCATTCATATTTACTGGCGCAATGACCAGGCCATGGCATACATTGACACATCCGGGGAGAGGCTTTCGCTGCGCGGCTACCGCAAGATTCCGCTGGCGGCGCCGATGCAGGAAACACTGGCGGCCGCCCTCATCAAGGCCACAGGATGGCAGGGCCGGACGCCGCTGATTAACCCGATGTGCGGCAGCGGCACCCTCGCGATCGAGGCGGCCCTGATGGCGCTGCAACGCGCTCCGGGGCTGGGCCGCGGCAATTATGGCTTCATGCATATCAGGGATTTTCCCCATGACTCCTGGCAGGAGCTGCGCAGGAAAGCCCGCAACGATTCTTTGAAAGCGCTGCCGTCAACCATTATCGCTTCGGATATCGATCCGCAAGCGGTGGAGGCCGCGCGCCGCAACGCGCAGACGGCCGGCGTTGACCGCCTGATTGAATTCAAGGTCTGCCCCTTCGAAAAAACGCCCACACCGGGGGGAAAGGGCGTCATCGTCATCAATCCGCCTTACGGTGAACGGCTGGAGTCTCTAAAGATCCAACCGACGCGATCCGAGCGAAAAAAGGAAATCGCGCCGGGGCAAAAAGTCATCCTCCGCAAGGCTGCCGATCTTGTCCACAAAAAAGCTCCGGCCAATGCATTGCAGCGACTGGAAGCGCTTTATGAAGGCTGCGGCAATTGGCTGAAAAGCATCGGCCGCGGCTACCATGGATACCTCTTCACCGGAAATCTGGAAATGATCAAGAAAGTGGGCCTGCGCACGAAGCGCCGGGTGACCTTTTACAACGGGGAAATCGAATGTCGGCTGCTGGAATATGATCTCTACGAAGGCAGCAAAAAGAAAAAATACATCCAAGAACAACCGGATCATGCGGATATCCCATAGCGGCTGGCTTTATGTGCGCATTTTAACGGGTCTGACGGTCCGCACTGCATCGATTATTCTTTCTCTTTTTTCTTCGCTTCTTTTTTGCGGGCTTTGACCATCGCCTTCAGGGCTTTTTTATCCGGTGCAACGGAGGACGACGCCGGCCGGGAAATGAAATCCGGCGCGGGGACTCCGGCCGGCAAACCCGGCGTTTCCTGCACGGGGCCGGAAAACCCGCTTTCCGGGATTGCGTCTGCGCTCAGGGCTTTCGTCTCTGCCGGCTCCGGCCGGCCGGCCGCTACCGGATTCTTTTTCGCGCGGCGAAGGCGGATCTTATTCGCTATGGCCTCCGCCATCATCCGGCCAAACTGGCCGATAAAGCCCGCGATCAGGACCAGAACGACCCACTTGAGCGCTGACCAGGTGCTGATATAATCCAGAATGTCCGTCATGAAGCTTCCTTTCCGACAGGCGCCTGCAGCGGCGTTCCTTCTTCCACACCTCCACGGCACAGGCCCTGCACTGCCCTTATACAGGAAAACACCCGGCCGTGACAAGGACTGTTCTGCCCTGGCCGATGGTTGAATTCGTTCAACCATCGTGGTACAAGTTATACCGAATCATTCACAAACACCGGATCGGGAGAAGTTTGATTCATGCACAAGGCCATCGCGATAATTGTTACGCTGCTTTTCATCGCCCCGGTTGCTGCCTGCACACTGCCGCCTCTGCAAAAAAAAGATGAGAAGGTTGCCGCGGCCCTTGCCGATCCTCAGACCTCCTTTTTTGAAGCTTCCCGCAAAGGGAACGTCGTCCTGGTCATGCGCCTGGTGGAGGAAAAGCAAATCGACGTCAACCAGACAGACGCTTACGCCTGGACGGGCCTGATGTATGCCGTTCAAAACGGCCATTCGGGCCTTGCCGAATATTTTCTTCTCCGGAAATCGCAAATCAACCGGCAGGACGCGGACGGGCTGACGCCGCTGATGATTGCGGCAAACGAACGGCAACCGGACATTGTGGAACTGCTTTTGGCGTTCGGCGCGGATCCGCTGATGCAGGACCAACACGGCTTCACGGCGTTGATGTGGGCTATTTACAACAAGAGCTGGGACTGCATCGAGCCCTTGCTGGCGACGGGAAAGGGCATCGATTTGCAAAACGGCTTCGGGGAAACGGCGCTGCACCTGGCGCTGGACTACCGTTGTTCCGACATCGCCGCGATGCTGATTCAACGCCACGCCAAGGTGAACCTTGCAGACGGCAGAGGCAGAACTCCGCTTCATCTGGCGGCGAAAAAGGGCGACCGCGACAGCATCTTGCTTTTGCTTGACGAAGGCGCAGACACCGAAGCCCGCGATGAAGCGGGCGAAAATCCGTTGATGAAAAGCATCCGTAACGGCCGCGCTTCCACCGCCATGCTGCTTTTAGATCAAACCGGAAACCTTCAGACGACCAATCAGGAAGGCCAGACGGCGCTGCACCTGGCCGCCGCCGGGGATCTGCCGGACGTCGCAGCCGCCCTCATCCGCCGGAAGGCCGACCCGAACCACCCCGACAGGCAGGGTTATACCCCGTTGATGCGCGCCGTCGAGTCGGGAGCGGAAAGAACAATTGTCCTGCTGGCAGAGCGGGGCGCCGATCTGAAGGCGAAGAACAAAGAAGGAGAAACCGCGCTCGATCTGGCCAGGGGAAAACGGCTCGGCAACGTCATCGGGTATCTGGAAAGAAAGATGGGGAAGCCATGAAGAGACGCCTGCTCGATTTCCGATGGATGCTTGCCGCGGCGCTGATCATGATGACCGCCGCCCTGACAGGCTGCCGGTATCTGAGCATCCCGGCCCAGGACAATGTCGTGCCTGCTCTCCTTCCCTCGAAAGGAGAAAAGGCGACGCCCGCTCACAATTCAGCGGTGATCAAGGGGCGCGTCACCGGCCCCGGATGGCGGGGGAACTCCACGCTCATCGTGGCCTGCAGCTCCACGGACAAAAAAAATGAATGCGCCGAATACGTGGCCACCGGCTTGAATCAGGATACGTTCATGCTGTACCTGCCCGAGGGGCGCTACCGGCCTTTTGCCGTCACGGACTACAATCACGACGGAAAGTACGAAAAAAATGAAGCCTCCGGCGTGTACGGATCGGGAAGCCGGGCGCTTGAAATTGCCGTCCGGGAAGGCGAACTGATCACCGGTGTGGAGATCCGGACCGCCGCAGCCGATGAACATCCGGTGCAACTGCCCCGCGAATGGCGCCGGCAGATCGAAGAGCCCATCATCCGGCAGACAACCGGCAACGGAGAGGTTCTGAAAATTTACCATGAATATTTTTCTTTGGAAAACGCCCAGATCGGCTACTGGAATCCGTCATCCTTCATGAAAATGTTCGGCGCGCATATCTATCTTACGCAGGCCTACGATCCCCGGAAAATCCCGCTACTCTTCGTGCACGGCACGGAGGGAAGCCCGTGGAACTGGATCTACTTTGATATGCGTCTGGACCGCGGCAAATACCAGCCCTGGTTTTTTTATTATCCTTCGGGAATCCGCCTGAATCTGGCCGCGGCGCTGCTTCAGGAAGAACTGCGGGAGCTTCACGAAAAATACGGCTTCCGGGAAATGGCCCTTGCCGCGCACAGCGTCGGCGGCCTGGCCGCAAGATCTTTTCTGATCCGCCACGGATCGGAAAAAAGGCCTCCCTCCATTCGGCTGTTTGCATCTTTCGCCACGCCCTGGAACGGATTCGGTCTGGCCGACCTGTCCCTGACGCTGCCGCATAAAATTATTCCGGTGTGGCTGGATCTGGGAACACATAGCGAATTTATTTCCGCCACGATGAACGCCAAACTGCCTTCCTCGGTTCACCACTATCTTTTTTACGGCAGAGCCGACAAACTTACGGGAGGTGCGGCTCCGGACAGCCGGGCGGCCGCCGGCTGCGCCGGCGTATATGGGTTCGACTGTACGCACGACGGCATCCTGATCGACCGCAAGATATTTTTCCAATTCAACGCCATTCTGGAAAAGGAAATGTTTTAAGATGAAAATTGTCCGATTTGTTTCCAAAAGACAAGGCGCCCTATACGGTGTTTACGATCCCCGCCGACCGGAGACGGCCAAACCCATTGAAGGAGAGCCCTGGAACCCCCGGAGCGTCGGCGACCGCGAAGAGCAAATTGAACGGCTGCTGGCGCCTGTCTCGCCCGTCAACATTCTCGCGCTGGGCATCAATTACCGAAAGCACGGTGACGAAATCGCCCTGTCCGCCCCTTCGGCGCCGATCCTGTTTCTCAAAGCCACCAGCAGCGTCACCGGGCCCGACCACCCCATTCTGCTCCCCACCGCCGGTCCCGATCAGGTGGACTACGAAGCGGAGCTGGCCGTGGTCATCGGGAAGACGGCAAAAAACATCACGCCCGCGGAAGCGCCGGAGTATATTTTCGGCTACACCTGCGCCAATGACGTCAGCGCGCGCGACTGGCAGTTTGACCGGCAGAAAGGCCAGTGGGCCCGGGGAAAAAGCTTTGACACCTTTTGCCCCCTGGGACCGTGGATCGTCACGCGGGATGAAATTAAAAACCCGAACGATCTGGTCATCCGGGCCGTTCTCAACGGCCGGACTGTGCAGGAATCCCATACGTCGGAGATGATTTTCGACATTCCCTCAATCGTCAGCAATCTCAGCCATTCCATGACTCTGTTCCCCGGCACGGTGATTCTGACCGGAACGCCGGAAGGCGTGGGATTTACCCGCCGGCCGCCTCTCTTTCTCCAGCCCGGCGATGAGATTCGTGTTGAAATCGAAAAAATAGGAACGTTGAGCAATCGGGTGATCCGGGAAGCATGAAAATTATTCGCACACGCCTGATGCCGGGCCGCAAGCTGGCGGCCATCAACCTGTTCGGAATCGTGTTTGCGCCGAAAAGCGGAGGCCTCCTGCAGAAAACCATCAACCATGAGGCGATCCATGCGGCGCAAATGAAGGAAATGCTCTTCATCTTTTTTTATCTGTGGTATGCAGCGGAATGGCTGGTGCGTTTATTCGGGAAAGGAAACGCCTACCGGAACATTGCCTTTGAAAAAGAGGCCTATGCTCATGAACAGGACAAACATTATCTGAAGCGCCGCAGGCCCTATGCATGGCTCAAGTGGGTGTAGTCTGCCGCTGATCAATAAAACGGGGGTGAGGAAAATGGATGCTGTCTGGAAATCGCAGGGGGAAAAACTGCACACGCGAAACATTGCAATATCAACCTACGAATGCGACGAAAACAGAATCATCGTGGAAGGTTTTCTGAAAGATGACCGGCTTCAGGAAACATTTGCGGTTACGGGCGAAACGTTTCCGGCCGGCGTGATTCACCACATGGGCATCCGTCTGCTGGTCAACTGCTCCACTTTTTTGATCGAGGATGTTGACGTTGATCTGGTCTCGGTTCCGCGGGACGTCTGCCGGGAAACGCTCGACAGTCTTGCTCCCATCAGGGGTCTGACCATTACCCGAGGATTCACCTCCAAAGTCAAAAAACTGGTTGGGGGAACAAAAGGCTGCGCCCATCTGCTGGAGCTGCTGCTGGCCATGGCCCCGGCTGCCGTCCAGGGATTTGCCGCGCACCGGTTGAGAAAGCCACACGATTTTGATCCCCAGCAGGAAAAGCTTATACTGAAATTCCTGATCAACACCTGCCACGCCTGGCGCGAAGACGGCCCGTTCGTTCAAACGTACAGGGAAATGATCCAAAAGGCGCTGAAGCCTTAAGAATATTTCCGGTAAAAAACGTCAATGCCGCGGACATGCTCGGTATGCTCGTGGGAGATGAAGACACCCCGCAATTTGGACAAAGAAATCCCTGGCCGGTCCATCCTCTCCACGATCTGCTTTGTGATCACGCCTGCGTCGATCAAAATGGCATCCTCGTCATTTTCAACATAATAGCAGTTGCCATTGCTGCCGGAAGCAATAGCCTTCTTGTTCTTTTCTGACAGGGTTGTTCCCATAATTCACCTCATTGGAGACAGAACGTGTTTTCTGTTTTACCGTCCGGCATTGATTTAGGCTGCGAACAGCGCGGAGAAGTTTTGGCGGCAATGATGCTTGTTGGATGACAATATGTCCGTACTACCACAATCGACTCATACGACCGGCTAAGCTCTCTTTTGAGTATGTGAGACATTAATTAAGTTTATCCAGCATCCCTTTCGCGCCCAATAAGGTGTGGCGGCCGCAAATCGGTGGCAATTGGCTTTAACGGCGGGTTAGACATTTTTCTATCTTCTCCCATTTCTCTTTGTAAGCCTGAACATCCGCGGATTTTATTCCCATACCCACGAAACCATCCCGCCAAGTTGGGATGTTGGTGCTGGAAATAGTGACTTTCCCTGTCTTCACATGGCCTGTTTGTACGCAGCGCACATCAATGACCTGTGCCCAATCGTTGGAATTAAGAATATAAAAATCAGGTCTTGAATATTCTGGCTTCCTTTCAAAGTCCACCAGAACGAGCACTATATCTTTACCAAAAATACCTTTGATAGCGGGCCACTCTTTTTTTTGCTTGCTTTTTACCTGAATACGCAACATTGAATCGTCAGTCTCTACCAGTAAATCTGTCCGTTTCCGATTTCCAAGAGTGAGCTGTGCATAAATATCAAGTTTGCAAAGCTCACTGGCCACAGCATATTCACCTGCCAATCCTAACGTTTCTTTTGAAAGATATTTTTTCATTTATAATCTCCTCATGCCTAAAGCTCGGATTCAAACACGGCGATACGCTACCGACGACTTTGTTTGGCACCCGTAGTTAGCTGTACTTTGTTTTCGATTGAAACTCAAAAACTCCTCATGACTGGTTTTGAATTCTTAATGGCAATGATATATTTTAAGGAAACTTATTTTACAAATCCCCCTCCTGCAGAACGCGGCCGAATCCATTTTCTTCCAGATACCAGTATGTAAAATGCTTGGATAACCAGCTTGCGGCCTTTTCTTCCGCCAAGGGGCGAAAGCGCGAAGTGTAAATCACCGGAATACCGTAGCGGGCTTCCAGGGCGTCGAGCGTTCCGGAGACGGCGTTCGGGTGGGCCAGCGTTTCGTATTCATCCTGATCATACGGAGTCTTGATGTCCTCATAGCTTGCTTCAATCAGCAAGGCTTTCCATCGGTATTTTGACATTTTCTCACATTGTTTGAAAAACCGAATGCGTTGTTGAATAACAGTTGTGATCAAATCGGTCAGCGTTTTACGCTCCAGAATCAGCAATTCCTCCATGCCTTCCACGCTGTAATCTCCGGCCTTCAGTGCCTGGCTTTTTGATCCGGCAATCCAGTTTGGAAACCGGCTGAAGTCAAATGGATGCTTTTCCCGTGTGTCGATCAGAACTACGGGTTTTGGAATCTGTCGTGTAATGCTGTGGCCGTTTCGCTTAACGATCAAACGGCCCGTTGGCGGCGCTGCCGGGTACCATTCCTGTTCTTCTGTCATGTTCACCTACCACCACCACAAAAAGATGATTTAGTATCGTGTCATCGAGGGACTAAATCTCCGGAGAATCCAAGAAGGCGTAAATCTTTTCCGAAGCTCCCTTGACAATTTTCATAAGGTCTTTTTTCCGCTTTATTCAGGCTGAGTAATACGGCAAAAAACAGATCACGTTCTTTTTCCACGAAGAGACCTTTCAATTTCTCTGAAATTTTTCTTCACTTGTTGGAGTTTAGCCTGATATTCTTTTCTCTGTTTCAATTTTGCGCAAAGGGCCTTCCGTTCTTCAGGGACATCTTTTCCGATATAATCAAAGACAACCTTTTTGTCTTTACGATACGCAAGATAAATATATTTTTGGCCGCCTCTTTCTTTTATCGATATGGCACCCTGTGGACATTCCAAAATCTTTTTCTCGTAAAAAACGATTAGATTTTTCAGCCGTTCATGTTCTTCTTCCAGAATGCCTCTAATGATGCTCATAAACCACCTTTGCCTAACATAATGGGGAAATATTATATATTGTTAGGCAAATACTGGAAATAATTGTTCCGGATATTTTATTGTCCACCTGTCAGCTATTAATTGCCAATCAAGTGTTGTGCCGCTGGAACGTCCTGTGAAACTGAGAATGCATTCTGTAAAATACCATACTTGTAGCCAATTGTTTTATTATGAAAATATTCCACCATCACTTGTTTGTCACGGCTGTCTGGTGCATCTTCCACTATGTAATTGTATATTCCTTCCCAAGTTATACGCTTAAACTGTCGTTGTCCGTCAACTTGTATAATATGGGGGATAAACCGTTCTTCAATGTCTTTATCTCTTTCAGACAGGACAATATTAATCAGGTAAAAATTCCGATTCATTTCTTTCGCAAGCCAACTGCCAAGCAGCCAAAAGCGAAACAACTCGTATTTCTTTGCTTGTATCGCTACTGTATCAAAATCCGATCTGAATACTTGTTTATACCAGCCGTTGCCGCCTGTTAGATATTTTTTGCGATTATTTTTATCGCTTGGTGAGGTATTATTTGTGGCTGTCAATTTCGCTTCAATAAAATAGAGTGCTTTATCGGTTAATGCTATCAAATCGGGCTCAGAGCCGCGTGCCGGGTTTTCTCCAAATTCCTTCCTGGCTGTTTTTAATTCCTGCCATACGCCTTTCAATTTTGGCGAGTATGACCAATATATCAAATCTGCTTCAATGTAACTCACATGCCCAAAATGAGACAACAGGCTGGCTAATTGGTTGGTATTCTCTAGATATCGAAAGACGTTCCAAGTTAGAGAGTCCTCGCTATTATCACGTTCAATGCGGCTTTCTCGCTTGTCTTTTTTTATTTCTTCCAGTAAATTCAAATCTGTTTTATTTTGCCATAACAAATTATCTTTCTCGTTGTTATATTCAAAGGTGGAAGGTGAGATATAGATTTTATGTTCGGGACACAGAAATCTTGCTTCGCGTCTGAATGAGCGACGTTGCCTTTCGACTATGCAACTACAACCCTTGACCGGACATTCAACTGTTGTTTGAGTTATGGTTATTATTTGCTTCAAATCTTTTATGCCAAACATAAGGAACTCCTTTATTAGATTTGTTTATCTCGCCCCTCTTCATAGATATGCGCTGTCCAGTAATCTGCCCAATGAAGAAGCAACGTCAGCGGTTCCTCTTTGTGGGCCACAACTTTGTTGTCATCGATGTATTGGCCGTCATGGTAGGCAATGGCCTGTGCTTCGGTTTCAGAAAGAGAAATATATTGCGAAATGAGATAGAGACTACGGACGGCCAGGCCCATCGTAACGACGTCCGGGTTTGTTTTGTAGCATATACCCCGGTTTTTCACCATCCCCTCGTTGTCATTGGGCAAATAGTAAGGTTTTCCCGGCGCACCCAGTTTGCCGACATCATGAAACAGCCCGACGATGACACAGCTTTCTTCGCTGATCTTTGGCGCAAGAAATCCCCGAAACCGCAAAAGAGTTTCCGCAACGCCTACGCTGTGCTTCAGCAAACCGCGCTCCTGAGCCAGATGAAACCGCGTGCTGGCCGGGGCAGTAAGCCACGTTGTCTCATTCTCCAGCATAGCGACGAAGCGTTCAAACGGTTCCTTACGATCCATGATTTTCAGTTTCAATGCATTATAGTGATCTGATAATTCCATGATCTTTTCTTCCTGTTCCTGAATAGGACAGATTCTTGATTTTATTGACATTCTAAAAATCTCCCCCAACCCCTCTTTCAAAAAGAGGGGAGCTTGATGCTTAATTCAACGACATTGATTCCTGCTTTATAAATTTTGTATCGTAATTGCCTTCAGTGTTATTTACTTGACGAGTTTTGATTATGAACCTCTTTATTGTCTTTTATTTTCCACCGAATAACACCGGCGCTTTATTCTTTCCCCGGTACTTTTCAATGACGATCTTCACTGTTTCCATCGACGGTGAATAGGGCTTCCCTTCAATCATTGACCGGATGGATGCACGGTGGACAATGCTGTCGATTTCCGCAATGTGCATTGGATATCGCTCGACCAATTCAACAAGACTCTCGTCGGTTGACGTGCCCGGCATCAGATGTTTTTCCCATTGCCGGATTTGCATGTCTTCCGACGGATAATCCAGTTTGAAATGGGCGTGGAATTCCAGCGGGATGACGGTTTGAGGGCATTCGTGCAGGACGAGGCAGCAAAGACCCCGATATTCGCGCAGTTTATTTAAAAGTTCCGCCACAGCATTTCTTACGGACAGGCGGCTGTCCATGTCATTTTGTTTTCCTGTATCCTGCCATGCAATAACCCCGTTGTAGTCAACAATCATCAGCAGGTGAGATTCTTCCGTTGTCTGACCAAACGCGTAGTCTATCAATCTCGTTTTTTCCTGCGATACCATGTCAATCGTTTCATTATCATTTGTAAAATTGTCCATATCGCCAAATTTGAAACTTTTGATTTTCAGTTTGCACTCGGCGGCCAGCGCCTCCGCGGCAGAGATGCCGGTTTCAATATTTGTTCCGCTTATCAAAAGATTCAGTCCGGTTTCATTTTCCCGCGAGTACTGAAACGCTTTGGCGATATTCTTCAATTCAAGACGCTGCCTGGCCGCCAGCGGAAGCCTATCGATTATTTTTTCCGGTCTGTAAATCCTGCAGTATTTATGGTTTTGCGACATCCGGTGTGTTTGCAAATCCGCGGATTGTTCGAGGAGCGCCTGTGTGATGACGGGGCTGCCGCTTTCATCCGGTTCTGCGGCGTTGGCGGCGAGTAAAATGGTGTTTTTGATCAGGCCGCCGCTGAAAGGATAGCGCGCGTTGAGAGCCTCCAGGTTCACATCCGACGCCAGTTTGATAAAACCGGGCAGCAGCGCCTGCCAGATTTTCATTCTTTGAGATGCATCGGGCAGCGGAAAGTGAATTTTCATGGATAGACGCCGCTCCAGGGCCGGATCGAGGCCCCCCGCCTTATTGGTGGCCAGGATCACAACGCATTTTGCTTTTTCAATCCGGATGAGCAGCATTCTGGAAAGATGGGATCCTTCCCTGAAGATGTCGTCGGCTTCATCGAAGAAAATGAAGCCGTTGAGCAGGGCGGCTTCCCGGAAAGCCTGAATCATGATGGCCTCCGTTTGCCATCTGTAGGATGCGTCGCTTAGGTTAACGGTTATGAGAGGCCGGTTGAAATGATGCGCCAGCGCTCTGGCCATCATCGTTTTACCGGTCCCGGACGGTCCCTGGAAAAAGAAGGTCAGCGCCGTGCCATATTCCAGAAAGTCATCCAGCCGGGACCATTCCCTCCTTTCTTTCCGGCACCGATACCTGGCAATGTGGTCAACCAACGGTTTTTTCACATGTGCGGACATGACGACGCTTTCCAGATCAATGGTGCTCTGCTCAATGCTGATTTCGTCATAGGTGCTCTTGTACAGGCGGTTGTCGCCGACAATGACGCGGACGTGACGCTCATTGATGGTCACGATTTCATCCATGACGTGCGAACTTCTTCTTTCATAATCGCTTTTGAAGAAAATGATCTCTCGGGCGACCAGCGGCGCTGTTCTGCTGAAATGCCTTCTTTTCTCCAACTGTTCCCCATAGTCCATGCTGAGGATGAAAAGAATGACGCGGATGATTATGCCCCTGTTGTCATAGTCCAAGCCACAGGGGAGGAAAGCCTTGCGGAAGGTCTCACTGGTGGCGTGCATGAACAGAAGCAGAAGAATTTTTTCATCAAAGTCATCCAGGTGGTTTTCCCGGCAAAACATCGGAAAGAAAAGCCTGACTCCGGAGAGCAATGTTTTGTTTTGGCGCGACCTGTTGATGCTGCGAACTCGGGCCAGCTCTGTTTCTATGTGCTCCCGAGTGATATTTTGCGGCGTCAGGTTCAGACCGGCACAGAGCCGGATCCCTGCGCCGTCGTTTTCCAACCAATCGGTTTTCCCCGAACGGACCGCTGACAGAACAAGCATCAGCAGAGCCTCTTTCTCCAGAGCGGCAAGGTATTCATAATTGTCGGCAAAAGGTTCTTCATTCATGCCCGGATTCGATTCGTGCACAATAGACAGCAATTGACTTGCTTGCTCCCCGCACAAAGCCTGATCGTGTTCGGCGATACTTTGCATAGTGCTCATTTGTTTTTTCCTTTCATTGTTTGGTTCCCCCTCCCCTCAATCCCCTCCCACAAGGGGAAGATACGAAAGACAACGGCCGGCATTGTCTGTCCTGAATCACCATCTCCAGGGACAGGAAGATGATCAGGCGACGTAGGCCAAAAGATACCGGACCGGATTAATGCTTCTTCCTTATGGGTTCGACAACGTCCACAATGCCCATCCGGATTGCCTCTTCCGTGGTGAGCCAGGTGTCGACATCTCTTAAGAGGTATGCTTCCAGTTCGTTGCGGTCCTTGATGCCGGAATAGGTCATGTAATGATTCAGGATGCGCTCGTGCAGCATGTCTTCTTCCCGCCGTCCCGCGATGAGCTGGCTGTGATTGCCGAAGTTCATGGCCGAGAAGCGATGCGATAATATGGATGTCCGTGGCGTGACGACGCGGTGCCCTTTTTCGCCGGTCATGAAGATCAAAAGCCCCATGGAAGCGATCATCCCGATTCCGGTTGTGTAGATGGGAATGCTCGACCATTCCATGATGTCGATGATGGAGAAGCCGGCTGTGCAGGGGCCGCCCGGTGAATTGATCACCATCTGCACCTGGTTGATGCTGCCCTTGATGTTGAATTCGATGATCTGTTTGCAGACTTCCTCGGCCTTTGCCTCTCCGATCGCCCCGGACAGATAAATGATGCCGTAATCGATCAGTCCCCTTTCTTCCCTTTCTTTTTCTTTTGTGGCCATGCCAAACCTCCCGCCTTGATTTTAATGTCATCATGACGCGCGGGAGTGTCATTTTTGGTCATTTTGAAAAAAATATTTTGCGTTTGGAGGCGATTGTCGGTAAAGTTCACATCATTATTGCGTTTATCGCGTCAAAAAAATCGACTTTAAGGTGAAAAATCATGAGACTGAGACTGCTTCGAAAGCTTGTCGATGCCATTACCCTGCTGGCGCAGCCGACGGGAACGACCATTTCCGCTATTTGTGAAAGGCTTGCGATCGATAAACGGCAGGCCTATCGGGTGATTGAGGAAATCCAGAGTGAATTCAAGATCATGATTGACAAGGAAAAACCGCTGCCCGACGGCGAAATCCGGTATCATCTGGACAGGGAGTTCATCCGGCGGCTTTCTGACATCAAGGTGGCCGACATAAACCTGACATTCCCGGAAATCTTGAGTCTTTATTTCATTAAAGGTCACGCCCGCCTTTACCGCGGAACGGACATCGAGGAGAATATCGAAAGAGCCTTTGGCAAGCTGGATGTCTTCTTTCCGGAAGGATTTGCGAGAAACCTGGAAAGAATCAAGTCGCTTTTTCTGATGGCGGACAAACTCACCAAGGATTACACCGGCAAGGAAAAAACAATTGAAAAACTGACGGACGCCTTCCTGCGGCAGAAAACATGCCGCATTGAATATCATTCCTATTCCTCAGGGAAAGTCAGCCGCTTCGATATCGATCCGCTGAAGCTTTTTGAATGGAACGGCGGCCTTTATATATCGGCGCGTATTTCTAAAGATGACATGATCCGCACGCTGGCCGTGGAAAGAATCAGCAGTATCTCTCTATCCGAAAAAGATTTTTCTTATCCCGAGGATTTCAATCCGGATGAAATCCTGGAAGACGCGTTCGGCATCATTTACGACGATCCGGTGGCCGTCAAAATTCGCTTCAGCCCGAAACAGGCGCCCTACATTCAGGAAAGAAAATGGTGCAAAAATCAAGACATTGAAAAGTGCGCGGACGGATCACTTCACCTGACCCTGCGCACATCCGGCTGGTATGATGTTCAAAAATGGATTCTTTCCTTTGGCGCGGACGCCGAGCTTTTGGAGCCTGAGGACAAGAGAAAGGAAGTCATGGAAGAGATCAGCCGGACGGCCGCGCTTTACCGCCTGGGCAGAAAACCGTCAGGATGACGAGTTGAAAAATAACGCACCCTCTCCTCGCGCGCAGCAGCTCTCATTACCTCACCGCGGCTGAAGTCCTTCATCCGTCACACGCTGAGCCATCAGGAAGAAAGGATCCTCTTCGATTCATCCTTCAAGACAGGATTCGGTTCTGATCAACAACACGGGTACGCAGGCCTCGTGCAGGACTTTGATAGCCACGCTGCCCATCAGCTTTTTCCCGGAGCCCCGATCGGGTCCGATGCGCCCTGTATAACCTCGGGTAGCGATCACAATCAGATCGATTTCGTTGTTTTGCGCATAATCGGAAATAAGGCTGGCCGGCCGATTGCCCTCCAGGAGCGCGATGTCCGTGTTGATGCCCTCGGTATACAGGTTTTCTTTGATGTTTGACAAATATTGCCGGGCCTCGTTTTCGGCGCCTTTTCTCAGTTCGACATATCCGGGATACCCCTGCAGGTTCCTGAATTCCGGGTAATCCACCCAGAACACCTTGAGAAGGGTAATCTCCGGGGAGAATCCGTATTGCGCCAGTTTTTTGATATGCGGCAGTGCATATTCCGCAAGTTCCGATCCGTCCAGGGGAACCAGGATTTTCTTATACATTTTCAGTTGTCTCCTTTCGATGGCCTGATATAAGGTAAGGAATCAGAAACCTGTTGTAAATGCTGAAAGAATGCACTAGGATTGCCCATAATATATGGGCAATTTTTGTTTCACTGATTTACAAAAAAGGCAGATGATGGAAAGAAAAGACGGCGTTGAAGTCGCCCTGCAGGAACGGATCAAGGAATTGAACTGTTTGTACGGAATGGCACGCCTGGCGGAGCAGCACGATGATTCCATTGAAGAATTCCTAAAATCGCTGGTTGATTTTCTTCCACAGTCATGGCGCTATGAAGACGTCGCCCGTGCCCGCATCGTCTTCCGGGGAAAAACGTTTGAAAGTAAAAATTTTGCATGGACCGATTGGCGGCAAACCGCGCAAATCCGCATCGGCGGCGAAACCGCGGGCAATGTAACAATACTGTATGTCCAGGCGCGGCCGGCGGCAGATGAAGGGCCGTTTCTCCGGGAAGAAAGGTCCCTGCTGGAAGCAATAGCCCGGCGGATCGGTGAGATTGCCGTTCACGTCATCGCCCGGCAGGAGCTGCAGGATTTCAACCGACAGATCCTTTTGGAAAGAAAGGCGCTGCAGGAGGCGAATGCGGCGCTGCGCGTTGTCCTGTCCAACATCGAAGAAGAAAAAAGACGCATCTACGAAAATATCCGGATGAATATCGACAGGGTTGTCATGCCGGTCCTTCACGCGCTGACGCCCGCCGTGTCGAAAAACAAGATGAAGTATGTGGAAATTTTAAAGACCAGCCTCCAGGAGATCCCTTCTCCGTTTGTCGAGCGGGGCGCGGAAATGTTTCATACCCTGACGCCTGCGGAGGTGAATATCTGCAACATGATCCGTAACGGGATGCGCTCCAAGGAAATCGCCCGTCTGCGGGGCGTTTCCGAGGCGACGATCCATCGGCACCGTGAACATATCCGCCAGAAACTGAAGATCGCCAACAAGCCGGTTAATCTGACGTCTTATCTGCAGTCGCATCTGGGAACGGCAGAGAAACATTACTGACCGGTTCGGCGCTTGTGTAAAATCAGCTGTTTTCGCGCAGAACAAATTTGCCCCGCGCTCTTGAATAATCAACTGGCACTTTGAAAATCAAATGTGATATGAAGGTGTCCATTTATTTCAATAGCGGAATGCAAGCTCAACGCGAGGAACAAAAACCGTCATGAAGCGAGATTGATTCTTGAAAGGGAATCCTGTCATGTCAGATCCTTATCAGATCCGGAAACGCCGGGAAGAACTGAACGGCCGCCAATGGCCGATTGCCGACATTGAAGCGCGCTTCAACCGGCTGGTCCAAAACGGCATTTCAAAAAAAATGCTGGATCGGGAAAAAATGCTGCGCGAAAAGGAGGCGATTCTGGATCGTGTGCAGCGCCAGGCGGAGGATTACTGTTATCTGATGCGCAACTGCGCCAAAGGCAGCGCCACGGCACTGCTCGAAGAATTCGGCCTGGGCAATCTGGATATCATCCGGGCGCTGGGCCCGTTTCCCGGCCTGGCCATGTCGGGCGGAATCTGCGGACCGGTGGCCGGAGGGCTCACCGCGCTGGGACTGTTTTTCTGCCATCCCGACATCACAAAACATGACGATTCCGGCGCATATCTTTACGGGCGGTTGTTCATCAACCGTTTTGAATCTGCCTTCGGGAACCTTTACTGCCCCGATATCCAAAAAAGACTGCTGGGAAAATACTATGATCCCATGAGCAGCATGGAGAATCTCAAGGCCTTCAACGCCAGCGGCGCCCGAACACAGTGTGTGATCGCGCCGGGCATCGGCGCCAGGATTGCCGCGGAAATTATACTGGAAAGCATGGCCAGGTAAGTCGTCCAATCCCTGCCGGACGGGCGCGGGCGGCTCAAGCTGGTTCCACTGACCCTATCAACATCGGACATCGAGGGAGATGCTTCATGGTTCAGCTGAAATTCTGGAGCGGGTCCGGAAATAAAAATTGGAAAGAACTTCAATGAACAGAGAAGAAATGCTTGAAGAAGTTTACAAACGGGCGAAAGCCTATGAACTGCGCGGCGGCAACTGCTCGCAATGCTCGCTTGCCGCCATCTTCGAAGTGCTGGGCGTGGAGGATGAAAACGTCGTGCGCGCCGCCACTGGTTTTGCCGACGGCGTGGGACTCACAGGCGACGGCCACTGCGGCGCTTTATCGGGCGGCGCCATGGCCATCAGCTACTTTTTCGGCCGGAAAAAAGAAGACATGGGAAGAATGGGCAAACAGATCAGAGCGCTTCTTCTGGCCAAAAAATTCCATGAAGAGTTTGTGAAAGAATTTTCCACCTGCCGCTGCCATGACATCCAAATCAAGCAGTTCGGCCGCTTTTTCAATCTCTACGACATGGAAGACATGAAGGCGGCGCTGGCCGCGGGGATGCCGGAAGGCTGCTCCACGCTCGTGGGCAAGGCGGCCCGCATGGCGCTTGAAATCATTCTCGATGAACAGGCCCGGCAGGGAAAAAAGGCTGAACTGCCGGTGGTGTAGGAGGATGAAATTCTCTTCGATGAAAAATCAACTGTAAAGGCAGGTATAAACTCATGATTCGTTCTATTTCCGAAAGTCCTCTCTATCCGATTGTCAATCCGAAAAGCATTGCCTTCTTTGGCGCGTCCAACACATTTATGCGCATGGGATCGATCATGCTGTCATCGATGCAGGCGCTGGGATATGAAGGAAAAATTTTCCCGATTCATCCCAAAGAAAAAGTCGTTCGCGGCCTTGCGGCATACACCAGCATCCTGGATGTGCCGGAGATCCCCGATCTGGCCATCATCGTGCTGCCCACGGAAATCGTCTGTCAAACGCTCGACGATTGCGGGAAGAAGGGCATCCGGCACGCCATTGTGGTTTCCGGGGGATTCCGCGAGGCGGGCCCGGAAGGCGCGGTGCTGCAAAAGGAACTGGAGGCCATCGCCCGCCGTCACGGCATCCGATTTTTGGGCCCTAACTGCCTGGGCGTCGCCAATCTCCATCTCAAACTCAATCCCACGCCCATCAAGGCGGATTGCAAGGCGGGCTTTGTCGGCCTGGCTTCGCAAAGCGGAAGCTTCATCACGCAGATGTTCAATTACCTCCACCGCCACGGCATGGGATTCAGCGCGGCCTTGAGCGTGGGCAACGAAGCCAGCATCGACATCGTGGACTGCCTGGAATATCTGGGCGCCTGCCCCAACACCAAAGTCATCACCCTGTATATCGAAGGGATCAACCGCGGGAGCAAGTTCGTGGAAATCGCGAAAGCCATCACCCCGCGCAAACCCATCGTCGCGCTTTACGTGGGCGGTTCGGAAGCGGGAAAGCAGGCGGGGCTTTCCCATACCGGCTCCCTGTCCGGCCCCAATGAAATTTATGACGGAATTTTCAAGCAGTGCGGCATCATCCGAGCCAAAACGCTCACCGATCTGTTTGATTACGCGCTGGCTCTGGGCACCCTGCCGCGACCCGGCGGAAACCGGGTTGTCGTCCAGACACATTCCGGCGGACCCGGCGCAACGGCGGCGGATGCCTGCGCACGCTCGAGACTCCAGCTTCCGCGCCTGTCGCCTGAAACCGTGAAAAAGCTCAAACCGCTGATTCCCAAAACAGCCAGCACGGCCAATCCGGTGGACATGACCTTCAGCAAAAATCACACGGATGATTATTTCAATATTCCGGATATCCTCCTTTCAGACCGCGATACGGATATGCTTCTTGCTTACTTTGTCTCACCGGGAATTTTTCTTGAACGCATTCTGGGTGAAATGGGTGTTGAGGAAAATTCGATCCCTTCGGAGACGGACAAACTGATGAGGGATTACGCACAGGAGTTCGTAAGCCTCACCGAGGCGCATCCCGACAAACCGATTGTCGGATTTACCTATCGCAGTCTTCAGGAAAAAATGATTCGAACTCTCCTGGACGGCGGTATTCCCGTTTATCAGGATCCGGAGCGGGCGGCCCGCTCCCTGGCCGCTGTGCGGGAGTACTACGAAAGACGCGGGAAAAGATAAAGAAACGTGGGGTCAAATCTTTATTCTTGCCTCATCTTCTACAGTAGCTAAAAAATAGTTCTGCTATTTTAGATAGATGGGTGCCCTGAAAAAGTTCTTGGCATCACAGATTGTTCTTTGACAAAATTGATTGTGTCACGCTAATTCTCGGAGTGTCGGCGGGATGGCCACACCAACCGCCTGAAAAACTTTACCGCAGGTCCCGTGGCATTCGCTCCTCGTGATCTCCTGCAGGGCCTTGAAATCCTGCTTGATGTCGGCCCATTCAAAACAATAGCCGGCTTTCTCTAATCTGCGATCCAACTTCTTATTGTTTACCTAGCGCTGTCGAAGCCGGGATATAATCAGCGAAAGATTATCTTTACATGGTGATCGCGCTTATCATTTAATAACGGAATGCGGCTGTCTTTTTGGATTTGTCCGTCAAAATATACCACTGGTTTACTTCCTTCGGAGACACGTTGGGCTTCAATCCTGTAAAAATGTTCGCAATACCTGTAATTAATACGGAAGAATTGCGGAGCGCTTTCCGGCAGGCGTGGTTTCAAAAGTAAATAATCGGGGTGGCGTTCCAGTCCCAATAAGGTTTCCACAGCCAGGCGATACATCCAGCCGGCGGCGCCCGTGTACCAGCTCCAACCTCCGCGCCCGATGTGCGGCGGGGCTCCATAGATATCCGCCGACATTACGTAAGGCTCCACGCGATAACGCGCCATGGCTTCCGGCGTGCTGATATGTTGTGCCGGATTGAGCAGGTTGAAAAGTGACCACGCGGTTTCATAATCGCCAAGCTGGGCAAAAGCCATTACCGTCCATATGGCCGCGTGCGTGTACTGCCCTCCGTTTTCGCGGATGCCTGGCGGATACTTTTTGATATATCCCGGATCAGGCTCCATGTTCACGAAAGGAGGGTCAAGCAGAAGAATCACACCATCTTCAGGTTTAACCAGATGTTTGCGGACAGCCTCCAGGGCGCGCCGTGTCCGCCGGGCTTCGCCCATGCCGCTTAAAACCGCCCAGCTCTGGCTGATCGCGTCAATTTTGCACTCGTCATTGCTGACTGAACCTAAGGGGCTGCCGTCGTCAAAATATGCTCTGCGATACCACTTTCCATCCCAGGCGGATTCTTCCACACAGGCGCGAAGCTTTTCTTGCTCTTCCCGGCAAATAGCGGCAAAGTCAGTGTCGCATTTGAGCATGGCTATTTTTTCAAAGCGGCCAAGCGTGTCTCCTAAAAACCAGGCCATCCATACGCTTTCACCTTTACCTTCTATACCCACGCGATTCATTCCATCGTTCCAGTCGCCGCCGCCGATAAGGGGCAAACCGCGGGGCCCGTAAGAGAGACTTATACGAATGGCGCGGACGCAATGCTCATAGAGTGAAGCAGATCCGGCGGGGTGAAGATGCTGGTCAAAGCGGCTTTCCTCGCCGTCCGCCAGCGGTCTGCTTTCCAAAAAGGGAATGTTTTCGTCCAGCACACCCGTATCACCCGTGGCCAGCACATAGCGGACGGTTGCTTGAACCAGCCATAACCTGTCATCGGTAATACGTGTGCGTACGCCTGAGCCGGCAGGAGGATGCCACCAATGCTGAACGTCCCCTTCAGGAAACTGTCTGGAAGCAGCCAGGAGTAGCTGCTGCCGCAGAATTTCCGGAGCCGTGTGCAGCAGCGCCATAGCGTCTTGCAGTTGATCCCGGAAACCAAAAGCTCCGCCCGATTGATAATAGCCGCTGCGGCCCCACATGCGGCAACCCAGTGTTTGATAAATGAGCCAGCCATTGACCATGACATTAAATGCCGGCTCGTTCGGGACTTCCACTTGAATGCCTCCCAGTACATGGTCCCAGTGGGCCCAAACCTCCTCCAAAGCGCTACGGGCGCCTGCAGGACGGCCAAACTTGCGGTATAGCCGGCGCGCTTCCTCCGTGTTCTCGGCCGAACCAAGTGTAAAAACAACTTCGCGCGTTTCACCCGGGGCAAGCTCGCAAAAAGTCTGTAACACGGCTGCCGGATCGTAACGCGCGCCGCAGCGTCTTGACAGACTCTGACGTGACAGGGCAGCCGGCTTCTTGAGGCTTCCATTTCTTCCGATGAACTCCGTGCGATCGCCGCTGAGAAATACCTCTGTTTCACTGCAGGAAGCAAAAGCTACGCGTTGAGGAAAAACACGGTTGTAAGGATTATGGGCCAGCAAAATTCCGGTTTGGCTGTCGGCTTCCGTATAAATATGCATAAGATTGTCATGACGCCATTCACCGAGAACCAGCTCATGGAAAGCAGAAAGCGAAACCCGGCGCCTCCTTGAAGAGGTATTGCTCAGTTTTATCACCGCGCAGCGCAATGGATCCTTTATTGAGGCGTAAAGGTAAAGCTCAGTTTTAAGCCTTGCTTCCTGATACTCAAAGACTGAATAACCAAAGCCATGTCGGCAAACATAACCATTACGCCCGGGGCTGGGGCGGGGTGTCAGCGACCAGAATCTGCCGGTTTCTTCGTCACGCAGGTAAAAAGCTTCGCTGGTGGGGTCGCTTACCGGATCATTGTGCCACGTGGTCAGCCTGTATTCGTGGGCATTGTCCACCCAACTGTATATCGAGCCGCTTTCGGAAAGGACCATGCCGAAGCGTTTGCCGGCGATGACATTTGACCAGGGCGCCGGAGTGGTCATACCAGGCTCCAGCATGATGATGTATTCTTTCCCGTCCGCTGTGAACCCGCCCGGGCCGTTGATCAGGATCCTTTCCCTGTCTTCAGGCGGCCGGGGAGTTTCTTCCGCCTCCGGTCGGACAGGATCCAAAAGTGGTATAGGACGATGAGGCACATACCTGTGCTCCACCTGCTCGCGCAAATCCTCCGCACCATCCGTAAGAACCACCCGGGCCGCGCTTTGAAAGAGGATTTGGTCTTCTTCGGACAGATTCTCTATACGCCTCAAAAAGATGCCGCCGGGCTTGTCCAGCATCTCGGCATTGAGGCTCGTGTTTATGGCCGATATGATGCTGTCGTTAAGAGTGGCCCGGTAGCCGGAAAAGTCTTCATTAAGAATAATAAGATCTGTTTTAAGCCCTTTAAGGCTCCAGTATGCGTGGGCGCGTAAAGTATCGTGGACCAGATCCATGCGGCGGATATCTGATATGCGCAAAAGAACGATAGGCAAGTCACCGGAAATGCCAAAACGCCACAGTCCCTGCTGGCCAAGGGTGTTGTGGGTGACGGTGGTCCAGGGCGCCCGGTTGCGCGGATTGGCATAAAATATTGAACTGGCCAGGCGGCCGTAAACCTGCGCTTCCGTTTCGCTCACATTGAGCAGGCGCATGGCAATTTGGCTATGCGACCAGGCCATATCGAAGGCGCGTTCGACAAAATGACTGTCGCCGTATTTTTCAGCCAAAGACAGAGCTTCCTGCCGGGTCGAAGCGGCCCCGCAGATCAGATGGAGCTGTAACGGTTCATCTTCGGCGAGCAGGACCGGCTGCCGAATGGCCGCCGCCGGATCAAGAACACAGCCGGCCGTGTTGCAAAAGGGAGCGTGAATTCCGGCTGGAGATTCCATCGCCGCCGGATTGGCCGAAGTCCGGCCGCGTCCCAGAAAATGCGCCCTGTCCGACTCGCATGAAGCGGGTTCGTCTTGGCCGGCCGCGTAAAGTTTCTGGAAATACCAGACATCAGGTTCATGATCTTCACGTTTAAGACGGGTGAAAAGGACACCGTTTTCGTCCGGAAGGATCTCCGTCTGGACAAAGAGGTTGTTAAACGCCCTGTGCGCCAGATCCGCGGTATCAGCAGACAACACTATTTCAGAATAAGAAGTTAACTCCAGTCGCCGCTCGTTTCTCCCACGGTTGGTAAGAGTTATTCTGCGTACTTCCACATCGTCTTCCGGAGAAACACATATCTCGGTTTTTGTTTCAATATCAAAGTCCACGCGGCGGAATTCGGCGCGTCCCTGGGTAAAAACAGCTTCATAATTTTTCCCGGCGCGGCAAACCGGTTGGTAGCTGTTGGACCAGATATTATTGCTTTCGATGTCACGGATGTAAAGAAACAGACCCCAGTTGTCGCAGGTCACGTCCTCGCGCCAGCGGGTAAGGGCCAGATTCCGCCAAAAGCTGGAGCCGCCGCCCGCCTGGTTTACCATCACCAGATAATTACCATTGGAAAGCATATGTACTTCCGGTACAGGGGTGTCCGGAGCATTAAAGCTTCGTATGGTGTCTCCTTCTTCTTCACCTTCCGGCCTGGCCCTGGAGGCGGCTTCCTGCTTGTGCGGTTGTATGCCGGGAGATACATCGGGGATTCGTTCCTGCAACAGCAACTCTGTGGCCCGCACCGCCGGCTCGGACATAAAGCGGCGCACCATGGGCGCGTCCAGCAGCAGATGGGATAGCGCCATTAAGCTCATGCCCTGATGGTGAGACATGTAGCAACGGACAAGAGCATGGCTTTTATCCCGCGGACTGCGAAATGATGTATAGTCAACGGCTTCGATCAGTCCATAGG
>JAAZHX010000043.1 GCA_012510495.1 Smithella sp.
GCTTGTGGATGTGTCGGCCGCGGATGGCGGGGGCCGATTGCGGCAGGACTTCGACCTTGGCGCCGTTGGTGAATCGGCAGGCGTCGGTCAGCAGGCGGCCGTCGAGGGCGTATGCGAAATCGTCCTGGAGAAATGCGGCCAGATAGTCATACATCCGATGGGCCTGGTCGCGCGACCCGGCCAGCAGGCGCGTTTGGCAACCGGGCTTGAAAAGCCCTTCCAGCAGCGTAGCGACGGCGGCAAGCTGGGTTTTTCCCCCGCCGCGATTGGCCCAGACGACGCAATCGCCGTTGGCCGCCGGCGGCGCGGCAAAATCGGCGTTGAAGCTGTGCCAGAGGTAGTCCATCGGGCTGTTGTGGCCGGGACAGAGCGAGCGGTCGGGGATGTTCAGCCCCAGTTCGGCGGCAACGAATCGCCGCAGCAGGTCGCGCGTGGCGGGGCGAGCCGGGGCGGCGGGGTCTTCGGAACAGGCCGGCGCAGCGGCGCGGCGGGCGGATGTTTTGGACATACGGCTTCTCCTTCTGTTTGGATTGCGATGTTACCCTCTTCTTTTTGGGATATTTCCCCCGTGCCATCTTTTGCCCTGTGAAGGCGGGGGTATTATACCAAAAATTCCGAAAAAATCAATATAAATACCATACAGGACGGCGGCTGGGTGGCATCGGCTCTGCGCAGCAGACCGGTGGCAAATCCTCCCATAAGTACAAAAAACCTGTTTATTTTCGATTTATAAAAATGTCTTCAATTCCCGCCGTTCTGCGGCGTCATTTAGCTAGCATGGTTCACAAGCGACAGCAGCGGCAGAAGTGCAGCAAAACATGTGAGCGAATATAATGCGTCGTCCAGCGTGGACGATGTTATTTTTATGGGATATTGCGGAGAATGGGTTGGCCACACCTCAATTGATACAAGATGCCTGGCACCCTGAATTTGGACAAAAATTGTCCGCCGCCCTTTTTTGATTTTAGCTCTAAGGGGTTTTCGGTATTTTGGAAATTTGTGATATTTTCAAAAAAAGTGTTGACAGCAGCGTTGATTGCCGATATTAATCCTATGAATTAGCACTCAATTTGGAGATTAACTATATTTCAGGTTAAGAAACGTCAAGGAAAGACGGAAGTAAGGATTTGAAAACTCAATAAGGAGACGACGCCGGAGGTTGGGATCGGCACGTTATTTTCATCTCTTAAAACCACCAGCGTCATAGGTCTTTTCAAGAACTAAAATTTTACGTTACCGTTTTTCCTTACACAGAGCACTGAAAATTGAGGCCATAAACGACAGTCTGACAAAACATACAGTGTTATGGGCAGTACGGTTTTACGAAACGGAAAATCAATTGAAAGGAATGACCATGAACAAGAAAATGTTTGTAGTGGGAATGCTCGTTGCATTCATCAGTGCCGGTGTATGGGCAGTCGGCTTTTCGGGCACACCAACGGCAGAGCTAAAGCAGGGCGAATGGAGCATCGGGTTCAACTATATGTATTCAACACAGGAC
>JAAZHX010000130.1 GCA_012510495.1 Smithella sp.
AGGCGTGTAATGTGACGATCGCTTTTGTGTCGCGTTCGAGCGCTTTTTCAAAGGACTCGACCGGGACTTCGCCGCGTTCGGTCGCCTTCGCGATCGTATAGCGAACCCCGCGTCTGCTCTGCAAACGTTTCAAAGGGCGCATGACCGCATTGTGTTCCATGCCGCTTACGACGACATGGTCACCCGGCTTCAAGTATCCTTCAAAAAAAGTGTTGAGCGAGAACGTGACGCCCGGCGTAAAGATGATATTCCGCGCATCGCTTACATTGAAAAGCTTTGCCAATCGCAAACGCGTGTCCAAGACGTCGCCTTCGACGGAATAAGCTTCTTGATAGTTGCCGCGACCGATATTGACGCCGTGATGCTCAAGCAATGTCCACATGGCATCCGCGACGCCGGGAGCTTTCGGAAACGACGTACTGCTCTGATCGAGATAGATGTCCTTTTTTGTTTGCATAACTTACCCGCTCCAAGTCTTCTTTTCAAAAAGCAATCGCTCTAATAAGAATAACACGTCACAGACGTTGTTTCACGTGAAGCACGCGTCAGGGACATAAGTGCGCGGAGGCGGTCGAGAATTAGAAGAGGAGTCGTGGTCAATAGCGGAGCTGTTGCGCGGGTGGATTGCTGTCAGACAAAAAAGTCGTTGCGCCCGGCTACATGCCGATGGCAAGAGGACAAAAGAGATGTTGATCGCATTTCGAACGGAAAAGCGACGTCAGCTACGGTTTAGGCGCGATTCAAGCTCATCCAGCCATAAAGAGGGAGACATGTCACTTGGCATCGTCCACGCGCGTTGCGGCGACAAACGCCACGGGAAGGCGGCGACACCTTCGGGCGCGGCGGAACGCTTGAATTGGCTTCGGAAGAAACGTCTAATAAAACCCTTAAGCCATCGTTCGATGCTCTTTTCATCGTACGTATCGGAAAAGATGCCGATGGCCGCGTCGTACACGACGGAAGGTTTCTTGCCATGGAAGACCATATGCCAGAGGAAAAAGTCGATGACCTCATACGGACCGACGACATCTTCCGTGATCTGACGCAAGCTGTCATCTTCGTGCGGCGGCAGAAGCTCCGGCGAGATCGGTCGATGGAGAATTTCGCGCAGTGTCGACGCAATGGTCTGTTTATTGTCATCCGGCAACTCTACGGGCGACTCGCCTTCTTCGAACAACGATGCCGCCGTCTCGATGAGATAGCGCACGGCGGTCTTCGAGACGGACGCGTTGACGGTATACATCGACATATGGTCGCCGTTATATGTACACCATCCTAGAGCCGATTCGGAGAGATCTCCCGTGCCGATGACGATACCGCGCTCGAGATTTGCCAGATCCATGAGAATCTGCGTACGCTCGCGCGCCTGAGCGTTTTCATACGTGACATCGTGAGTCAGAGCGTCGTGACCGATCATTTTGAGGTGTAAGTCGACGGCGTCCGAGATATCGATCTCGCGAAAATCGACTTGCGTCGCTTCACCAAATTGACGCGCAAGCTGGCGCGACCTCTCAGACGTACCGGGTCCTGGCATTGAGACGGCGATGATGTCGTTGGGAGTGAAGCCGCCGATATTCGCCGCTTCCAAACACACGAGCAGGGCAAGAGCCGAATCGAGCCCACCCGACAAGCCGAGTACCGGTCGCGTCCCGATCGCCGCGAGGCGTGACCGGAGCCCTTGACCTTGGATCGTCAACGTTTCGCGGAAGAAAGAACGTGCGTCGAGCTCTTTTTTCATCAGGAAGGGGAATCGCTCGTATATTTCTTGAGCTTTATCCAATACGTCGTCACGACTCCTCTTTTTAGCGGGGAGATTCGCTTTAATTGCAAGCTCCGATAAAACCTTCTCCGGGATGACGGCTGTCGTCAGTCCTGTCGTGAAAGGTTGACCTTCCGCGAGCACATGTCCGTCACAGACGATGAGGCGATGTCCTGCGAACACG
>JAAZHX010000178.1 GCA_012510495.1 Smithella sp.
AGTTAAGGTCGGCCGCGTGGTCCGGATGCATTCCGATCAGATGGAAGAAGTGGATTTGCTCCGCGCCGGTTATATCGGCGCTTTGTTCGGGATCGAATGCTCGTCGGGGGACACGTTTGTGTCGCCGGGAATCAACATGACCATGACCTCCATGTTTGTTCCCAAACCTGTCATCTCGCTGGCGATCGTGCCGAAAGGCGATAAGGCGCAGATGGCCATGTCCAAGGCCCTGAACCGGTTTTCCAAGGAAGACCCGACTTTCAAAACCTATGTGGATCAAGAAACCAACGAAACTATTATCGAAGGCATGGGCGAGCTGCACCTGGATGTTTACGTGGAACGCATGCGACGCGAATACGGGGCAAACGTTGCCACGGGCAATCCCCGCGTGGCTTATCGCGAAACGATTACACAGCGGGCCGATTTCAACTACACGCATAAAAAGCAAACCGGCGGTTCCGGACAGTTCGGGCGTATTGCCGGTTACATCGAACCGACCAGCGACACGGATTTTGTTTTCGAAAACAAAATATTTGGCGGTGCGATTCCCACGCAGTATATTCCCGCATGCGAAAAGGGCTTCCGGCAGAGCATGACCAAAGGACCCAAACTGGAGTTTCCGATTACCGGGGTCAGGGTCGTTATCAACGACGGCGCATCGCACACGGTGGATTCTTCGGACATGGCTTTTCAGGCCGCTGCCCGCGGCGCTTTCAGGGAAGCATACTTAAGAGCCGGGCCGGTTGTGCATGAACCGATCATGAAAGTAGTCGTTGAAACCCCGACGGAATTTCAGGGTTCGGTGATGGGGCTCCTCAATCAGCGGCGCGGCATGATTATCGGTTCGCAGGACGAAGGCGTCATGTGCGTCATTGAATCGCAGGTGCCGCTGGGAGAAATGTTTGGTTTTTCAACCGTTCTTCGGTCCGCGACGCAGGGTAAGGCGCAGTTTACCATGGAGTTTGCCCTTTACCGCCAGGTGCCGCAGTCGATTGCGGAGAAAATTGTCCTGGAAGCGGCCAAAAACAAGAAAACAGCGGCGTGAGTCAGAAGTCAGAAGGCTGGTAACGTGTGAGGATCGGATGATGATCAAGAAAGAAATTATGAAGCGCAATCCGTTGTTGAACCTGGGATTCGACCGGGAATATATTCTGCCCGGCGGGGGGTTGGGTGCCGTGCTGGCCCACGCCGGCGTCGGCAAAACGGCGCTGCTCGTGCAGATGGCACTGCACGCCATGTTGCATCAACAGCCCGTGCTGCATGTCAGCCTCAACGACGCGGTCAGCAAAGTGGACCTGTGGTATCGAGAATTGTTCAACGATATGGCTTCCCGGTATGATGCCGCGGAGATTGCGGAATGCTGGGAAAAGATGCTGCTCTACCGCTTTATCATGACCTTCCGGGTGGAAGGGTTCAGCGTTCCGAAACTGGAGGAACGTCTGGCCGATCTGATGCAGCAGAACATTTTCAAGCCGCACACCGTTATTCTGGACGGCCTGAAGTTTGATGAATCCGGACGCGGGCTGCTGGTGGAATTGAAGGAAATGGCCGGGAAATACGCCATGCGCATCTGGTGCACGGTTCACACGCATCGTCATGAACCGCCCAAGGAAGATGGATTGCCCCTTTCTTTCCTGCATGTGGCGGATCTTTTTGATGTGCTGGTGCAGCTGTCGTCCCGGGGACCCGAAGTTTATATCAAAGCCCTCAAGGGACAAACGCCCGATTCCCGGCAGGGCGCCCTGCTGCTCGATCCGGCGACCATGCTGATCAAATCATAAAAAAAGAGGCAGTCCGACGGACTGCCTCCGGTGTTTTTTTCTTCCGGCCTTTCGTTTCAGTAAAGCCGAAAACTTCTGTTTATTCCTGGTACAGACGGTTGAGCAGGTCTCCGTATTTGTCCATGACGGCCTGGCGCTTGAGCTTCATGGTCTGCGTGAGCATGCCGTTTTCCAGCGTGAAATCATCCAGAATGAAGGCGAATTTCTGGGGAATTTCATAAGACCCGATCGTTTTTCTCAAATGATTCTGCGCCTCGGCGGTCAGCAGTTCCTTGAAATTGCGGCCGGCGGGATTGGCGGGATCGAACAGGCTCTCCGGCTCCACGGACAAGTTCAGTTTTTCGGCCATCTGCTTCAGCAGTTTCATGTCGGGAACAATCAGACCCACGTTGTATTCCTGACCCTCCCCGTAAATCACGGCGTTCAGGATCCACGGCAGAACCTTCATTTCCAGTTCGACGGCGTCCGGGTGGATGTATTTGCCGTTGGCCAGCTTGTATTCTTCCTTGAAACGGCCCGTAATGAACAGAAACCCGTCGTTGTCGAGGCGCCCTCGGTCTCCGGTACGCACGCCCCGCATTCCGTTCATTTCCACGATCACTTCTTTTGTCTTTTCCGGTTTGTTGTGGTAGCCGATCATACACTGGGGGCCGAAGCAGATGATTTCTCCGTCGTCGCTGTTGTCTCCCGTCCGCGACCGGTCGATCACCACCTTGGTTTTGTTGATCGGCTTTCCTACGGACCCCAGGCGGTTGCCCATCAGGGGTGAGTTGATGGTAATGGCCGGAGACGTTTCGCTGAGCCCGTAAGCGTCATAGGTCGGGATTCCCACGTCGATGAAAAATTTCGCGATTTCCACGTTCATGGGGGCGCTGCCGGTCACGGCGTTGACGAGACGTCCGCCGAACCGTTCCCGGATCTTATGCAAAATGATCTTATCCAGGAGTTTGAATTTCAGCCCGGCCTTGCCCGTTTCCCGCTTTTGCTTTGCCGCGTCCAGCGCCATTTCAAAGAGCTTCAGCTTCAGCCCGCCTTCCTCCCGCATTTTGGCCCAGACGCCGTTATAGACTTTGTTGAATACCCGGGGCACTGTGGTCATGAATGACGGCTGAATCTTGGGCAGATCATCGATCAGGGTTTCAATCGATCCCATGATGCCGATGGAGCCGCCGCGCAGCATAAACGCGTGCAGGTCCGCTGTGATGCCGAAAGAGTGCGCCCAGGGGAGCATGGAAATACACCGGCCCTTTTCGGTCAGGTTTAAAAACCAGGCGAGCGCGCCCTTGACGTTTTCCGCCAGATTGCCGTGGGAAAGAAGCACTCCCTTGGGCTCGCCGGTGGTTCCCGAAGTGTAGATCAGGACGGCGACATCGGAGCATTTGGGCTTCTGTGACGGCACGGGCTTTTCGGCACCTTTTTTCTCCAGGGCGGCCATTGTCTTGTCCCCCACGCCTTCAATCAGATAGATATGCTGGAGCGTTGGAATTTCAGCGGGGAAATTTTTCACCTTTTCCAGAATCTCCGGTTTGGAGACGAACAGGACCTTGACGGCCGCGTCCTTGATGATATATTTCCACATCGTCACCAGTTCTTTTTCGTACATCGGCACGAAGGCGGCGCGCAATCCCTGCGTGGCCATTTCTGCGATTACCCATTCTTTGCGATTGTTTGCGATGATTCCGACCGTTTCCCCGGCCTGAATCCCGAGCGACGCGAGGCCCGCCCGCAGATGATCCACGCGGGTCACGGTTTGCGCGTAGGTTATCCACTGATACTCGCCGGAAGCATCTTTCTCGCCGATAAACAGATTGTTGGCGTATTTGACGGCGCTGTTTTCAAAAATCTCCACCAGATTGTCCGGGGCTTCATGCGTGTTATCATACTCACCATATTCAAAAATCGCCATACCCTTACTCGCTCCTTTCGAAATTTGATTAAGCGTTGCTGGAATTTGATTTGTAAATTTTTGTTCGGTTATGCTTCGTTAGTCAATGAATTAAGCCGGACGCTTCTCTATCTAACGACGTTTGATGACATCTTGTTGCATTCAAAGAATTGAAGCCCGGAAAGAGCGCTGAAGGGGTGAGCGAAGGAGCGGCTGAATAACCGTCTTTCCGATGATTCTCTATAAGAGAAAAATCAACGGCAAGTCAAGAGGTTTTTTATTTTTTGTTCCGGATGCCCAGCGATTCGCAGAGGATTTCCGCAGGGTCGAAGACATCCATGCCGGAAAGGCCGGAAAGCTGCATGCGGCACGATCCGCAATCGGCGACAATCGCCTCCGCCTTGGTTTTGCGAATCAGCGATACGGCCCGCGCGCCCAGTTCGCAAGCCGTGGCTTCATTGGTTTTCTTGAACCCGTAGCTGCCGGAGAGCCCGCAGCAGGCGTCATCGAGAATCGCTGCGTCCAGTCCCGGAATCCGCTTCATCAGATCGGCGGCCGGGTAGCCGATTTTCAGCGCGCGCAGGTGGCAGGGAATGTGGTAGGCCAACGTGCGTTTGACTTCCCGAAAGACGGGAGAGATCTCGCGCTCCGCGATCAGCTTGAGCAGGTATTCATGCAGGTCGTAGCTGTTTTCCGCAATTTTTTTTGCTCCGGGAATTTCCAAAATTCCCCGGTAATCCTGCAACAGGCACAAACCGCAGGAGGTGCAGGTATAGACGATGTCGTATCCCGCGTCGATATAGTTGGAAAGGGAAGCGACATTTTTTCGCGCAAAGGTTCGCGCCAGCGCCGGGTTGCCGTTTCCCAGCGCGGGCAGTCCGCAGCACACCTGGGGAGGCAGGACAACGTTGATTTGAAAGGATTGCAGCATCCGCATGATTTTTCTTCCGATGTCGGGACGGTAGAAATTGATGAAACAGCCGTAGAAGAAAGCGACCTTACGGTTCCCGCGGCTGCGGGTTTTCTTTTCCCCGCGCAGGGTTTTGAAGCTGAATTTGGGGAAGGGAATCGCGGTGGCGATACCCATTTGCCCGAGGATTTTTTTGCCGATTTTGGAGGCAGCAATCCGGTTGGCCAGCGGCGCCGTCATCGATCCGAGGGCCGAGAGGTAGTAGTTGTTGGCAAAAAGCAGGTGCGCCGGCGTGCGGGGATGCTCCAGACCATACCGATGCTGCGCCCGGAGGATGATCTGCGCCGGCTCCACGCCGCAGGGACAGGCTATTTCACAGCGTTTGCACTGGCTGCACAGAAGCACCCAGTCGTCAATGGATTTTTCGCGGTCGCTGCGGAAGCGCTGGGCGTCGGGCCCCGCCTGCTTGGGGCCGGGAAACTCCGGCTGGACCCGGAACACGGGGCAGTTTTCCACGCAAATCGTGCAGCGGATGCAATGCTCGAACGTCATTTAAGTCTCTCCAGGCAGGACCGGGCCGCGGCCCGTCCCGTGGCGATCGCAAAACCGTGTCCGCAGCCGTATTTCAACGCTTCCGTGCGGGCGAGAATCGAACCGCAGATAAAAACATTATTCCAGGGACAGTCTGCCGGGCCAAACGCGTCATCCACGACAATGCCCGCCTGGCCGATGCCGTGGTTCATGGAAAAATAATCCTGTTCAAACCAGTCGTCCCGGTTTTCCGGCGCAAAAACCGGCAGATCAAAAACTTTTTCCACGATCCGATCCCGCTTCGCCCAAAGCCCCCCGCCGACAAAGGCGCCGGTGGCCAGAATAAAAGCCCGGGCGTTGAGGCTGTTGGGCCTGCCCTGCGTCACGGTCGAAACCGCTTCAATCCGGCGCCCCGATTTTTCGACGCCGGCGACCGGCCAGTTCCAGTAGATTGAGCCTCCCTGGCGTCGCAGGTGGTCCTTCATGGCGTTAAACAGTCTTCTTCCGGGCATGGACGGCGGAAGGGTGGGGATTTCAAAGACGGAGCGTTTCAGCCGGGATTCGATTTGCCGCAATATGGAGGACGCAGATTCCAGGCCTAGCACCGCGGGAAAGGCGATCTTGTCTTCGCGGATGTTTTGCCGCTCCAGCCACGAAAGAAAGGTTTCCAGAAAGACGCTGTCCTCAAAATGGGCGGCGATGCCCATCGTGGTGGAAACCCCGGCGTTGTAAGATGAAAAGGAGGCGTTCGAAAGTCGGGACAGGAGATAACCAGGATAAAAATCCTTGAGGCCGGTGAAGGTGATGAGATGAATTTTTTCGTCGTCGCTTTGCGGGGAGGCCTGCATCGTTACGGGAACCAGGCAGGTGGTTTTAAACGTGCCGATGGCCGAAAGAACGCGGCGGTTTTTTTCCAGCGTTCCCTCGTAGGGCAACTCCATGTCCGCCATTATCTGCCGGAAGTCTTCGAGGGACTGCCGCAGCAGTTCCGGAAAAACCCTGTGGAAAGGATGCGCATCGGGCAGACCGGCGATTCCCGAAAGCGGTTCGTCGTCGTGAGAGCAGACATCGATGCAGCCGGTGGACAGGCAGGCGGTCGGTTCGCCGGCGGTGACCAGCGCCACGCGCAAGCCCTGTTGGGCAAGCCAGGCGGCCGCGGTCAGACCCGCCGCGCCCGCGCCGATGACAATGACATCATATTCAATGACGCTCACGGGTTTTCTCCATGGCCAGAATGCCCAGATAAATATATTCGACCAGTTGTTCTTCCCGCAGCTGATCTCCCCACAGCGCGTAGCGGATTCCGTGAAAACGCCTTTGCAGAAATTCCCGAAGCGACTGCACGGACTGCCGGGCTGTCAGAATTTCCATGTCATGCATGACGCCCAGCGCGCGAAAGGTGCAGAAGCCTCCCTGGCATGGACCCATGCCCAGGCGCGTCCGGTGTGAAATGTCGCCTACATGGCGGGTGCCGGTTTCCCGGATAATTTTTTCCACGCTGCCGCGGCTTACCAGTTCACATTCGCACAGAATATCTTTCATATCCGCCAGTCGCCGGGACAGGGGATACCCGCTGAGCTCCTCCTGGCCGTCCAGCGGTTGATCAGACGTTTCACAGTCGTGCTTCAGATTGAAGGCGTTCATGATGGTATCGACCATTTTTTCCGCCATCAGCCGGAAGGTGGTGAGCTTGCCGCCGACGATGCTGTACAGGCCGTTTTGGTGGTCGATAATCTGAAAACCTCGCGAGATTTCCCGGCTGTCCATCTTTTGCGACTTGAGCAGGGGCCGAACACCTGAAAACGCCCGGATGATGCGCGCCTTGTTAAAATGAGGAATCATCCGCCCGGCCTCGCCGATGATGGCGTCCACCTCCGCGGACTGGGTCGTGAGGGCATCCGGATCTTCCACCGCCAGCGACGTGGTGCCGGCGAGGCACACGGCTTCGTTGGGAACGATAATGTCCCCGTCCGAGGAAGGCCGCAGGCGATTGATGACCATGTCGGTCAGACGGTGATTGGTGATGACCAGGCTGCCTTTGGAGAGCGTCAGCGGCACTTCGCAGCCGGCCAGCCGGGCCACGAGATCAGCCCACGCGCCCGAGGCATTGACCAGAATGTTGCCGTGGATTTCCTTCACCTCACCCGTGGCCATGTCGGTGGCTTTGACACCGATGCAGCGGCCGTGGGATTGAACGATTTCCGTGACCCGGTGGCGGATGAAGCTCAAGCCCCCTTTCATCTGCGAGGTTTTCATGTTGAGCAGACACAGGCGGAAAGGATCGATCGAGCAGTCGGGAACCCGGATGGCTTCCTCGAGGTCGGGATTCAAATTGGGCACGAGTTCCAGCGCTTTGGTGGAAGAAAGAATTTCGGTGGGGATGCCGATGTCGTCGCAGCTTCGTAAAAACCTTTCACGGAAGAGCTTGGAATCGCCGGGCAGCCGCACGAACAATCCGCCGGTGCGCTCCACGCATTTTTCGCCGATGTGCCGCAGAATCAGATTTTCATCGTAGCATTCCTTGGCCGCGATGGGATCGGACACCGCGTACCGGCCGCCGCTGTGCAAGAGCCCGTGGCAGGCGCCGGTGGCCCCCGCCGCGAAATCGCCTTTTTCAATCAGGCAGTGAGGGATGCCCCGGAGCGCCAGATCCCGGGCAATGCCGCAGCCCGTGGCGCCTCCGCCGATAATGATGACATCCGTCTTGATCATCTGAAATAAAATCTTCCTCTTAACCTTGACGTCCTCGTAAAAAGTAAAATTTAGCGTAACACCTTAAAATAATTTATAAATCACGTATATTTCTCTTGACATCTTTTCTGTAAAATGGCATGAATCATGTTAAATATTAATGAGATAGGTATTGACGCCATGATTC
>JAAZHX010000033.1 GCA_012510495.1 Smithella sp.
GCTATGACCTCTTCTATGTGTCTGCCCAGCTGAGCATCCACTTCCCGGAAGCGGTTCATCTCCTGAGTGGCCATCGCCTGAGCAGCCTTGGCATGAGGCCCTTGGAGTAATCCTGCCCGAGATCCCGCTAGATACAGGCCAGGGATGGAAGTGCCCAGCCAGGAGGCCGCATTCACTAGCAGCTCTCGCCTGATCCGGCCTGTGAGAGATCGCAGCCTGTCCGGGTTATCGAGGTTCTGGTCGATGGCCGCCTTGATCGCCTTCTCGCCTCGCTTGTAGAGCAAAGCGATGATAGCGGCGGTCTCTTTGATCCTCTTCCTGGGGTCCTCTTCCTTAGACTTGCTTCGGACAGCCTTCTCGATCTCTGACTGAGGGAGCTGGGATAGAAGGAAGGTCTCTGGTCTGCCGGCAGCACGCCAGAGCTTGCGCTTCAAGTCTGGCAGGTCATAGCCCAGAGCTCGAGCTCTGCGCCAGAATGGGGAGGTGAGCAGGTCGAACCGTTGCTGATCGGTGAGGGGGGCATCGGTCAGGTAGCCGGTTGCTCGGATCAGAGAGAGAAGTTCGGAGTTCATGCTATGGCCTGGTCGTCGAGTAAATGTGTTCGGGTTTCCGCATCACCACGTCGCGCTCCTAGGCTTTTGCGGACATTACCGCGCTTCTACTGACCCGGTGTGTTTATCGAAATACAAGCTGCGAACGGAGCGTTTCCGGGGTCTTGTTTCCATATGTCGCTTCTGCGATCATATGCTGTGATTTGATCTTCCTTCCAACCCGATAATCTGTTGTGGAATCTCCACAAAAATCATAATCAAGCGTGTGGTTCATCGGATTACCTCTACGGCTTTCGTCTTGATCCTGTCGCTTAAATCTGGTCGACCACCATCATTACATTTCATCGCCAGATTTTCTGCAAGAATTAGAACGTACTCTTTGCTCGACCATCTCACGGGGCAGTCCAGAAGCTCGATCAACGCATCTACGCGCCTGTCGAGGTCGAGGGTGTAGCTGGGCATTTGGGCCTCTCAGTTGTAGCCGTCCACTGCGGCGGATGATGCTATATATGGGCCGGTGGCGCAATCGCAATCATCTTCGTCTTCGCCACAAGTGCATCCAGATGGGGCAACTGCCATCCCTGCCATAGACCGGGCCAGACGGTCAAAGTACTCTTTCTGGGCCTGTTCGAAGGCGTTCTTGTAGCCGGACTCCCAGGTAATTTGCATAACTCGGTTCATGGGAATGGTGATGCAGGAATCCTCGCCTGTGACGCATTCCACGACGCCGGGCCCCTGGCGGATCTCGCCACAGAGTACGGTTGGGACGGTGCCTCTGATATGGAACTTGATGCGCTCCCAAACCGTCTCGGGATAAGTCAGAACGTAAATCATAAAACCTCCTGATGGCGATTATTGATATAGCCACGCAAATTGTAGTATTCGTATCCTACCAAGAACAGTAAGGCTTGGGGGATATCGCCTGTCTGGTAAAAACCAATACCGATCATTCCGTTGCTGATCATCCAGACAGCGAACCCTATCTTCCGGGTGCGTCTGGTTGCGCTGGACACCAGCCGGGCACCCAAGAGAGAGAGGAAGACGATCAGCCAGGGGTAAAGACTATAGACTGGATGGGGCAAGATCTACAC
>JAAZHX010000254.1 GCA_012510495.1 Smithella sp.
CGCCACGGCGCTGGCTGCCTGGTCCAGTTGCCGGTAGGTCAGTCGTTCAGGCTTTGATCCCACCAGGGCTTCCCGGTTCAGCGGATCCACGAGGCAGATCCTTTCCGGATCCTTCTGAACATGTTCGTTGAAGTAATCGATAAAGGTCTTGGTTCCCCAAGCTCCTGCGTCCGTCCAATAGCGAATCATTTCCTGTGAAGACAGAATCATTTTTTTATTCCTCCCTCGCTGATGGATCTCAATTGCCAGACTCCCTGAATAAGGCTGCAAACGGTCATGGCCTGGTCTTTGATTTCCAGGTCCATTTTCCAGTCGGCCTTCCCTTTCGCCTCGGCCTCGGCCTGAATGGCGTTGACTTCGGCCTCGCTTAACGTCGCTTCAACGGTTACGTCTGTTGTTGCCGGTCGGCGGAATTGAATGTTGATGGCTTTGACAATAGGATAGAATCTCGAATAATCGAATGAGGCCACATAAATCGGGCCGCCGATGTATTCGCCTGCTGTGAAGAGAGAACCCGCATAGATCGTGCCGATGTGATTGATGTTCGGTTCAAAAGGGAGAAGCACCTTGACATGGCGGTCGCTCATCTCCACGATGCGAATACCCATTTTCTTTGTAATCGGGACAGCGTTTTCCAGCATTTCGATATGCGTCTGGTACTTTGGATCGATCATTTCCGCCACCTCCGGGACAGTTTTTTGCAGTTTATGACTTGGGGTAAGGTGTGCAATGCAAAGGGGAGAGCAACCACTCCCGGTGTTTTGCCGGGAGCGGTTGACGCGACCGCTTCAGGACAGAGCCGCGATAAACGTCCCCGTCAGCTTTACGCCACCCAGCTTGTCCGCCGCCTGAACATCGCAGCGCATCCTTTTCTCGCCGTCCGCTTCGAACTTTTCAATCACCTTGCCGGTGACGACAATCGTTGCCCTGTCCCTGGAGTTCGGATCATCCAGATCCATGGGCTCCGTCATCCCGGAAAACCGGACGCCGAATTTACGCAGATTCTTGTCGTCCACCCAATCCGTAATGGCCTGCCCGACAATGCCCATCACGAACATCCCGTGGGAAATCACGCGCGGCATTCCAAACATTTTAACAAACGTCTCGTCGTGGTGAAGGGGATTGAAGTCTCCCGAGGCGCCGGCATAGCGGACCAGATGGGTCCGGGTAATGGGATCGGATGTAACTGCCGGCATCGCGTCACCGACATTGATGCTCTCATACGTCAATGCTTTCGTCATGGTTTCCTCCTATCTCTCCACTAAAGTTGTGCGGGCGCGCATCGCCAGTTCCCCGCGCTGATTCCTGATTTCCGCTTCCAGAACGGTGAACTCCATGAATTTCCCCGGCTTGCCTTTTTTCTCCTTGTCAAACATTTCGACAACCTTGATGACGCCGGTCATCACATCGCCCGGATGAATGGGAAGCAGATACTCATACTCTTCTTCCCCGTGAAGCAGCCGGACCAGGTTGATCCCGACGGCCTGCAGCATGGGCATCAACCCCCCGCCGCCCCAGAGCAAAAAGCACGTTTGAAACGTCGAAGGCGGAACAATATCCTTATACCCCGCCGCCTTGGCTGCCCCGGAATCGGCATAAATTTGTTTCACCTGGCTTGCGCTCTCCTTCTGCGAAACGGCCATAGCGAACTCGGCAATCTTTCCCTTTTCCACCTCGAAAGTATAAGGGGGAAACACCATCCCTACTTTTGATTTGTCGGCCATGCTTACCTCCTATTATGATGGTCAATCATGATCGGAACTTTTTCTTCACGAGAACAGTCCCGTCTTTCCGAACTCATTGATTTCCTCCTCGGTGTAACCCGCTTCGAGGAGGACTTCCCGATTGTGCGATCCCGCCTTGACACCCGTTTTCCCGTATACCGGGGGAGTTGCCGAAAACTTCAGAGGACAGGCCGGCTGACGCACGGTGGCGCCATTCGGCAAAGTAACATCAACAATCCAGCTCCGCTGGCCGGCCAGAGAGCTGTTGATCGCCTCCGACAGAGAAATCACCGGCTCAACACAGGCTTCCACCTTGTCGAATATGATTTCCCATTCCTTCCTGGTTTTCCCGGAAATCACGGCCTGCACCTCTTTCTTAACTTCGGACAGGTTAGGCGGCAGAAACGTGCCGTCAATCAGATCGGGGCGTCCGATCGCCCGGCAGAAGGCGGCAAAGAACTGCGGTTCCATACCCCCGAAACCAATATATTGATGATCCGCCGTTTCATAAAAATCATAAAGCGAGCCGCCGTTGAGAATGAACCCCTCTCTTTCCGGTATTTCGCCTGCCGCCAGACACGCGGCCGCCGCCAGGGCGTTAAAAGCAAAAACCCCATCCGTCATGGAGATGTCGAGATGCTGCCCCTTGCCCGTCTTGAGCCTGTGAATGACGGCGGCCAAAACGGCGATGATCGCGCTATTCGACCCTGACGCCACATCGGCAATCTGCATGGGCATGGGGACAGGTCCGCCGTCCCTGCGTCCGGCGTAGCTCATCAGTCCCGCCACCGACAAATAATTGATATCGTGCCCCGCTCTGTCTTTAAGCGGCCCCGTCTGGCCATAACCCGTCAGAGAACAATAGATCAGAGACGGATATTTCTCCTTGATCTGGGAAAATCCCAGACCAAATTTCGCCATTACACCCGGACGGAATTGTTCAATGAGAATATCGTATTTGGCCAAAAGACGATGGACGACCTGGACGCCCCTGGCGTCTTTCAGGTTGAGCGTAATGGATTTTTTCCCGCGGCCCAGATAAGCCGAGGCAACGGACAGGTCTGTTCCCGTGATAAACGGCGGCGTGATGGCCGCCAGATCGGGCCGGCTTCCGGAAACGACGGACAGGACCTCCGCTCCCAGATCGGCAAGCGTCATCGTTGCATACGGCCCGGGTAAAAGAGTCGTAAAGTCGAGAATTTTTAAGCCTTCCAGTGGTCCAGGCATGTTCCCTCCCTTATAATCCCATGAACCGGGCAATAATAACTTTCATGATTTCATTGGTTCCGGCGAAGATCCGGGTGACCCGAAGATCGCGCCAGGCCCTGGAAATTCCGTATTCATCGCAGTACCCGTAGCCCCCATGAAGCTGGAGACAACGGTCAGCAACATTGCAGGCCATATCCGTGATCCAGTATTTGGCCATCGACGTCTCTACAATGACTTGCTTCCCCTCCATGTGATCCACGATCAGCTTGTCCACAAAGGTCCGGCCTATCGCGATTTCCGTGGCGCATTCCACCAGCGTGAACTGGTTGACCTGAAACTTGGAAACCGGCTTTCCAAAAACCGTCCGCTCCCGGCAATACTTGATGGTTATCTCCAGCACGTATTCGGCCGCCGCGATACCGCCGATGGCGACTACCAGACGCTCCTGTTGAAGCTTCATCATGAGTTTCAGGAATCCGGTTCCCTTTTCGCCCAGGCGGTTGCCTTTGGGAATCCTGCAGTCCGTGAAATACAGCTCGGAGGTGTCCTGGCTGTGCCAACCGGCTTTTTTGATCTGCTTGCCCTTATCAAAGCCGGGAGTTCCTGCCTCCACCAGATACAGATCCACCGCTTTGTGGGGATCGTCGCACGTCGGGTCTTTGGCGGCCACGACACAGAGATCACAGTTGATCCCGTTACTGATGAAGGTCTTCTGACCGTTCAAAACAATGGAATCCCCGTCCTCCACAGCCGTTGTTTTCATAGCGGCCAGATCGCTGCCGGTATTGGGTTCCGTCATGGCCACCGCCGTGATAATGTCGCCGGTGACGCAACCGGGAAGATATTTTTCTTTCTGTTCTTCTGAACCGAAGGAAATAATGTAAGGAACAACGATATCCGTGTGCAGCGACGCGACCAGTCCGGAAAAGTTGGCGCAGGCCATCTCCTCAGCGACAATTACCGAATACAGGAAATCCGCCCCCGCGCCGCCGTATTCCACCGGAACGGACATGCCCAGAAACCCGTGCTCCCCCATTTTCTTCCAGACGCTCTTGGGAACGATGCCGGCCTCTTCCCATTCTTCGACATGGGGAATCAATTCATTTGTGACAAACTTCCGAAAAGTATCCCGGAACATTCGGTGTTCATCCGTATATTGAATAATATCCATTTACTCATCTCCTCATCAAAATGCATTATCCGGACGCTTCCGACCCCTCTGCAAAAAACCGATCGGATCGGAGGAGGCCGCGAAGGTGGAGAAAGCGGCTCCACCACCTCCGCGGCGCGAGCGTCATCCGCACCCTACAGAATTATTTTCCATACTTTCCTACAATGGAAATCGCGCACACGTTCTGGTGAGGGAAACCGCCCAGGTTGTGTGTCAAACCGTATCGCGGATTTTCCAGCTGACGCTTGTCCGCCCGTCCCTGAAGTTGCAGGTACATTTCATAAATCATCCGCAGCCCCGAGGCGCCGATGGGATGCCCGAAACACTTGAGACCGCCGTCAATCTGGGCTGGAATCTTACCGTCCCGGTCGTACATGCCGTTTAAGGCGTCTTTCCAGGCCTGACCGCGCTCCGAGAGATGGAGATCCTCATACGTTACGAGTTCCGTGATGGAAAAACAGTCATGACATTCGAACATGCTGATCTCCTCGCGCGGGTTCGTGATCCCGGCTTCCTTGTAAGTGGCTGCCGCGCATTTGTCCGTCGTAACGAAGTTCGCTCCGTCCCACTCATTGAAGCCGCCTTCATAACCGTTGCTGACCGCCAGCTGGACCGCCTTGACGGTAACCAGGTCCTTTTTCTTTTTGCCCAGTTTCTGGGCAATCTCCGGCGTCGTGACGATGGCGCAGGCCGAGCCGTCACTGACTCCGCAACAGTCGAACAATCCCAGAGGCCAGGCGATGATCGGAGCCGCCAGAACCTGATCGATGGTCACCGCTTTCCGCAGGTGGGCTTTGGGATTCAAGGCGCCGTTGGCATGGCTTTTCGCCGAAACATGAGCGATGGCCCGCTTGATGTCGTCACTTTTGATTTTGAACTTGGCAGCATAGGCGGAAGCCAGCTGGGCAAACAGCCCCGGCGCGGTTGCATTGGGAAAAAACTGCCACACGAGGGTTCCCGCCGTCGAACCCCAGGCGGGGAGTCCGCCATACCCCGTATCCTTCAATTTCTCGACGCCGAGGGCCAGACAAATATCGTATGCGCCCGACGCGACGGCGTAAACCGCGCCGCGGAACGCCTCTGTGCCCGTGGCGCAATAGTTTTCCATTCTGGAAATGGGAATATGGGGCAGACGAAGAGCCAGACCCATCGACGGAGCACCCTTGCCCACATTGACCTCATCCATACAAACCCCGTACCAGGCTGCCTGAATATCCTTCTTTTCAATGCCTGCATCGGCGATCGCCTCCTGAAAGGCCTCGACCATCAGCCCCTCGGCGCCTATATCCCATCGCTCTCCGAACCGGCTGCATCCCATGCCGATAATGGCGACTTTATCTCTGATTCCTGAAGCCATAACACACCCTCCTCATTAGTTGAATTTGAACAGCTTTCCGATCAACTGGGATTTCATCATGTCGCCGCCGACTTTTAATTTCCCAGCGCTGAAAGCCTTCATACCGTCGAGCTTCCCGGTAATTAGGTCGACGAAATCCGTATCGGCCATGCCGATGGTTGTCGTCGGATTTTCTCCCTTCCCGGCCGTGACACTGCACGCTCCATCCTTTACGGCGACAAACCAATCCCCGCCTGCGGGGCCGGAAATATTGAACTGGAAGGTCACATCCTTGCCGGCGGCTGCCGCCGCATTGAATACGGAGGGCATTTTTTCAAAGACACCCTTGACATCGATGCCGCCGCCTCCACCTCCTGTTGCTTCACCGCCGTTTGCCTTCGGAGGCGTCAGAAAATCCATAACGGCCATATTGAGCTCCGTATAGGGCTTCGCTCCTTCCAGACTGTTGATCTTATCCCAGTTGTCGCGAATCATTTCCGGCGTCGGCACATGCTTGTCGTCCCCCAACATGACTCCGGGGCCGGTCAGAATAGCAGCCCGGCTGTAGAATCCGGCCGCCGCGTTGAAGATGTTGCCGGAATCCTTGCAATCTTCGGAGCTCAGATACAGGACGATGCCCGAAACGTAATCCGGGTTCATTTTCTCGAGCATTTCCGGCGGCATCACGTCTTCCGTCAATCGGGACGCGGCGATGGGGGCGATCGTATTGACTTTGATATTGTATTTCGCGCCTTCCAGCTTCAACGTGTTCATGAAACCGACAAGGCCCAGTTTGGCCGAAGAATAATTTGTCTGGCCGAAGTTGCCGTAAAGACCGGCCGCGGAAGTCGTCATGATAATGCGGCCGTACCCGTTGTTCCGCATAGCCTCGAAAGCCGGCCGCGTCACGTTATAGGCGCCGTTGAGATGGACGGAGAGAACGGCCGACCAGTTTTCCGGCTCCATTTTCAAGATACCTTTATCCCTGAGGATGCCGGCATTGTTGATGAGGATATCGACTTTGCCGAATGCGTCCAGCGCCGTCTTGACGATCTTCTGACCGCCTTCGGGCGTGGCGACGTTATCGTAATTGGCGACGGCTTCACCGCCCATGGCCTTGATATCGGCAACCACCACGTCCGCGGGACCGGCGGCCCCTGACCCCGATCCGTCACGCGCGCCTCCGAAATCGTTCACGACAACCTTTGCTCCGCGGCGACCCAGTTCCAAGGCATACGCCCGGCCCAAACCGCCGCCCGCGCCTGTTACAATGGCCACTCGCCCCTGAAAATCGATTTCCGGTATCCAGTCCGTCTGGGGAACGGCCTTCCAGAAGTATTGTGAAAATCCCCGGGCCGTGTCCACGACACGCCTGCGGAAAGACATCTTGACAGGCATGCCGGTTTTGATGTCGTTCAGCTCACTGTCCGTAAAATCCATCATGAGCCGGCCGCCGCCTTCGAACTGCACCATTCCGTAAATCGCCGGGGGATCAACCGACACCGCCAGCAGATCTCCCGTAAACGAGCGGACCCTGGCCTTGACATTGGCGAATTCGTAATCGTCCTGTGTCCCCAGATGACCGCAGGCCGGATTCACACAAAGATCCGCCGGCGGATACTGAGCCGTTCCGCACTTCCGGCATTTTCCACCGACCAAACCGAGAACCATTTTCCGGTTCCGCCACAGGGCCGTCATGGTCGTCTGCACGGGCGCTTCCGCCCGGATTCCCATCTCCGGATTGATCAGATCACGGAATTTCAGGAACTTCATGTAGTTGTCCGTGGTCTTTTTGTTGGCCAGCGATCCTTTGAGTCCCGCGCGCTCGGCCAGTTTGCCGATGTTCTCCGTGACCTTAAAGTATAAGGCGTCACATCCCTGTCCAAAGCCGGCCAGAAGGATGCCGTCTCCCGGTTTTGCCGTTTCGAGCGCTCCGACCAGCATCAGAAGCGCATGCGCCACGCCTGTTTCTCCAGTGACCTCGTGCAGCGTATCGGCCATTTTTTCCGGAGTGGCCCCCAGCTTTTTCCCTATCGCCCGGTGTTCAGCCTTGAAAATACAGGGGAAAATCAGTTTTTGCACGTCGTTCATCGTGATGTTCAATTTTTTGAACAGACCGTTTACCGCTTCGGGAATGATTTTGGCATAGCCTTCTTCCCTAAGCCACCTTTCTTCCCAGGTGTAATCAAACTCGGATTTGGACCCCCGGTAATGATCCACAAAATCATAGGTGAGGGAATAGGAGCCCAGAAATTCCGCCACAACATCTTCGTCTCCGACCAGGACCGACGCCGCGCCGTCGCCGAACCACATCTCGTAAAATCCGGCCGGACGCGTCTGCCGTTTGTCGGACGCGGTCACCAGGATGGACTTGCGGTTTCCTGATTTGATGACGTCCAGGGCGGTCAAAAGGCCGGTCGTGCCCGCCCTCTGGGAAGAGGTGAAATCCGCCGTGTTGATGTCGCTCCGCAGATTCAGAGCCGTGGCCAGAATGCCGGCATTCTGGCGATCCAGAAACGGCAGGCTCGTGGAGCAGAGATATCCTGCGTCGACCTTCGTTTTATCTTTACCAATCAAACAATCCATGGCCGCGGCGACAGCCATCGTCAGGCTGTCCTCGTCGTAATTGCACATGGAACGTTCGCCCTGGGCCACACTGATAAGCGCCGGAGCGAACCAGCCCATCGATTGATAGATTGCCATTCTGTCCAATCGCAGGCGGGGAATATAGGCTCCGTATGACGTGATTCCGATCATCGTTCTACCTCCTTCGTTCACAAGACATTGCATTCAAATTATTTAAACCGATGCTTCAGAAAATCTCCGCTCTAAAACTTGAAGATCTTCTCCAAAAGCTGGGATTTCATGATATCTCCCTCGATTTTCAGCTTTCCCGAGGTGTAGGCCTTCATGGCGTTCACCTTGCCGTTCATCAGGTCGAGGAAATCCCCCGCCTGGATTTTCAGCGTGCAGGTCGGGCTGGCATGGACGCCGGACGCCACGGCGCACGCGCCGTTTTTGATGTCGGCAGACCAATCTCCGCCGCCGTCACCCAGAATGCAGTACTGGAAAACAACCGCCGCTCCTCCCGCCGCGCTGGCCTGAAAGGCTCCGGGCATTTTTTCAAAGACCTCCTTCACCGCGGTGAATCCGCCGCCGCTTTGCGCCGGTTCTTTCTTCCCTTCCAAAGCCGAGAGGAGATCCTGCAGGACCAGATCGTTCAATTGGCCGTATTCTTTGGCCCCCTTGAGATCCATGATCTTCGCCCAGTTGACGGAGACATCTTCGACGGACGGAACCTTTTTGCCGTCCCCGACGACAATGCCGGGGCTGGTCATCATGGCGGCGCGATTGTAGAATCCGGCGCCGCAATTATAAATTCTGCCGGTCTCATCGCACTCCTCCGAGCACAGGTACAGCACGATGGGAGCGACATACGCCGGATTCATTTTAGCCAGCAGATCGGGCGGCAGAATGTCCTCCGTGAGACGGGACGCGGCAATAGGCGCCACCGTGTTCACTTTAATGTTATACTTGATCCCCTCGAGCTTCAGGGTGTTCATAAAACCGACAAGACCCAACTTGGCCGAGGAGTAGTTGCTCTGGCCGAAATTGCCGTAAAGCCCCGCGGCGGACGTCGTCATGATGATCCGTCCGTAACCGTTGTCCCGCATGACGCTGAAAGCGGGGCGCGTCACATGGTAAGCCCCGCTCAGATGAACATCCAGAACCGCCTGCCAGTTTTCCGGCTCCATTTTGAGAATGCCCTTATCCCGCAGAATGCCGGCATTGTTGATCAGAATGTCCACTTTCCCAAAGGCATCCACGGCCGACTTGACAATGTTTTCGCCCCCGTCCGGGGTCGCCACATTGGCGTAATTCGCAACCGCCTCTCCTCCCAGAGCTTTGATCTCATCAACGACTTTGTCGGCTGGACCGGCCGCTCCCTCGCCGGAGCCGTCTCTGGCGCCGCCGAAATCGTTGACCACTACTTTTGCGCCCCGCCGGCCAAACTCAAGAGCGTACACACGCCCCAGTCCGCCGCCCGCGCCGGTAACAATGGCCACCCGGCCATCAAAACGGATTTCCTTGCTTGCTCCCATCATCGTTCTCCTTTTTGTAAATGTCTTTTGAAAGCAATCGAGTTGCGTCTTTGGACAAAAGTCCCATCTCCGCCGGAAAGTTAAAACATGTTCTTCGCTCTCGTCAGCGTGTCCTGAGCCTCCTGCGCCATCCTCTCCAATAGTTCTTTGCACGTGGGCACATCTTTGATGAGTCCGATGGACTGCCCCACCATCAGAGGGGCAACCTCCACATCGCCGTCTTCCCACGCTTCTTTCATGCGATCACCGGCGATGAGAGGATACAGAGCCTCAAATCCTCCTCCTTTCTCCTCAATTTCACATATTTCCCGAACCACCCGGTTTTTAAGAGCGCGGCCCTGCAGGTGAAGCGACTTGCAAATCAGCGTGGTTTCGTATTCCTGACGTTTCACAATCTCTTCTTTGATGTTGTCGTGAACCACACATTCCTTGGTGGCGATGAAACGGCTGGCCATCATGACTCCCTGCGCTCCCAGCGAAAGAGCTGCCGCGAGGGACTTGCCGTCGGCGATGCCGCCCACCGTCACCACCGGAATTTTCACGGATTCGGCAATACGGGGCGTCAGCACCATGGTCGTGACATCATCGTCCAGCGGGTGACCGCCCTCTTCGATGCCTGCGGCGTAGATGCCGTCGTAGCCGGCCTTCTCCGCGTGCAGGGCATGGCGCACCGCGCCCACTTTGTGAAAAAGCTTAACTCCCGCTTTTTTCAACAGGTCGATGTACTCGGGTCCCGCCGCCTTGTCCACCGGAGAGCCGGACACTTCAATACCCGCCACTTTTTCTTCCGCGCAGACCCGCAGGTACATTTGATGATGTCCCGCCGTGATGCGCACGGAGGGAAGGATAGTGATTCCCACCATAAATGGCTTGTCGGTAAGTTTGCGCGTCTCCCGGATGGCATTGCGGAAATCCTCTTCTGTTTCATAATTTGCCGCGGTGATATTTCCCATCCCCCCTGCGTTGGAAATCGCCGCGCACAGCGTCGGTTTGCAAAGCCACATCATTGCCCCGCAAATAATGGGGTACTGGATCCCAAACATCTCGGTTATTGCCGTTTTCATTTGAACCCTCCTTGTCATTTTTCAACTTACTGTAACGGATTCGTCCGGTTGCCACGGCGGACGATCCGGATTTTTGCCTTGTCTGACGTCACGCGCAGGGATGAGACGAAAACGCCGCATTCCCCGGCAGGAAATCAACCTTTTCGCCAAGGGAAATCCCCTCCACCTTTCCAAAATATTTCGGGAACTCTGTCGCCAGCCAGAATTCCGACGCGCAGGCCTTGCCGTAATAGAAAGCCGCCTCCGCATCCCTTTCAAGAATTTCCGTCAGGGCTTCCCCTTTTGCGCCGGCCGTCAGCGAGGAAAGCTTCGGACGCACCAGCGTCAGGCACCACAGGTGCATCCAGCCGAGCATCAGGTCGAAGAAGGCTCTCCGCACGGGATCAACGTTTAAGAGCAGCGTGTGGTATCGCCCCTCGTCCATATTCTTTTTCATGGTCTCTAAAATGGAGTCCATCCGCTCGAGTCCTGTAAGGAGCATGTTCCGGTAAACATCCTCGACTATGCCGTTTGCTTTTTCGATCGTCTGGAATATTCTCGATTTCAGCACTTTGTAATTCTTTTGATCGGCATTCAGCAGAAGCTTTCTCATCACCAGGTCCAGAGACTGAATGCCGTTTGTTCCTTCGACAATGCTCAGTGATTTGCAGTCTACCGCAAGCTGTTCCACGGGATACTCCGAGCAATACCCATATCCTCCATGAACCTGAATCGCTTCAGCGGTGATGTGCCAGGCATTTTCCGCATTGCCCGCCTTGACCAGAGGGATGAGAATATCGACCAGCGACCGGGCTTCCCGGCTTTCTTCTCCTTCCAGCAGCTTTGCAAGGTCAATCTGCATGGCTGCGTAATAGGAAAGCATGCGCTGCGCCTCGACGAGAGCCTTCATTCCCATCAGCATTCTTGTGACGTCGGGATGTTCAATGATCGGCACTTTGGGAGCGTTCGTTTCGAACATTTTACTGAAGTGAACCCCCTGCAGCCTGGTGCGCGCATAATCCACGGCATATTGTAAAGCCGCGGAGGAACCTCCCAGCCCCATAATCCCGACCTCGAGTCTTGTTTCATTGAGCATCTGAAACATGATATTCATCCCGCGGCCCCGCTCGCCCAGCAGATACCCCGTGCAGTTTTCATTTTCACCGAAAGACATGGAGCAGGTCGCTGCTCCGTGAGCGCCCATTTTGTGCTCCACGCCGGTGCAACACACATCGTTTCTTTCTCCCAGGGCGCCGTCTTCATTGACCAGATACTTGGGAACAATAAAAATGGAAATCCCCTTGACGCCGGGCGGGTCTCCTTCAATGCGGGCCAGAACCGGATAGATGATCTGGCGGGTGATATCCTGGTCTCCGTTGGTAATAAAACACTTCTGCCCGGTAATTTTGTAAGTTCCGTCGGGCTGCGGGACGGCTTTTGTTTTCAAAGCCCCCACGTCGGATCCTGCCTCCGGTTCCGTGAGGCACATGGTTCCGCCCCATTCCCCCGAAAGAATCTTGTGCACATATATGGATTTCTGCCGTGAAGTCCCGAAAGTATGGATTAAATGGGCAGCCCCGTGCCCCAGCATGAAAAAAAGCATCAGCGCTCCGCCTGCCCCGCAGAAGATTTCCCACGCGCATGACTGGATGGCGAGAGGCATCCCCGCCCCTCCGATTTCCGGGTCGTCGGCAATGCTTAAAAACCCCGCATCCATGATCGCTTTGGCCGCGGCCTGATACCCGGAAGGCAGCCTGACGGATCTGGTTTGCGGGTCATAGCGGCACCCTTCCTTATGCCCGTTCACGTTCGCCGGGAAGACCCATTCCGCCGCAATTCTTTCGGCCAGCCGGATGGTTTCCTCATAAACGTCACGGTCAAAATTTTCAAAACGCCGGAAGCGGTTCATTTTGTCCACTTCCAGAAATTCGAACAATGTGAATTGTAAATCACGATGGTCCACGAGATATTTCTGCATTACAGATTCTCCTCTACAGAAAACATTGGCCACAGGTTTCGTTGGGTTGCGGTCATCTGCGTATGGCCTTTACACAGCCGACACATCCGTTGGTCACGCTTTATAAAATTCCTGGACCAGTTTAAAAAACTCGCCTGAAAAAACCATGATGGTCTGGTTCCGGTTTTCAAAGTTCACGGCCGTCTCCAGCGAGGGAGCATGGAGGTTTTCATTCAGAACCCGCTTCGTCAGTTTCAAGCCTCCCACGCTTTTACCCACCATGGACCTTGCGTAGGAAAGTGCCGCTTCCAGCAGCTCTTCCCGCGGGACCATCTTGTTGACGAGCCCTATTCTTTCAGCTTCCTCGGCGCCGACCTTCCTGCCGGTAAAAAGAATATCGGAGGCGCGAGCGAGTCCCACCAGCCGGGGAAGCAAAAAGGAACAGCCCAGTTCGCCGCCGGAAAGCCCGATATTGATGAAAGAGGCCACAAAATAAGCTTCCTTGCACGCCACCCGGATATCGCTGGCCAGCGTCATGGCCAAACCTCCTCCGGCGGCCGGTCCGTTCACGGCCGATATAATCGGCTGGGGAATCCTTCTCATGCCCAGAATCAGGGCGGCGTAACGCTCCTGCACGAGTTTCAGAAATTTTTCCGGATCCGCAAACGCTTCGGACTCCTTGTAAATCACAGCGTCATTGAGGTCGGCGCCGGAAGAGTACCCCTTGCCGGCGCCCGTAAGAATGAGAATCCGGATGGAATCATCCCCGGACAAGGCCTGAAACAGTCTTTCGAAGTCATTGAGCATATCCAGGTTGATGGCATTGAGCTGCCCGGGGCGATTCATCGTCACAACGCCGATGTGCGGCTCTTTTTCTTCAAAGAGCAACGTCTTGAATTCCGGCATTAACGCACTCATGAGGTTTTCCCCCTTTTTTCCCTGTCCAAATCCCTCAATTCCCGCCGCATGATCTTGCCGATCGCGCTTTTGGGAAGTTCACCAATGAATTCCACTTCCGTAGGAACCTTATAGGCAGTCATTCTCTCTTTGCAGAAGGCAACTACCTCCTGTTTCGTCAGCGTCTCTCCGGGCTTGACCACAATGTAGGCTTTGACGGTTTCCCCCCGATACTCGTCCGGGATTCCGATACAACAGGCCTCGTTGATCCTGGGATGTTCAAAAAGGAGCTCATCGATTTCTTTGGGAAAGATATTGAAGCCGCTGGCAACGATGACGTCTTTTTTACGGTCTGAAATGGTCAGGTATCCCTCCTCATCAAAATACCCGATGTCTCCGGTGTAAAACCATCCATCCCGAAGGGAATTTGCCGTTTCTTCCGGTTTTTTATAGTACCCGGTCATCACCTGGGGACCTTTGATACAAATCTCACCGTGCTCACGAACGGGGAGTTCTCTGGTTCCGGTATCGACATCCACGATTTTAATATCCGTGTTGGGAAGCGGAAGTCCCACGGTCCCGACTTTTACTTTCCCACCCCAGGGGGTGGTGGTGGCAAATGCCGTATTCTCGGTTGCGCCATAGACGTCGTAGATGATGGCCCCATGGAGGTCTTGCAACTGTTTCAGGGTGTTCTCCGGCAGGGGCGCCGCCCCGCCAAAATATCCCCTGACATAGGAAAGATTCATCGTCCGGAATTTTTCATTGTCCAGAAGCGCCGTATAAATCGTGGGCACACCGGTCAGGAAAGTCGGATGGAACTTTTCAAGCATTTCGACGATCACCCCCGGCTCCGGCTTCGGTATCAGCGTGCAGCCCCAGCCGTTCCAGATGGGAAGATTCTGGCTTACGGAATATCCGGCAGAATGAAAGACAGGATAAATCCCCGTGAGATTCTGGTATTGGCCCTTCAGGTCGGGAAACCATACCGAGAATTGCTGGACAATCGACGAGATGTTGGCATGTGTCAGCATGGCGCCCTTGCTGACGCCGGTCGTTCCCCCGGTATAGATGAGCGCGGCCAGCGAATCCCACTTGGCCTTGTTTTCGACCGGGGTATCCGGATACCTGGCGATCAAATCCATGAATTCGTAAACGTCCGGCTGCGGTTCAACCTTGCGGAACATTGTTTTTTTAACATAGGGGAAAAGCTGCTTCTTGGGAAACGGCAGGTAGTCGCTGATGTGGCAGGTGATAATTTTCCGAATTTTGGTCTCGCCCTTGATTTTGAGGGCCCGCGGAAGCAGCAGATCCAATGTCACCAGGACGGTGGCATCCGAATCGTCTAGCTGGTGGGTCAACTCCCGCTCCGTATAAAGCGGATTGTTCATGGCGGTCGCGGCCCCCGCCCGGTAAGCGGCATGGTTGGCAATAATCATCTGCGGAATGTTGGGCAGCAGCATCGCCACCTTGTCCCCCTCCCGCACACCGATGTCGATCAATGCCCTTGTGAACCGGTTGACCAATTTCTCGAGCTGCCGGTAGGTGATTTTTTTACCCATGTAAATCATGGCGACCCGGTCGGGATAGGTGGCGGCTGTTCTCGTCAGGACCTCCGCCATAGTGATCTTTTCTAGCGTAATTTCAGCTGGAACTCCTGGAGCATAGGATTTGTGCCATATTCTTTCAAAAGACATATTGTCCCTCCTTACTTCATATTTGATTTACCGATATCTGAGCCTGTCCTGCTTTGCCCATCATCGGGTTTTTCCATCATTCCTCCGTATCTCCGTCATATCCTCCTGCGGCGAATTGCACCGAAGAGATTCTATTTATTGGGGTTATCGTCCGTAAAATTTCGGCGTCCGTTTCTCCAGAAACGCCATGACCGCTTCAACCATATCGTCGTTGGGGACCAGGGCGGCGTTGCGGTGAGCCACATATTCCAGGCCCTGCTGAATACCGTGGTCACGACTGTAATTGGCAACTTCTTTGATGCCCTGAATGGCGAGGGGTGGCAAATTGGCAATTTCTTCGGCCAATGTCCGGGCTTCCTCGAAGAGGGCCTGAGGGTTTTCACAAAGCCGGGTGATGTAACCCATCTTCAGAGATTCCTCGGCCGTCCAGTCTCTGCCGGTCAAAGCCAGTTCCCGAAACCAGCCCTGTCCGATAATGTAAGGGACGCGCTGAAGGGTCCCGATATCCGCAATGATGCCGATGCGTGTTTCCCGTATGGAAAAGATGGCGTCTTTCGATGCCAGCCGGATATCACAGGCGCTGGTAAGATCGACGCCTCCGCCGATACAGTGTCCGTGAATCGCAACAATAACGGGCTTCCTGCACTTCTCTATGGCGGACATGCTCTCCTGGAGATCATAGATTTTTCGGCGAAGTTCTTCCCGGTACACGGCCGATCCGTCCCCAAGCAGCGACTGGGCCGCCACCAGGTCCAAGCCTACGGTAAAACTTTTTCCCTCCGCCCGGATGACAACGACCCGCACGTCGCTGTCTTCGTCAAACGCCTTGAAAAGCCGGGGCATCTCCTGAAAGAATTCAAGGGTCATCGTGTTACGCTGTTTCGGCCTGTTCAGAATCAGCCAGGCCACGTGGCCGGTTTTTTCAACTTTGAACGACGATTCGTTTTCCATACTAATCCTCCTTCTATATTCAACCCATTACATTCTCATGGCTTTTTCAAATCCCCTATTCTTCTTCGGCTTTCCTGCGCACCTCCTCAATCCAGTTTCCCATCTTTTAATTCCATCATTTGATGGATTTTTATTTGAAAACTTCCGCTTTGTCAAGCAATTTGTGAAAAAAAATATTAACAAAATATCGACCGCGATCCAGTCTGCTGTATTTATTGCCGATTACCGACAGACACCTGTCTGCGGCCGACAGGAAGTCTTGAGGAGCCTCGCCCTCATATAAAACGACCCGGAAAAACCATCTTGACTTTTCGTATCATTTACAATATCGGCACCTTCAGCCGGCGACAAAAAGAGGCAGGCCAAGCAAGGCCGAGGACACCTGCAATGGAAGACTATATACACCAAACAATTGGAGAAGAAGTGCGCTTCATTGCCGGGCATTACCAGATCGTCGAAGAAGGACGCCTGACGCACGACGGAAGAGAGTTTCTCTACTGGTTGGGGATTGCGACCGTTGACAATGCCTGCTGCGGACACACCGGCTGCCGGTTTTTGCTGATCCCCGGTTACATTCATTCATGGAAAACCAAAACCAATGCCCAGGGAAAACCGGTCAGCGAAGTGGAACCGATCGTCGATGAACGTCACCGGGCGGCCATCCGGACATTTCTGGAGGCTTGCTACCCTTATGCGCAGATCAATTTTTCCATAAAATCAACGCTCGCGTAAAATCTGTACGGCGGCAATTCCAAGGATGTCCAAAGCGACAAACCTCTCTGATTTATCTTCGGCCGCATCCGGAGATACTTCCCGATATTCCGCCCAAAATCAGAAACTCCTTGACGACAGAGGGGTATTGTCGTAGGTATTCAATCAAATGATGGAGCAAAAAAATGAAATCGCCCCTTGAAAAAGCCCGTAAAAACCCTGAATCCATGAAGGCAAAGATCCTTGACGCCGCCCGCCGTATTTTCGGCGAATACGGCTTCCACGGGACGACAACCCGCATGATTGCCAGGGAAGTGGGAATCGACATCTCCACCCTTCACTACCACTGGGGCGATAAGAACGACCTGTATGAAGCCGTGGTCATGGACGTGAACAACGACCTGGGCAGAGAACTGCGCAAAGTGGAAAATATCGTCCACGGCAGCTCTCTTGAAGAACGGCTGAGCGTCTCCATCGACCATATGATGGATTATCTGTTTGACCATCCGGAGATATCGAATCTTATTCTGCTTCGCTACTTCAGCAAAACACGCAACGAAGCGGATGTCGATCTCAAGGTGCCGGAATTCAGCGGCGATATCGCCCGCGCCATGGACCTGACGAAAGACGCAAAAAATCCATCGCCAAGGGCCATGATGGAAGTGCTGGGCATCATGAACGGAATACACAGCTTTGTCTCCGGAGAAAATTTTTTCCGTCCCATGTTGAATCTTAATCGGGAAAATTACATCCGTGCCGTCAAGGAAACCCTGAAATTTTTACTCGTTCCCGCATTCGTCCTCCGCGAAAAACAAACAAAAAAAGCGAAAAACGGTTCATTATCCAAAAAAACTGAAGCAAAAAAGAAAAACCAAATCAAGAAATCAAAAAAATGAAATGAATACAAAAGAGCGCTTTCAGATCATTCCTGCTCCTGAGCAAAAAGGTCAGAGCGGGGTTCATCAAGGATCTGGAAATATTCCATGAAGGTCATTTCAAAATATCATGCAGGATCGTCCCGCCCCCAAATCGATATCGCTGTTGCTGAAGCCAGCCTCCGGCCTGTGTAATCTTTCCTGCGAATATTGCTTCTACCGGCGGACAAAGGATCTCTATCCCGGAAACGCAACCAAAATGACCCGCAAAATTCTGGAGACGGTCATTCGAAAAACCCTGTCCGTCGATTCCCCTTTCAACAGCTTCTGCTGGCAGGGAGGAGAACCGCTCCTGATGGGAATCGATTTCTTTCATGATGTCACAGTCTTTCAAAAAAAATACGCCCGGACCGGACAGATCATTGAAAATTCCCTGCAAACCAACGGCCTGCTGCTTGATGCTCCGTGGTGCAGGTTTCTCCGCGAAGAAAACTTTCTGGTTGGCGTCAGTCTCGACGGTCCGGCGGAGATCCACAACTTTTACCGGAAGGATTACGCCGGGCGCGGCTCCTTTGACAGCGTTATGCGGGGCATCGGCCTGATGCAGCAGCACGAAGTCTCGTTCAATATCCTGTGCCTGCTCACCGATCAAAACATCAAGGCGCCCCTGAGACTTTATGATTTTTTTGTAAGCGAAGGTTTTAAATTCCTTCAATTCATCCATTGTTTTGAAACGAACCCGCAGACGGGTGCATTGATGCCCTTTTCCGTCCAGGCGGAAGAAACCGGCGAATTCTACAGCAAACTGTTTGATGAATGGTTCGAAAAAAACTTCTACGATGTTTCTATCCGGTTTTTCGAGGATCTGCTTTTGTATCTTGTGGACGGGGTCAAAGCTTCATGCTGCTATCAGAAAACCTGCTCCAGCTACCTCGTCGTCGAGCACAATGCGGACTGCTACCCCTGCGACTTTTTTGTATCCGAAGAGTGGAAGATTGGAAACCTGCTGGAAAGCCGGCTTCCAACTCTGATGAACAACGCCCGGCGATCCGCCTTTGCCCGTCTCAAGTCCGACTGGCCGGAGGAATGCAAAGACTGCTCCATTGTTTCGTTTTGCATGGGGGACTGCACAAGGTTCCGATTCCGCAGAGATTCGGGGTATCAAAATGTCAGTGAATACTGCACCGCCGTTAAAACGGTTTATCGCCACATTGAGCGGCATCTGCCCGAAATCAGAAAACGGGTTGCCGCCTTCCGCAAAGGTCAGCGGTAGAGCTGTCCACCATCATTTCCAATTTATTACCGGACAATTCAAAACCGGGACAATCTGAAATCAGACCATCTAAAACTGATGAACTCGTAAAAAGTAACCCAAACCGTCACCCCGGCGTAGGCCGGGATCCATAACAAACTGTAATTACTGGATACCGGCTCGTGTGCCCTTTAGGGTATTCGCCGGTATGACTAAAAGGCGGCGAAATTGACTTTTTACGAGGACGTCAAAACTGGTTGACATAGAAAACCGTTGCCCTTATACTCCAGACGCATTTGATGTCTGTCGGATAACCGCAAACAACGATATCCGGCAGAAGTAAATCACCTCCAGTGGCAGCCGTCTATTTTGAGGATAGTTCTGATGGAGAGAAAGCCGGTCTTACAGCGTATCGTTTTTCCCGCCGCGGTTGTTCTTGCCCTGATGATCGTCTCGATTAATCTTTACAATGCAAGCCGCTGGTGGAAGCCTCAAATTCTTCATGCCGTCTTCATCCATCTTTCGGCGCTGGGCATGTTTGCCGGCATCTGGCTGGGCGCCTTGATCGCCAATACCCTTGCCTTCTTCCGGGGCGCGACATTCGGCGAGCGGCTGATGGTCTGCCTGATTACCCCGATCGTCTGGGGCGCCAAAGTGCTTTCCGATTTCAGCGGCATCTTTTCCGGCCCGGAGCTGATTTATGCCTGCTTCCACGCCGTCACTATGGGCACGATTTTTGTCGCGCTTTTGTGCATGGGTATTTCCGAAATCTGGTGCAGAATCATTTACCGCAGGCGCACCGGCGACCATTCCGTCAAAATCATGGATTTCAAATCAGGGCTGGTGCTGATTATCGGCTTTGTCGTAACCTTCCTTCTGCTTTACAACGGCGGACACAGTTTCTACTACTTGTACATGGATATGTACGCCATAATTTTCTTAAGCCCGGGAGGCATCTCATGACCGATCAAGAAAAAGATTTTTTTACGAAAAGCCTATCCCGGCGAAACGTCCTGAAGATTGCCGGCGCCGCAACGCTTGCGGCAATGATGGGACCGCTTGCCGCCAGGCGGCTCCCGGCAGGCGAGAAAAAGCCCAACATCATCTTTATCCTGATCGATGATCATCGCTACGATGCCTTGAGCTGCATGGGTCATCCCGTGGTGAAAACCCCCAACCTGGACCGTATCGCGAATGAAGGCGCCCATTTCCGAAACGCCTTTGTGACGACGTCGCTTTGCAGCCCGTCGCGCGCAAGCTTTCTCACGGGTCAATACGCACATACGCACGGTGTGGTCACGAATCATACCATGTGGAATGACCGCAATGTCACCTTCATGGAGCTGATCAAAAAAGCCGGCTACGACACGGCTTTCATCGGCAAGTGGCACATGCCCGGCAACCGTCTGCCCCAGTTAAGAGGCGTCGACGAATTCATCACCTTCACCAAGGAAGGCGGCCAGGGCGTTTATTGTGACTGTCCGCTGGTCATCAACGGCGTCGAAACACCGCGGTCGGGCAAGTATATTACCAACGACCTAACCGATCTGGCCCTGCACTTCATTGAAAAGAAAAGAACGAACCCCTTTTGCCTGTATCTGTCGCACAAGGCCGTGCATTTCGGCTTCCGTCCTCCGGAGCATCTGAAAAAGCTCTATGAGGGTCAGAATCTTCACTTGCCCCCCGAATCGGACACCTGGGTAACGCTCACGAACAATAATATTTTTGTGGGCGCGCCGATGCCCATGAATATGCTTTACCGCAATTATCTGCGGGTTGTGACATCCGTTGACGAACAGGTGGGTCGACTGCTGGGATCGCTGGAGCGGACGGGGCAACTCGATAATACCGTCATCGTTTATGCAGGCGACAACGGACACCTCTTCGGCGAGCACGGACTTTACGACAAACGCAACGCTTACGAGGAGTCGATTCGAATTCCTTTCTTGATCCGCTATCCGAAACTGGTGAGACAGACCGGCAGAAGAAATCAGATGGTTCTGAACATCGATCTCGCGCCGACGCTCCTGGACATCATCGGCGCGGAGATTCCGGCATTCATGCAGGGCCGGAGCATGGTTCCCTGTTTAAAAAATCCCTCCCTTGAAGGACGGGACGCCTTCCTTTATGAACATTTTCCGGTCTTTCCGATCCCGATTCCCGGCATCACTGCCGTCCGGACAAGGGACTTCAAATACGTCACCTATCAAAAAGGAACCTGGCGCGACCAGCTCTTTGATCTCCGAAACGATCCGCGGGAGCTTCAAAACATCATCGGCACGAAAGCCGGAAAAGAGGCGCTGCCCGGTCTGCAAAAGAGACTGGAACGGCTCAAAGAAGAAACCCGTTACCGATTTTTCACGCACGGCTAGCCAATCTATGGAAAGGACGGCCTTCGGATAACCGGCAGAGAACGCATTCAACGGATCATCGTCGCTGTGTGAAGACGGAGGAATCTGAACGTTGAAGAGGTTATCATTTCATCTTCCCCCAGGTTCCGTTTTGGATGACGCAGATGGTATAGTCGTAATCCGCCTGAGCATTTTCATTAAATGTAATATGCCCCAAAGCGCCATCATACGTTCTGTTCTGATAATTCGCAAAAAGCACTTTGTTATTCCTGTCATGGCGATAAAACTGATCCAGGGACCTGATCAAATCGTATCCTTCAGCGCCAAAAGCAGACATTCTGTATCCGTATTTATTCTTGAAAGACGCGAAAACCGGGAGTGTTTCATTCAGGTCCGGGTAGGAAAACATTAATCCGCCTGCCGTTGGTTCGGCAAGCAACGGAGTGGTTAATGTCGGCCTTGTCCCAAACAGGCCGGTTTCAATCCGGATCCTGGACGCCTGTTTGGCGATTTGAACGGCTTCCCTTGTGCTGATTAAAGCAAGCGCATCCGGATGAACCGCCTTTATTTCATTCAACGGTTGCGTAAAATCCACATCGGTATCGGTGTAAGCGACAGACTTGACGAGATTGCTTCCCAATGCCGACCTTAAGGCGTTGTTCCAGGAGAGGCCATAATCGTTATTGAAATACATGACGGCAACCTTGTTGTATCTTTGTAAATAACTGGTCAGATATTGAATTTCTCTGCCGACATCCCCGGTGAACCTCACACAGTTTTTCTGATCGGCATAATCAAAAACGGCGCTGCCCACCGCCATTTGCAACAGACCGTTTGACTTGATTTTTGCGGCAAGCCCGTTGCTGATCCAGCTTGCCAGCGTAACCACCACGGTATAGCCACCCTGTTTGATGACTTCATTCAACCTTTGTTCTGCTGTTTTTAAATCACCTTTCGTATCAAAAAACCGAACATCGATATTTTGGGTTTCCGATATACCCAGCTCCATCGCCTGTTTGGTTTCCAGACCAAATTGGCTGTAATGTCCGGACAAATCCAATAATGCCGCAACTCTTATCGGATCTCCCGATGCGTGGGCCGCCTGCACAGCGTCGCCGGACAGAAAGATCAGAGCAGCAAAACTAAACACAATAAATTGCAGTGCTTTTTTCATAACGGCTCCTTATAGCCGGGTTATCCGGCGCTTTTTCCCAGCAGACTCAGATAGTTCTCCATGGCGGCAGAATAAATCCTCGCTTGAATTATAGCAAGAAGAAAATACGCTTCTCAGACCATGGGACATCCGAATGGACCTGATGAGGCGTTGAAAAACGCCGCCTCATTGGCCGGAAAATACCGCAAACAAAAAGTCATTATTGATGAATTCGTAAAAAGTAACCCAAACCGTCACCCCGGCGAAGGCCGGGGTCCATAACCAACTGTAATTACTGGATACCGGCTTTCGCCGGTAAGACGAAAAGAGTGCGAAATTGATTTTTTACGAGGACGTCATTATTGCCGGCGCAACATTCATTCCCCCCGCACCGGATAAGATTGATGAAATCGTTTATTGCAGAGATGCCGGAATCTGTTACGAATCCGAAAATGAATCTTTGAGGCTTCTGGAGGGATAATCGGGTATCATTAACATACCTTGTCATTTGCTGTATATTACCGTATATGTTGACATCTCTTTTTAAAAGGAGGGCTCAGCAGTGAAATCTGCCTTTATAAGAATTGCCGCAATTACTTTTCTTCTTGTCTTATTCATACCCCAGATTACAGCCGCCGAGACAAAAACCTTCATCAAGGAATACACCTATCAGGCAAGCGATGAAGACAGCAAAAATTCCTGCCGGGTCATCTCGCTTCGCGAAGTGAAAAGACTGCTATTGGAAGAACTGGGGACGTATCTGGAAAGCGAAACGGAAGTGAAGGATTTTCAGCTTACCCGCGACCAGATCACCGTGCTCACCGCCGGTATTGTCCAGACGGAACTTGTCGAAGAAAAATGGGACGGCCGCACCTACTGGCTTAAAGCCAAAATCAAAGCCGATTCCAACGATGTCGTCAAGGCCATTGATACACTGCGCCAAGACCGGCAGAAGACCAAAGAGCTGGAAGAAATCAAAAAGAAATCGGACGCGCTCTTAAAGGAAAATGAACGCCTGCGCCGGGAACTGGCAACGGCAAAGGGAGTAGAGAAAAAGAAAGAGACAGAGGCCTATAACAAAACCATCAAAGAGCTTGACGCCGCCGAATGGTTTGAAAAAGGATATGCGGCAGGCACTTCAGGTAATTATAACGAGGCGCTTGCCTCTTTCAACAAAGCCATTGAGCTGGACCCGAAAGATGCAGATGCCTATAATAATCGGGGAATTGCCTATGACAACCTTGGCAACCACAAGCAGGCGATCAAAGATTATAACAAAGCCATTGAGCTGGACCCGAAAAATGCAAAGGCCTATAATAATCGGGGGGGTGCCTATGGCGACCTTGGCAACTACAAGCAGGCGATAAAGGATTACGACAAAGCCATTGACCTGGACCCGAAATATGCAGCGGCCTATTATAATCGGGGGATTGCCTGTCGCAACCTTGGCAACTACAACCAGGCGATAAATGATTACAACAAAGCCATTGAGCTGAACCCTCAATATGCAAGGGCCTATACCGGCCGGGGGATTGCCTATGATGAACTTGGTAACTACAAGCAGGCAATTGCGGATATAAAAACAGCAGCCAAGCTGGGGCTTAAAGAAGCGCAGAATTATTTAAAAAAGAAAAACATTGACTGGTAATAGGATGGATTCCTAAACATTCACCGGCTGTTTCCCCTGCCTGCCTTGCTCTTGGTTTTGATTTCAGGTTGCCTTCAGGGTGCAATTTCAGGGGCGCGAAGAGTATAAAAAACCCTTTTTTCAAGGACGATTGCTGGGGACAGTGCTGGGGACGGCGTTCTAGAAAACAAAAAGGGGATTAGAAAAACCTTCTAACCCCTTGATTTGCGTTTGGTAGTCCCACGGGGACTTGAACCCCGGTTTCCGGCGTGAGAGGCCAGCGTCCTAACCACTAGACGATGGGACCAGTAAAAGCGTTCAATCCGGGCGGCGCGGCCCTCAACTCCGGTCGCCGTCAACGGACAATCCGCCCGCAACAGCGGAGCGTCGAGCGAAATTACCTAGTCAAAGCAATGTAAAATGTCAAGGCATAATTGCCGCGGCAATGCCGGGGCGCGTCCTGCCTCCAGCAGGATCAATGCCTCTTTGCAATATAGTCCACGGCCGCGTTAATTCTTTTTGTCACGCGATCTTTTCCCAGTGTAACCATGATTTCGTCAATGCCGGGGCTGACGGTTTTTCCGGTCAGCGCCACCCGAAGAGGCTGGGCGATCACTTTGAATTTGATGCCGCTGGCCTCGATGAAGCTTTTCAGAAACGCTTCGACGCCCGCTTTGCTGAAGTCCAGAATACCCGGAATGGCCGCGGCGATAGTCTTTAAATGCGCGGCGACATCCGGGGTCAAAAACTTTTGCGCGGCCTCATCTTCATAAGAAATCTCAGCGGCAAAGTAAAATTCCGACGCCTGCGCCAATTCCACCAATGTCCTGGCCCGGGGCTGCAAATCCACGATGATCTTCCGGATGAAGGGTTCATCGCTTACGTCCGCGCCGGCGGACCACAGGGGCTTCATTTCTTCCGCCAGCCGCGCCGGGCTCGCTTCCCTGATATAGTGGGCGTTAAGCCACAGCAGTTTGTCGGGATTGAAAACGGCGGGTGATTTGCCGACTGCATCGAGAGAAAAGAACTCGATCAGCTCTTGCTGAGAAAAAATCTCCTGATCTCCGTGCGACCAGCTCAGGCGAACCAGATAGTTGACGAGTGCTTCCGGCAGGTAGCCCATTTCCTTGTAGGCCATGACGGAGGTGGCGCCGTGGCGTTTGCTGAGGCGCGTCTTGTCCGACCCCAGAATCATCGGCACGTGGGCGAACTTCGGAACCTCAAATCCCAGCGCCTGATACATCAGAATCTGCCGCGGGGTGTTGTTGACGTGGTCGTCACCGCGGATGACATGCGAAATGTTCATCATCGCGTCGTCGATGACAACGGCAAAATTATACGTGGGATACCCGTCGCCGCGCTCGATGATCAAATCATCCAGCTCTTCGTTATTAAAAATGATATTCCCCTTGACGAGGTCTTCCACGACGGTAACGCCGGCATCCGTTCCACGAAAGCGGACCACGGATCCGGGTGATTTTTTCAAGCCTTTTTCGCGGCAGGCGCCGTCGTACTTGGGCTTTTTCCCCGCCGCCAGCGCCTCTTTCCTTTTGATTTCCAGCTCTTCGGATGTGCAGGTGCAGACATAGGCCTTTTTCTCATCCAGAAGTTTTTGCACCATCTGGCGGTGCAGGTCCACCCGCTGGGCCTGAAAGTGCGGCCCTTCATCCCAGTTGAGCCCCATCCAGGTCATGGCGTCCAGAATCGCCTTTGTGGACTCGTCCGTGGAGCGCTGCTGATCCGTGTCTTCAATTCTCAACACAAATTCACCGCCGTTGTGCCTGGCAAAAAGCCAGCTAAAAAGAGCGGTTCGGGCGCCTCCAATGTGCAAATAGCCGGTCGGAGACGGGGCAAAGCGGGTGCGGATTTTGGCGGTCATGGTATTTCCCTTGATTTTTGCGCTGTTATAGGGCGGCGACCGATCATTTGTCAAGCGCCTTTTATCTTTCGGCAAGCAAATTATGCTTGACAATACAATCATTTTATCATTTACTTCCCCGCTCAATTGGAAGTTGGGATTATTTTAACAGGGCTGCAAGATTCAATGTCTGATTCTTTGAAAATTAATCTGGCCATTCTCCCTGAAGAGGGGCTGAAGGTAACCTTTTCCGAAGGCAATGCCTGGTTTCAGGGATGTTTTGGGAGCGTCGCACCGCCGGAATTTTCACTGGTCAGCGCGGACGTGGACTGCTTGGTCACCCGCTCGGGCGACACGATTTATGTCCGCGGAGACCTCAAAGCGCAAATCTGCCAGGAATGCAGCCGCTGTCTGGAGCCCGCAACATTTTCCGCTGGTGGGCCATTCGCTTATACGCTGGTCCCGGAAAAGACGGAAACAGCGGAAGATATGGAACTTTCCGCCGAGGAGCTGGAAACCGGCTGCTACCGCGGTGATTTTATCGATCTGGCGCCGATTTTCTGCGAACAGATTATTCTGCAGGCGCCGATGAAGGTTCTCTGCGCCTTGCATTGCAAGGGGCTGTGCCCGCATTGCGGCATCAATTTAAACACCGGTTCGTGCAGTTGCCGTTCGGAGGCGGTCGATGACCGCCTGGCTGCGCTGAAAAAATTCAGAGTCAGAAATTAATTCAACAATGAGGATAAAATGCCATGCCAAACCCAGTAAAAAGACATTCTAAAGCAAGACGCAATACCCGCAGGGCGCACGACTTTCTGAAACAGCCCTCTCTGTCCGTCTGCCCGCAGTGCGGCGAACCGAAAATGCCCCACCGAATCTGCCCGAACTGCGGTACGTACAAAGGCAGGGAGGTTATTGCGGCGGAAAAAATCGGCTAGCACTGTTTTGACAAAAGATTTTACCCTGATCGGTTGCGATAGCAGACAGGGAGGCGGATTCATCTTATATCTAATATTGGGCTCGAGGAGGGATTCATGTCATTAGAAGAAAAAGTCATAAAGCTCGTCACGGAACAGTTGGATGTAACACCGGAGCAGTGCAAGCTGGAAGCCTCATTTATTGATGATCTGGGCGCTGATTCTCTGGACCTGGTTGAGCTGATCATGGAAATGGAAGAAGCGTTCGGCGTGGAAATCGCCGATGAAGAACTGGAAAAAATCCGGACGATTCAGGACGTAATCGATTTTCTCCGGAACAAGGGCGTCAATTAACTTTTCACCAAGGATGATTCGATGAAAAGGCGTGTTGTGGTAACAGGACTCGGCGCCGTGACTCCGCTGGGCAACACCGTCCGGGAATCCTGGGCGAACGCCGTGGCGGGAAAGTCCGGCATCGGACCCATCACCCGGTTTGACGCATCCGTTTACGCCTCCCGCGTCGCGGGCGAAGTCAAGAATTTTGATCCGCTGCAATATGTCGAAAAAAAAGAAGTCCGCCGCCAGGACAAATTCACGGTTTACACGCTCGCCGCGGCTCAGATGGCCATGGACGACGCCGCGCTGACACTTGGCCCGGACATTGCCGATCGCGTCGGTGTGCTCATCGGTTCCGCCATCGGCGGCGCCGGCACGTTTGAAGATGAGGCCGTTGCGCTCCATGCCTCCGGCCCCCGCAAAATTTCACCTTTCTCCGTTCCGGCCATTCTGGCCAATCTGGCGTCCGGCCGTGTCTCCATGCGTTTCGGCGCCAAAGGGCCCATCAATTGCGCCGTGACGGCCTGCGCTTCCGGCACGTCAGCGCTTGGCGACGCCTACAAACTCATCGCCCACGGCGACGCGGACGCCATGATTGCCGGCGGCGTTGAAGCCGCGATTACGCCGCTGGGCGTTGCCGGCTTCTGCGCGATGCGCGCTCTGTCTCTGCGCAATGACGAGCCGGAAAAAGCCAGCCGTCCTTTCGACAAGGGGCGCGACGGCTTTGTCATCGCGGAAGGCAGCGGCGTTGTCATTCTAGAAGAATTGTCTTTCGCCCTCAATCGGGGAGCGAAAATCTATGCGGAAATCGCCGGATACGGCTGCACATCGGACGCCTATCATCTGGCCGCGCCGCCCCCCGGACATGAAGGCGCCGGGCGGTGTATGAAAGTGGCGATTCAAGACGCAGGTCTGACGCCTGCCGCTATTGACTACATCAACGCCCACGGCACCTCCACCCCCCTGAATGATCTTTATGAAGCGCAGGCGATCAAGGCGCTTTTCGGCGAACACGCGAAGAAATTGCTGATCAGTTCGACCAAATCGATGACGGGCCATATGCTGGGAGGCACAGGCGCCGTGGAGGCAATTTTTACGGTCAAGGCGCTCGGAGAGGGCACCATTCCGCCCACCGTCAACCTGGACGATCCCGATGAGGAATGCGATCTGGATTTTGTGCCGAAGGTCGCAAGACGTAAGGACATTGCCACCGCTCTGTCCAACAGCTTCGGGTTTGGCGGCGTCAATGCCGTTCTCGTTTTCAAGAAATATATGTCATAGTTTTTGGAGGTTTTTCATTCATGTCTTTTTTAGATCAGGTTGATCCGGAAGTCGCTTCCGCCATCCAGTTGGAAACCAGACGTCAGGCGGGAAAGCTGGAACTCATCGCCTCGGAGAATTTTGTCAGTGAAGCGGTCCTGGAAGCCCAGGGCTCGGTGATGACGAACAAATATGCCGAAGGGTATCCGGACAAACGCTATTACGGCGGTTGTGAATATGTGGATATTCCCGAAAAGCTCGCGATCGAACGCTGCAAGCAGCTCTTCGGCTGTGATGAGGTCAACGTCCAGCCTCATTCCGGAACGCAGGCCAACATGGCCGTTTATTTTGCCGCCTGTTCTCCAGGAGACACGGTGCTGGGGATGAATTTATCGCACGGCGGCCATCTGTCGCACGGTTCTCCGGCAAACTTCTCCGGCAAGTTTTACAAAATCGTTCCTTACGGCGTCAGCCGCGACACGGAAACCATCGACTATGAGGAGCTGGCGAAAATCGCCAGGGAAAACAAGCCCAAAATGATCGTGGTCGGCGCCAGCGCCTACCCGCGGATTATCGATTTTGCCAAATTCCGGGCCGTGGCGGATGAAGTCGGCGCGGTGATCATGGCGGACATCGCGCATATCGCCGGGCTGGTCGCTGTCGGCTTGCACCCTTCGCCGGTTCCCGCCTGCGAATATGTCACCACGACCACGCACAAGACCCTGCGCGGACCGCGCGGCGGGCTCATCATGTGCAAATCCCCCTACATCAAAATCCTCAACAGCCGCGTTTTCCCGGGAATGCAGGGCGGCCCGCTGATGCACGTCATCGCCGCCAAGGCCGTGGCGTTCAAAGAAGCCCTGTCGCCGGAATTCAAGACCTATCAGGAGCAGATCGTGAAAAACGCCCAGGCTATGGCGGAGCAGTTAAAAGATGAAGGATTCCGTCTGGTGTCCGGCGGCACGGACAATCACCTGATGCTGGTCGATCTCACCGCCAAGGGCGTAACCGGAAAAGACGCGCAGGAAGCGCTGGACCGCGCGTCCATCACCGTCAACAAAAACGGCATTCCCTTTGACACGCTGGGTCCGATGATCACCAGCGGCATCCGGATCGGCACGCCGGCGCTGACCACCCGCGGCATGAAGGAAAATGAAATGCGCCTGATCGCCTCTTTGATTGCCGAGGTGATCCATCACATCGATGACGAGCAGAAGATTCAGGCCGTCGCCGGAAAAGTCAAAACGCTTTGCGACCAGTTTCCGCTCTATGCGCGAAGGATCCAGGGGTAAACAAAGCCTCCGGCAGGGCACAGACTGCTTGTCAGAAAGCGGAAAGATATGTCGGAAAACAACGCGCCGCCAAGCCATGAGTCGGATTCCGTCCGCTCCCGTCCCGGCTGGGATGCATATTTTATGGATATCGTCGATTTGGTTTCCCGGCGCAGCACCTGCTTAAGAAGGGCCGTCGGGGCCGGGCTGGTCCGCGACAAAAGAATTCTGGCCACCGGATACAACGGCGCGCCTTCCAAGCTGCAGCATTGCCTCGAAATCGGCTGTCTGCGCGATCAGCTTCACGTGCCGTCCGGCGAACGCCACGAATTGTGCCGCGGCCTGCACGCGGAGCAAAATGCAATCATTCAGGCCGCTCTGCACGGCGTCAGCGCGAAAGGTTCCACGCTGTACTGCAC
>JAAZHX010000270.1 GCA_012510495.1 Smithella sp.
CCACAGCATCACTGTTTCCTCAAATCAATGCAAAATCTTTCACACAATCCAGTCACTCCGCCCTAATTATATCCAAGAACGCACAAAAACATTGGCTGTCTGGCGGAGACGGTCCGCCAATAGCGTCGATGAATGCAAAAGTGTGTTAATTTTTCTGTTAAATCCATTATTAGCGCATGAATATAAGATAATCTGGTTTGGGTAATGGGCATATTCTCCCGCGGTTGCCCGGTTTGGAAACGCTTGAAAAGAAATAAGCACACAGACTCAAACAGTTGAAACCAGCATTTTTCGCAAACAGGATTCTTGCATGGTGAAGAGCATGAATTAAGATAAAATTATGATTGCAAGTATAAAGCGCGGATCCCACCATCACCGGTCATTCTGGAATGTAACTTGCATTAATCCACAATGAATAAGTCACGATCTTGATGTAGAAACCACTGGAATAATGGACTTCGAACTTTCCGTCATATTCAGTCTTTTGACACAAACACCTGGCAACCTGGTCTATCACCTGGTTTCCGGGTTGATTTTAGTGGTATTAATCGCCTTTGCAATGGTAAACAAAGCCCGTGGGGCAAACACAAAGCTGACTTCCCACATCCTGCAAGGCGCTCTTGTCCTCTTGCTGATCCAATTTCTGACCTTTATCACAATTGAAAATGCAGAAAATCTCAAATTTCTGGATACAGCGCTCTCCGTTGCTGTGTTGGAAAGGGTATTGGCCGGTTTGTTGATCACCTGGCTGATCTGGACCATACTTAAAGAAGAAATTCCCTTCCTTTTCACAGGCTCTGCCATCTTTCTGACCCTCGTGATCATCATTGGCGGTATGATTTCCATCATCATCGCCGGGGTAGCAGAACATCCCGCAACGTGGGGACAAAGCAGCATCCTGATCGTTTGGGAAGCCGCCTCAGTATTTCTGATTCTGTCAGGTATCACCTTACTTTTTTACACAAAGCCCGATCTTTATCTCGTGGGTATTTTCCTTCTGATCATGCTTGGGTTGGGTTATATCGCGAAATGGTTTTATCCTGAATCAACCGATCTCAGCCTGGGTTCCTTTCGGTTGGCGCAGACACTGGCTTTGCCCTGGATTTTGACCTATGTCAAGGGCTTTTACGAGGCAGAACCGCAACCTGGTTTTGGCACGTCCCCACCCATAAATAGCCCGGATGAGCCCGTTGACCTGACGCCATTGCTGGTAAAACAATTGTTGGAGATCAACCTGCAAGAGACCGCAGAAAAACGCTATCAGGCGATCGCGCATGCTCTCAGTCTGAGCCTTGTTTCTGATGTATGCTACATTGTGAAATTCCGAAAAAAGGAAGCCAAAATTGATCTGGTTGCAGGTTATGACCTGATTCGCGAACTCAATCTTAAATCTGCCACGCTTTTACGAGAAGAGCTTCCGAATATTATGGATGCCTGGGAGGACAATCAAACTTACCATTTATCCAGCCCGGGATCCAACATTCCTGACACCCTGACTTTAACGCTCTTGCTGCATTACCATTTTCTTGGTAATTTGCTGGCTTACCCGCTCTCTTTGCCGGGTCAACCCGTCACTGGCGGCGTGATCTTCCTTTCTCCCTACACCAGCAAAGACTGGGGTGAAAAGCACCTTCAGATTCTTGATTCAACCCGACCAACCCTGGCTGAAGTCCTGTTAACCCGGCCTCCGCAGGAAAAATTGGAAACTGAATTGGACCAAATTCAACGAACAACGCAATTGCTCACCGAAGAAAATGAAAACCTGACCTACACCGTTGACCGTGTGGAAGC
>JAAZHX010000116.1 GCA_012510495.1 Smithella sp.
CAGAAAGACTCGTGGGGTTTATGCTACTTGGTATTTAAATAATCCATTAACCCCTTCGATGGTGTTGATGCCTTTTTAAATGCATTCCGAATAGTTCTTGCTTGATTTTCTCCTTGTTTTGCTATTGAAGAGATAATTTCTTGAGCGTTTGAAATACGGTCAGACGGAACCCGAATGCGAATAGCTGTACCGTGAAATGATGTATTTCCTTCATTAATACCATGGTTATCTATCAATAGATAATTATCATCAGGACTTATGCAGTTGCTTCAAATATATGGTTAATAACCCATGGAACTAAACTCATAAAAGTAGGCCATTTTTTGCGAATGAACCTTGAAAACAGAGTGCCAGTTGTGTCAAAATAAACTTGGATCGATTCTATACCTTGCTGGGTGACCGAGACGATTCGACAACTGGCGGTGAATATCCCTTTAAGCACTTGTCCGTGCGTAAAGATGATATCATCGCCTTTATCCTCTTCGTTGAGCAGATGAAGCTCCCACATGGCAACCCTGACAAGAGTTTCAGCCACAAACAACATTTCGATGTGTGCCATATGGGAGTATTCGTTTTGTGCGAGGCATGATGTCAAACCAAGTTCCTGCTTAGCCGCCCGATAGAAAACCTCAATCCTCCACCGTTTGACATAGGCCTCCAGTGCGGCTTCGGGGGCATCGTGACGGTTGCTGATAATCAGGTGGGTACCGTGATAAGCAGCGATACTTGCATCGGAGCTCTGCAATGTTGCTCGTTGTTCCACATCTTCGGGAAGTCTGGTAACTGCAATAGCTGCAATTGGGACATACTTGTATTTTGTGACCACCCTTCCACGCTTGCCAACCTTCTGTTCCGGCATTTTGATGAAAATATCCGGAATGGCAATAGAGACGCGCTCGTTCTTTTTACCGATAAACCGGTGAGCTACCTGCATTAGCAACTGCCGGGGATTCACGGGTCGAAACCGGGGTTTGCCATTTGCATCGTACCATGTCAATTGAAACAACGCTGTATTGGATTTCGCCTTGGTGACCCAGTTGAAATTAATGGATTCAAGCCATTTGAAGAGGTTCTTGCAAAGGAACCAACGATCCATAGCAACCCACAAGGGAATATCTCCAACCTGCTGGCGTATATGTAAAAGCATCTGCTTTACAAGTTCAATCTTGGATTTCTTCTGCTCTACCTTGTCTGTTTTTCTCCAGATACGCCACAGTAGCGGAAATTCAAGGCCGTTAGCTTTAACAGCCAGGGTTGTGACAAGGTTCATGCAATAAACATTGATTTTCTCAGAACTATCGAACAGCCAGCACAAGAATGGAATCTTGTGACCATAGGGATGCTCGATTTTTGTGTCATCGACAGCAATGACATCATCAGGTTCAAGTTTCAGGATTGGATGGCTTAGGAATACTTTTAGCCGCTCGGTTCCCAGTGCCACCCAATCGGTGACCCGAGCCATAAACCGGCTTAATGCACACTGTGTGACAGTTGTAAAACCAGTGATAGTATGCAATACAGGGCTTTCCGAGACTTTCTGACTGATATTGTTGACGGAATTCGGATTGCTCAATAATCCGCAAACATACATAAACAGTAACAGCCAGGATGGCGTTCCAGAATGTTTGTTAAGACGCATGTACAGGAGGCTTAGATCGAATTTCTCCCAGTAATTTTTGAGTACGGCGAATCCGCCGCCGGAGCCATGACTTTTGTTTTCAAAGATCGGGTTCGTTGCTCTTATGTGTTTCATCAGAATCACCATATCGTTTAAGATATAGCCCTGAGAAAGGCTATCCTTTCCGATTTTGGGGCGATTCTGAAAAAGTCAAGTGGTTTTGCATATTTGTAACTAAAAAGTAATATACATTAATTTACATCAACTGCATAAGTCCTGTAACAAAAAGATTTGTTATGCATAGAATATATTGAAACATATGCATGGGCTGTGAAAAGTATGGTTGTGTATATCATCATATCCTTGTTTGCCATGTATGGCTTTTTTCATTTGCTGCGTGACCTTGTTATTAAAATGAAAGCGGGTTCCCGGGATTGTTCGGGGAAGCTGTGCCTTGTTCCCAGACCAGGGGATGAATGTCTGGAAGGAAAGATCCGATGCATTTTTCTCGATGAGATCTCCGAAAAGCTGGGAACCGATGGCCATCTTTACGTTACGCTGGAGGAAGAC
>JAAZHX010000092.1 GCA_012510495.1 Smithella sp.
CACTAATACTCGAAGATTGTGGTGGGTAAGTACTGTTGCTAAAGTCAGCATCAACATCTCGGGTTTGGAAAACGCAGTTGGTGAAGTTCATATTGATGGGTGAAAATGAGCGTATTATCTTCTTCTCGTCGTTATTGTCTAGACTGCCTTTTATGAATACTCCATTTACTATTCTTAAGGTACCAGTGCATGTTGAGTCCCAAATGTTGGTGTAAATTCCAACTCATTGTTTATCTGGTTGTTTGATGTTGAGTCCCAAATGTTGGTGTAAATTCCAACTCATTGTTTCTCAGGTTGTTTGAGGGCATCTGATATCCCTCGTTACTCACAATCTATGTAAGGCCAAGCGACCAATTGCATTGTTTTCATCTTGTAGATCCAAGTCAAGTTCTTTTTCATAAATAATCTACCTTGCTGCGACGGGCTGGAGCCCTACGGAGGAGGCGTAGCCGACGGAGCAGGGCTCCAGCCCGTCGCGCGGCGACTCGACCGACCCAGGTCTTTTTTGGATCTCCCTGATCTTTTCCAAGGGCTCTGACAGATAGATCCTGCCACTGGTCCAATCTTCAGAATACCCTTGCAGGATAGCTCCCAGAAGGCGCATGCAGCTCTTTTCGTCGGGGAAGATGCGGATGCTCTTTTCCCTACGCCGGAGCTCTTCATTGAGCCTTTCAAGCGGGTTGGTGGACTTGATTCTGTTCCAGTGCCCGGTGGGGAACTCCAGATACACGGAAATCTCATGATATGTGTCATCCAGCCAGTTCCCAAGCTTTTCCTTACCTTTGGCTTCGACCACGCCGCACAGGTGCCTCCAGGCAAGTTCAAACGATTCCCTCGTTCTCGAACCCACCAGGTCTTTCAGGAGCGGCAACAACCAGATTAGATCGGTCTTGGACACCTTGCTCTGGGCATTGCGCATCCAGTGGACGATGCAACGTTGCCTGAGCTGGCCCGGAAAACACTCTTCTATCGACTTGATCAGGCCGTCATGCTCGTCGCTGATCCAGAGCTCGCTGCGCTCCAAGCCGCGCTCTTTGAGGCTTTGCAGAAAGTCCTTCCAGTTATAGTAACTTTCACGGTTCCCCAAGCGAAGACCCAAAACATCGCGATGGCCATCTTCCTTCAGGCCAATGGCAATCAATACCGCTGTCGGCCGCACACCCTTCTCCGTCCGGATCTTGGTGTAGATCGCGTCAAGCCAGATATAGGCATACCGTCTGTCCAAATCCCTGTTCCTCCAAAGCTCAACTTCCGCGTCGATCTGCTTCGCGCATCGGCTTACCAAACTGCGGTCTATGTTGGAAAGGCCCAGATCAACAAACAACTGATTCATCCTGCGGGTCGAGACACCGGCAATATAGGCCTCGCTGATGATGCTGATCAAGGCCCGGTCCACCCTCTGATATTGCTCCAGGATCGAGGGATAGAAGCTGCCGTTCCTTAGCTTCGGGATACTTAGGTTGATGGGGCCTAAACCTGTGCTGAGAGGTTCCTTACGAGCTCGATAGCCGTTGCGGTAGTTGGTTCTGCCCTCCACGCGCTGATAAGGCTCCGCTCCCAGGATTGTACTGAGCTCAGTTTCAATGATCCTCTGGATGCTGTTTTCAAGCACTTTTACAAAATCTCCCGGTATTATCGACCGAAATAACTTGACCAATTCCGCCTGTTCATCTTTCTTTCGCTTCGGTTGAGTCATGATCGTCTCCTTGTCTGTTAGTTTTGTCAAAACCATCAAAACAAAGAGCGGGATCTGGCTCAACCTTTTTCTTCATCTGCCGTTACCTATTTTACACCAACCTTTGAGACGCTACCTAGACCGATTGCTGTTGGCGACGTTGTTCTCCGGCATATACTCCACTATTATAGTGATTCCTTTGCAGGATCTTTGTTCAAGCTCATCATGAAGCCACTCGAACATAATTTCACGAACGGCCAGGGCAGCAATTTCGGTCTAAATTCACCACACCCTAAAATAAACCCCCAAAAGTCGGCACCCAGTCTTGGAATCTCCGTCTAACATATAAACGCTTTAAAAGGAGTTCGTATGTTAAAGAGATCGGTGCTTGTCATGGCAGTGCTGTTCGTCGTCACGTTTCTTGTGGCCTCAGAGATTGACTACTCAGCGATAGACCCATTCACGC
>JAAZHX010000071.1 GCA_012510495.1 Smithella sp.
GACCAGCACCCGCTCACTGGATCTGGCCAGGGCGACATCGGTGATAACGACCGCTGATCGTGAAACACCTGTTGAAATCCGTCCATTAATGGCACTCTCCGAGGATGTGCCCCTGCCCAAACCCGAAGAACTGGCGGTACGGTTGAGGATGTTGACGATCGGCACGCTGACCGAAGGGCCGCCGGCGGGGGTCCCGAACCCAACCATTATCGACGAGTTTGAGGGTACCCTGATCGCCATTGGAACACCCGATGCGCTGGAGCAAATTGAAACGGTGATTGAGGCCTGGAAAGCGGAAAAATCGCCGAAACAAGAGCAAATCCCGTCACCGGCTCCCGATCCCGCCCTGCCGCAAACGATGCCCACCGAACAACCCGAACCACAGTCTTCATTGGCGGATATAGCAGCCCAGCTTTTCGGCACTGAGACGAATGAGCCGGTCACCGCACCGAACGCGATTGAAGAACATCCGGAGCAAATGCTGACCGACACGCCGCCACAGCCCGTAACTGAAGCCGAACCCGAAGATCCTGTCGTCTTGTCTCAGCCTGAAATTCAGCAACCGACTGAAGCAGCGGAGACGGCCGACGAACCCGATGCGGACGATGCGATTCTGCGTGCGGCGTTGGAAAGACTGCTTGGCTCCGAAGATCAGCAAGGACCACAGACGACGCCCTCCGCAGAAGAAGACTCTGCGGCGATGACCGAGGGCGAACACGAAACGATGCAGCCGTCGGACGAACCCACCCGCATTGTCACTGGTCCTTCGCTGCCCGCCGAACAGGCGGTAAAAGAGCTTGAGGTAACGATTACGCTGCCGGAAGAAGTGGAAATTGAAAAACTGCTGGAACTGGTGGGCAAACAGCTTGGCCTGAATTACATGTACGATAAGGCAATCTTCGCCGGTGCCCCCGGCAGGGTGAATCTGAGCATTCACGACGGCAAGATCAAAGTCGGCGACCTGTATGCGCTGCTGGAGTCTGTCTTGCGGTTTCGCGGGTTTGTGATGACGCGGCGCGACAGCTTGGTGACGATTGTCCGCCAGGCGGAAATCGCAAACGTCGATCCGGTGCTGCGTAGTCCGGACGAGGCTATTCGGCCGGGCGACATCATGGTCAGCAGCGTCTTTAAACTGAACAATGTTGCCCCCGCCACTGCCCAAACCCTGTTGACGCAGATGCGTCTGGGAACGGGTTTTAATGTGATTAACGAGACGAAAACGCTGATCGTGACGGATTACGCCTTTCGGATGGAACGGATTCGCGATCTGATTGCGATGATCGACGTTGAAGGGGAACCCAAGGATTTTCAGTTTCGGCAGTTAAAATACATGGAAGCGGAAGAACTGGTTCCGAAGATCAAGGCGCTCTCGATGCAAATTCAGGGTGTCACCATTACGGTCGGCGCTCAACCCGCGGCGGCGGTCCCGACGGCCGCGGCGACACGCGCTTTAACCGCGACGGAGCGAGCCGCCGAACTGCGGGCGGCGACGGCGACGGCGGCGGCGGCCCGA
>JAAZHX010000299.1 GCA_012510495.1 Smithella sp.
AAAAGAATCAATTTTTCCGCACGGGTGAGGCCTTTGCTCAGCAGATTCTTCAAGTCCCGCTTTTGGGCTTCGGTAACGGGGTTTTGACTTCGCTGATCTTCGAGAATGTCGATTTCTCGAATCTCCTTTTCGCCGTCGTTGTCATTAAAATTGTTGTTCAATGAAATGAGGCCGATGGCACTGGCATCCCGTTGAAGCCGATGGAACTCCACTTTGTCCAGTTCCATTTCAGTTGCCAGTTCCTGTTCCGTCGGCATTCGGCCCAGTTGTGCCTCCAGCGTCGCCCTCGCACGATCAAGCTGATGCGCCCGTGCCCTCACCAGTCGCGGCACCCAGTCCATGCTTCGCAGCTCATCCAGAATGCTGCCCCGAATGCGCGGCGCACAATACGTTTCAAATTTGACGCCGCGTTCGGGGTCGAAGGCGTCAATTGCGTCCATCAACCCAAAAATGCCCGCCTGAATGAGGTCATCAAGGTCAACTTTGTCCGGAAGCTTGACCCATATCCTCTCGGCCGTATATTTGACGCTCTGAAGATAATTTACCATCAGCGCATTGCGGCAGGACTCTGATCGCGTCTGAAAAAACTCCTTCCAGACCTGTTCGATTTGTATATGGGGAGCTTTCATACTTCAAACCTCCATGTTTTCCGTACGGCTTTATTTCCCGATAAAAAATTACGTCTTGTTATTCCAGACTGTGCCATTGTTAACCCACCAACAAAAATGATTATCAGCAGGTTCTCTTCGGCCTGTTCGGCAGGCGACTTTAGAAAAACCAGTTCACAACTTTACGAAAAAAACCGTCTGAACGGGCATTCTGATAAGATGCCTGCGTCAATCGCCGGCCGATTTCATTCATCGCGGTCGAAAACGGCGATTTTGGATAGGCCTTCAGCACAGGCGTCCGTTGCCTTACTGCGTTGACGACCGCCTCATCTCTGTACAATACACCAGCCTCATAAACAGGTGTGTCTAAAAATCGGCTTGCTACATCTGAAATCTGACGATAAACTGTTCGTCCCTCGCCGACCGATCGTGCCATATTGACCAGAAGGCTGATGCGTCCGGCGTAGCCGTTGGCCGCCAGTACCTTGATCATCGCGTAGGCGTCTGTCATGGCCGTCGGCTCAGGCGTCGTAACGACCAGCGTCTCATTCGACGCCAAGCAGAACCCCACGACGCTGGACTGAATGCCGGCACCTGTGTCGATTACCAGGAAATCCGACCGGTCGTGCAGCGTGTCCAACTCGTCAATCAGGCGCTGACGCTGAAACGTGTTGAGGTTGGCCAGTAACTCGATGCCGGAACCGCCGCAGATCACTTCGACGCCCGACGGGCCGAGATGTACGATCTCTTCGAGATGACGACGACCGGACACAACATGCGATAAATTGTATCGGCTTTGGATATTCAAGATCACATCCAGATTGCCCAGTCCCAGATCGGCATCCATCAGCAACACGCGTCGGTGTTCGTCGGCCAGACAAATCGAAAGGTTGGCCGCGATGTTGGTTTTACCTACACCGCCTTTACCGCTGGTGATCGCCAGCACCGTTGTCCCTCGTCGGTCAGGGTTGTCAAATGCCGAATGCTGCATTTTTTTCGTCCCGGCTGAAACTACCATTTTACAAAATGTTGTTTACGTTATCTGTCCGGGCCGAACGCAGATTTGATGCCGGTCGTCCCAGGGAGCAGACCAAAATCAGAATACATCCTTATACCGTTTGCATACGAGGACTGCAAGCGGCAAACGGAGCGATTCTAATTATTTTCTGCGTTGCTGCAGGGATACACCGATAGGCGCTGTTGCTGATGACGCAGCAATTCAGCGGCGATGCGGTTATTCATTAAGTTTTCAGAGAGCTTTTGTATCTGTAATTTTAAATAATCGCTGATGCTGTTGTGCATCAGATCTCTGGCGGCGCTGTCGGGCACCGGTTCGATTTCAAAATCGCCGCCGCAGTGAAATCGGACATGGTCGCTGTCGCAAAACAACAGTCGCTCCGAATGCACATGTTCGGAGATTGCCTCGGTCATACGCAGGGCAAATTCCGATTCGGGCAGGTCCTGCGGGCAATAGTTGGCCTGACGAAAATCGAAAATATTACGGGTCAAGACGTCTCGCCGTCGCTCGGTATAGTCAATAATAT
>JAAZHX010000219.1 GCA_012510495.1 Smithella sp.
ATACCATTCTGCTCAAAGCGGATGACGAGTCCCGTTCACAGTGCCTGTTCGGTATCAAGCGCGCCGTCGAGAACGGGGATCTTTCGGAATCGCGTGTGGATGATGCGGTCCGACGCCTGCTGTGCTTGAAGTATGATCAAGGCCTGTTCGAAAAAGCCGGCAAGATGGATCCTCAGGAAACCACAGCCATTGTCAGAAGCAAAGAAAACATCAATTTCTCCGTGGAAGTTGCGCATAAGGCACAACTGGTCGTTCGTGATGATAAGAACCTGCTGCCGCTGAGCAAGGATAAGAAAATCCTGGTCATCGAACAATGCATTCCCTACGAGTTCCTTGGTAAGGATCTTTACAGCCATAGCCATGTGTTCTGTGAGCAGATGACCAAACATTCCACCAACCTCATTCTGGATGATACCGCATTCTATGCTGACGAGGATGAAATTGAGGAAGCACTGAATCTGGCGAAAGAGGCCGATCTGGTCGTTATGACCAACTACTATGCCCGCATTGAAAAGAAGGGCAACAATCGGCGTCTGGTGAAAGCACTGAAGGCGATGGGTAAAGACGTGGTTGTCGTGACGAACTTCCCCTACCGGAAGGGTACGACCACCGAGGCCGACGCAGTCATCTGCAACTTCTCCGGAACACCTGATTCAATCCGCCTGTCTGCAGATTTGCTGTTCGGTACGATTAAAGCGTGTCCCACGACCAAGATGCCCATTGATTTGAGCGCTGAAAAGGGCCTCCCGGAAGAGCCCGAAGTCGTCGTTCCGCAAAAGCCCAAAGGCAAGAAAGACAAGGTCAATGTATGGGGAGGTAAGTGCTAAGTTGTTAAACAGCTCGAAAACAGAAAACGGGATATATCCCATTTGATAGATAACGCGATTGTCTTCAGGGTGCCATGCGGGCGTGAATGTCAGCATGGCGCCCTGTCTGGATTCATCAGACGGATGCAGGAAACAACGATTCATGAATAATAATCACTAATAGGAGAAGTGACATGTCTCAATCCAAACCATTTGATATACGGGATATTTACACAATCAGCGGTGTCCAGATTGCCGAAATTTACGAAAAGAACAAAATGACGGTGCACTTTCAGGGCATGTCAAAGTGCCTGGACTTTCCTCAAACCGTAGCGATTCAAGGTGCGCCGACCTGTTCTATCGGCATTTCACCGTACGGCCTGTATAATCGCTTCAACGATGCTGGACGGCTGATTATGACCAATCAGAAGGCCATTCAGTTCGGATCGGCACCCTATATTCGGGTTGACGACGAATGTACACTCTTGACCCAAAAACAGCCGGGTGAGACAGAACTTCCGGATGATATTCCCGCCGTTAAAAATTATTATCATGAACCGGTGCCCGTAGAAAATGTCTCGATGACCATCGCTACGCCTTCACTGGAGATTGCCTATGAGCTGGACACTGTGAAGGTTGTCCGGAGATTCATTTCCCCTCTGCTTTCCGGTAATGATGATACCGTGACACCCCTGTGTGCGGAGGAATTCGTTGTGGAAAACACGACGAATGAGCCGCAGGAGATTACGATTGTTGTTCCCCGTCCATCGCTGATCAATCTGCAGGAAAAGGAAGTCAAACCCACGGATCAGGATAGCGTTTATATTTGCACCGCCGCAGTCAGCGGACAAAAGCACGAAGAGCTGAAAACAGCGGGTATGCGCGGTGTCATTATGGCAAGCACGCAAACGATTAACAGGATGGCTCTGGCCGTTCCTGAAATGGAAGGCGTTTCTGTGGATGTTCAGCCCTATTTCTGCCTGAACAAGTATAAGGGCGATCTTCTTGTGAACGCAGACGGAACCTTTTATGAAAAACGCAAACCGGTCCTGCGCAGCGACTACGGCGCGGCGATCAGTCTGACCTTTACCCTGGCTCCGCAGAGTTCAAAGACCCTTCCTGTTGTGATGGCCCTCGATTTCCCCGTACAGGACTACAT
>JAAZHX010000086.1 GCA_012510495.1 Smithella sp.
GAGCACACCCGCCAGAATGTCGTTATGGCCGGCAAGGTATTTTGTCGCGCTGTGGATCACCAGATCGATGCCGTAATCAAGCGGCCGCTGGTTGAACGGCGTGGCAAAAGTGGAATCGATGATGGTGATGACCTTGTGCTTCTCTACTCACAGAAAGGAAGGGAAAGCGGATCATGACTGAAAAACTTCAATCCTCGGGGATCAAAGACTGGCCGGAAGACGACCGGCCCAGGGAAAAGCTGTTCAGCAAAGGCGCTGCTGCGCTGAGTAATTCCGAGCTTCTGGCCATTCTGCTGCGGACCGGCGCGCAGGGGCAAAGCGCGATCGATCTGGCGCGAAAGATTCTGGATCAATTCGGAACCTTCCGGAACATGATCCAGACGGACGTCCGCGATTGGCAGACGTTCAAGGGGCTGGGGCCGGCCAAAATCGCCCAGATTCATGCCGCCCTCGAGATCGGCCGCCGTTTTCGTGAAGTCGAAGTCCGCCCCGGGCAGCGCAAGATCAGCTCCGCCAGGGATGTGGTGGAAATCGTCATGCCGCAGATGCGCGATCTCAAGACGGAGGTGTTCAAAGTTGCCTACCTCAACAGCAATCATCGCCTGATCGTCATCCGCAATGCCGCCCAGGGCACGGTCAACCAGGCCATGCCCATCGTGCGGGAAATCATTCACGACGCCCTGCAAAACTTTGCGGCCGCCATCATCTGTGTCCACAATCATCCCAGCGCGAACCTGTCGCCCAGTCCGGAGGACAAAAAATTTACGGGAGAGCTGTGCGCCGCGGGAAAGCTGATGGGCGTAAAAGTGCTGGACCACATCATCATCGGCGACGGCGCGTATTTTAGTTTTCTGGACGAGGGGCTGATGGGCTGACCGGCCCAATGGAAGAAAAAGGACATCCCGGCTTTCCTTATTTCGCGGGATGTTGTATGGAACGGCATATCACACAAGGAGGTTGCCATGGAACTGACTGCCGCCATTCGGGGAAGAAGAAGCATTCGCAAGTTTGAGCCTCGGGACATTCCGAAGGAAATCATTACTGATATTCTGGAGACGGCCCGCTGGTCGCCTTCCTGGGGGAATACCCAGCCCTGGTTTTTGTATGTGCTGACGGGCAAAACGCTGCAGAAATTCAAGGAAATGAATCTGCTGCAGAGTATGGCCGGCGCGCCCATCGCATCGGATGTTCCCATGCTGGAGAAGTGGCCCGACGCCATGAAAGCGCGCTACAGTCAGACGGGCAAAGTCGTTTTAAGCGCGCAGGGAATCGCGAGGGACGACAAGGCGGGGCGAGAAAAATATTACGCGGGCATGGTGTCCGCCTTTGACGCTCCCTGTCTGATTCTGGCCTGCATTTCGCGCGACAATCTGGTTGAATATCAGATGCTGGACATCGGCCTTATTGCCCAGTCCATCTGTCTTACGGCCCACGACAGGGGCTTGGGCACCTGTCTTTTGGCCGCCGCCGCCCGTTTCCCCGCCGAAATTCGAAAAATCGCGGCCGTTCCCGACGACAAAAAAATCATCGTCGGAATCGCGATGGGCTACCCGGACCAGTCTTTTCCGCTGAATCAATTCGAACGGGAAAGGGCAACTCTCGATGAATTTGTCTTCTGGATGGATTGAGCGCGGGCCCCGCGAAAAAGCCGCCCGAACAGGCCCCTGCCATCGCCAGTTCAAAGTGGAGGATGATCCGGTATGAACGTAATTCCCGTGGATGCCGCGACAGTGATGCTTTTGAGGCCCTGTTCCGGCGAAGGTGCGGAAGGCATCGAGGCGCTTTTGCTGCTCCGCAATCGCAAAAGCAGCTTTGTGCCCGGCTATTACGTGTATCCCGGGGGCGTTGTTGACGATGAAGATTACGAACCGGGCATGGAGCGCTTTGTCCGGGGGCTGGACAGGCAAAAGGCCGCCTCGCTCCTTGCGGATATAGCGCAGGCTGAAAAGGCGCTGGGCGTATGGGTGGCCGCTGTTCGCGAGACCTTTGAAGAAGCGGGGCTGCTTTTGGCCCGGAGAGAGGACGGTTCTCTCCCGGCCATGACGACACAGGAGGAAAGAAACAGGTTCGAACGCTACCGGCAGTCGCTTGTCAAAAAGGAAACAACCTTTTCCTCCATTCTGGAGACGGAAAAACTGGTTCTCTTCAGCGAAGACCTTTACTACTTTTCGCACTGGATCACGCCGGAACCGCTTCCCCGGCGCTATGACGTGCGCTTTTTCATGGCGGCGCTTCCGGCCGGACAATCCGTGTCCCACGACGGAGTGGAGCTGACCAGCCACGTCTGGATCCGGCCTTCGGAGGCTCTTTTGCAATACAAGGCGGACAAAATCGGAATGGTTTTGCCCCAGATCATGACGCTTGAGGAGCTGAGTTGCTTCCGGACGGTCGAAGAAGCGCTCCGGTGCGCGAAGAAAAAACGCGTCGTGGCTACGCGGACGAAAATGATGTATCAGGACGGCCGGTATGTGGAGGTCATGCCGGACGGTGCGGTTTTTCAACACCGTCCGCCTGTGTATTCCTGGCCCGACGAGAAGAATTGACAAGGACCCATGCGGGATTTCACGGAAGGCAGGATTGCCAGACAGGTCATCGATTTCACCATGCCGATCATGCTGGGCAACGTGCTCATGTCCGCCTACGGTATCATTAATCTGATCTGGGTGGGCAGGCTCCTCGGGCACAAGGCCGTGGCCGCCGTTGCCGCCTGCCTGCCGATCATCATGCTGATGCCCGCGTTTCTGATCGGTCTGGGTATGGCCACCAATGTTCTCATTGCCCAGGCCTTCGGACGCAGGGACCATGCGATGCTCCGGAAAATTTTATCCAATTCCTTTTTCTCTTCCATTCTGTTCTGCCTGTTGATTTCTCTTCTCGGTCTTTTGTTCCGTCATCAGCTGCTGCAATGGGTGCATGCGCCCGCGGAAATTTATGACATGGCCCTTTCCTATCTGACGATCATGATGGCGATGATGGTTTTTCATTTCTATGTCAACTGGATGAACGGAATGCTGCGCGGACTGGGCGACGCCACCACCGTCGTGAAAATTCTCCTGATGCTTGCCGTTTTGAACATTGTTCTGGTCCCGCTGTTCATCCGCGGCATCGGCCCTTTGCCGCCGCTCGGCGTGGCCGGTGCCGCCTGGGGCTCGGGGGTGGCGGCCGTGTTGACCTGTGTGATGGGTTACGTTTACCTGCTCAGGTTCAACCCGTACATCAACGTGCGCCAATGGGATTACTCTCTGGACTGGAACATTATTCGCGAAGTTTTTGTCATCGGCGTGCCTGCGTCGCTGCAGATGATCGTGGTGTCGCTGGCCGGCGTCGTCATCGTGTCCCTGGTCAACCGCTACGGGACGGCCGTGACCGCGGCCTTCGGCATCGGTATGCAGGTGGACATGCTGATGACGATTCCCTTTATTTCGATCGGGATCGCCGCAACCACCATTTCAGGACAGAATCTGGGCGCGGGGAAACTGGAACGCGTTTTTCAAACGACGAAGATCTCCGTATGTTTCGGCCTGCTCGTCGGGCTTGTCTGCACGACCGTTTTGCTGGCTTTTCCCGAGCAGATCGGCGGCATCTTTCTCAAAGCCTCCGCGGAAAGCGCCCTGGTGAAGCAGTACGTCCGGGGGTATTACCGGTGGCTCGCCTTTATCTTTCCCTGCTTTGGCGTCATTTTTGCCATCCAGGGTGTGCTGCGCAGCGCGGGCGACACGATGGCCCTGCTGACGCTTTCCTTCATTGCCATGTTTATGATCCGCATTCCTCTGGCTTATGGTCTGGCCGGTCCCGGCGGATTTCAGCACAACGGCATCTGGATGGCCATGCTGGCAAGCAGCGCGCTGGCCGTCGTCCTCAACTGGCTGTACTACCGGAAGGGTCCCTGGAAGAAAAAACGGCTGCTGGGGAAATAAACCTCTCTTGACTTTTTGATGGATCAGGCGGATAAGGAGCGTCAAGAAATTAATAATGGGCGTATGGAAAGACAAATCCTCCAATCAGATGCGCTGTCATAAACCGGCCATGAAGATCCTGCTTTCGGGCAGAAACAGAGTCTTATGTTTGTGTGCCGGGGCAGGCGAACGTTTCGTTAAAGATTCAGATCGTTAACTTTTTTTGGCGCTCTAAACCGGAGCCGGGAGGTCAACGTCATGATGGATTATCCTTTGTTGCTCACGAATTTCATGCAGCACGCGGCCAGATATTATCCGAGCAAGGAGATTGTCTCCGTTTACACAACCGGCACGTTCCGTTACACGTATGCCGACTGGTACAGGCGCACCAGTCAACTGGCGGGCGCCCTCTCCGCCTTCGGCATCCAAAAGGGGGACCGGGTGGCCTCCTTCTCTCTGAACAATCATCGTCATCTGGAGCTTTACTTCGGCGTTCCCTGCATGGGCGCCGTTTTGCACACGCTCAACATCCGGCTGTCCGTTGAACATCTGGTTTATATCATCAATCATGCCCAGGACCGCATCCTGTTTATCGACGAGGATGTCTATTTTCTCATCGAGCCGTTTAAGGATCAGCTCAAAACCGTTGAGCTTTATGTCATTCTGTCTCAATCCGGCGTCATGCCTCAGACCACGCTTTCGCCGGTTGTCCTGTATGACGATTGGATCAAGGATTATCCGGAGGACTATGATTTTCCGATGGACCGCGATGAAAACGACCCCTGCCTCATCTGTTACACTTCGGCTACGACGGGCGATCCCAAGGGCGTTGTTTACAGCCATCGCGGTCTGGTGACACACTCTTTGACCACGGGTCTGGTCATGGGCATCCGGGAAAAAGACTGTGCGCTCCATATTGTTCCGATGTTTCACGCCAACGCCTGGGGAGTGCCTTTTGTCTGCACCCTGTGCGGAATGAAACAGGTGCTGCCGGGAAGGCAGATTCTGGACATGGCGGCGCTCTGCCGGACCATCACCGAAGAGAAGGTCACCTTTTCCTGCGGCGTGCCGACGATCTGGATCATGCTGCACAATTATCTGGAACAGGGCGGCGCGCATGACTTTTCTTCCGTCATAAATTTTTTCTCCGGCGGATCGGCGCTGCCGAGGTATCTCATCGAATCTTTCGAAAAGAAATACGGCGTCATTCTGTCCCAGGGCTACGGCGCCACGGAAACGTCCCCGGTCGTTACCCTGTCGATCCCCAAAAGTTACATGCAAACACTGAGCGCGGATGAAAAGATTGACATCCGGACAACGGCGGGAATGCCGGTGCCGATGCTCGATGTCAAACTGATCAGCCTGGAAACGGGCAAAGAAGCTCGCATGGACGGCAGGGACATGGGTGAAATTCTGGTGCGCGGACCGTGGATCGCCGGTGAATATTACAAAAATCCGCAACAGAGCGCCATCATTTTTAAAGACGGCTGGTTTCACACCGGGGACATCGGAACCATAAATCCCGAAGGCTATATTACCCTTGTGGACCGGACGAAGGATCTCATCAAGAGCGCCGGCGAATGGATTTCCTCCATCGATCTGGAAAACGCCATCATGGAATTCTCCGGCGTGCTGGAAGCGGCGGTCATCAGCCTGCCGGATGCCAAGTGGCAGGAAAGGCCGCTGGCCTGCGTGGTGCTCCGGCCGGAATCGGCAAACACCGTTACCAGGGAAGATATTCAGGCTTATCTGAAAGACAAGGTTGCCAAATGGTGGATTCCCGAGGAAATTGTTTTCCTGCCGGAGCTGCCCAAGACCAGCGTGGGCAAGTTCGATAAGAAGAAACTGCGGGCAACGGTGCTGCCGGAGGTTCTGAAAAAGCAGGATCAGGTGTAAAAGCCGGTCCACAGGAGGGGAAAGGGAGCCTTTACCGCTTTTTGCGGAAGATCAGCCTGATCGGGACTTTGTCGAAGCCGAACCCGGAGCGGATGGCGTTCATCAGGTAACGCTCGTAGGAAAAGTGAACGCCCTTGGCGTGCGAAACGAAAAGGACGAACGTGGGCGGTCTCACGCCGGTTTGCGTCGCGTAGGAGATGCTCATGGTTTTGTTTTGAAAGCGCGGCATCGGGTTTTTCCGAATGGATCTTTCCATCAGGTCGTTCAGCGGTGAGGTGTCCACCCGTTTTGAATACTGGCCGTAAACCTCGTTGATGAGGTCAAAGATCTTCGGCGCCCGCTGGCCGGTCACGGCGGAAATGAACACAATGGGCGCAAAATCCATGAACTTGATTTTGTCGTGAATTTCCTCGACATATTTCCCGACCGTGGCGTTGTCTTTTGCAATTTTGTCCCATTTGTTGACCACGATCACACAGGCCTTGCCCCGCTCGTAGGCCAGCCCCGCTATTTTGGCGTCCTGCTCCGTCATGCCTTCTTCCGCGTCAATCAGTACCAGCGCGATCTCGCAACGGTTGATGGATTTGAGCGCCTGGATGACGCTGTATTTTTCCAGCGTCAGGCTGATCTTGTTTTTCCGGCGGATGCCCGCCGTGTCGATCAGCAGATAGGATTGGCCGTGGACTTTGATGGTGGTGTCAATGGCGTCCCGTGTTGTGCCGGGTATGGGATTGGCAATGCTTCTTTGCCGGCCGGAAATCAGATTCACCAGGGAGGACTTGCCGACGTTGGGTTTGCCGACAATCGCCACGGCAATAGGTTGTGCCTCATCTTCTTTGCTTTCGGCGGCTTCGGGAAAGTCGTCGGTCAGCGCAGCCAGCATTTCATCCACGCCCGGTCCGTGCCGGGCGGAGATGGAATAAAGCTCGTCAATGCCCAGACGATAAAATTCCGTCAGCAGTTCTTCATGACGCGCGCCGTCCACTTTGTTGGCGGCGTAAAATACTTTTTTCCCCCGCCCGCGCAGCTGCCGCGCAATTTCCGTATCCGAGGGCGTCAGGCCGTCCCGGCCGTCCATCAGAAAAATGATGACATCCGCCTCCTCAATGGCCAGATTGGTCTGCTCGCGCATTTGCACCAGAATCCGCTCCTCCGAGGCCGGCTCGAATCCGCCCGTGTCAATCAGCGTGAAGGCTTTGTCGTGCCAGACGCAGTCCATGTAATTGCGGTCGCGCGTCGCGCCCGGCTCATCGATGACGATGGCTTTTTGCTTTCCCGCGATGCGGTTGAAAAGCGTCGATTTGCCCACATTGGGCCGGCCGACAATGGCGATGACGGGTTTTGCCTGCATTTCGATTCTCTATTTCATCAGTCCCAGCTCGCGCAGCATTTTGTCCGAACGGGTCCAGTCTTTTTTGACGCGGACAAACAATTCCAGAAAAACTTTCGCGCCGAAAAGATTTTCCATGGCCGTCCGCGCCTGCGTCCCGATTTTTTTGAGCATGGCACCTTTTTTGCCGATCATGATGGCTTTTTGTGATTCTTTTTCCACCATGATCGTCGCGCTGATGCGGATCAGATTTTTGCTTTCGTCTTCCTTGAACGCGTCGATTTCGACGGCCGACGCATAGGGGATTTCCTGACTCGTCAAACGCACAATCTGTTCGCGGATGAACTCCCCCGCGATAAACCGCTCGGTGGCTTCCGTCGCGATGTCGTCCGGAAAAAGCCGGGGGCCGTCCGGCAGTGCCTCTTTCATGCCGCGGATCAGTCCCTCGAGGCCGTTTCCCGTTCGCGCGCTGATGGGGAAGATGCCGGCAAAGTCGTAAAGCCTGCGGCACTGATCCATCAGAGGCAGCAGAAGAGATTTTTCCATCCGGTCTGTTTTATTGATGGCCAGAAATACAGGCTCCTGAACCCCGGCCAGGGCTTCGATGAGAAAGAGATCCTGCGCCCCGACGGGTTTGCCGGCTTCCACCATCATGAGGATCAGATCGGTGTCGCCGATAGTATCGCGGGCTGCCTTGACCATGGCCCGGTTCAGCGGTGTTTTGGGATTGTGCATGCCCGGCGTGTCCAGGAAAATCAGCTGTGCGTCGGGGAAGTTCAGAATGCCCGAAATGCGGTTGCGCGTCGTCTGCGGCTTATCGGCGACAATCGAGATTTTGTCGCCGATCACGGCGTTGAAAAACGTGGATTTGCCCACATTCGGGCGTCCCAATATGGAGATAAAGCCGGACTTGAACACGCAGATTTTCCCCTCTTGTCAGAAGATGCCCGGAATTCCGATGGAGGCGCGTTTTCCCGTTTCTGTCTCCAGCGATACAAGCCCCGGGGATCTTTTCCGAAGGCACTCTATAATGATTTGCGCATTGGGGCAAAGGTTTTTTATGGCCAGGATATTTTTACCGCCATAGCCGCGAAAATGGGACTGGTTGCTCTCCGCGATGGTAAACCGCAAGGTCCTCGCCGTTTCCGGAATATCGCCGAGCAGTTTCCTGACCGTGGAATAAAAAACAGCCGAATAGACCAGACTGCCGAAAGAAGGGTGCAGCGGACCGGCCAGCACGGCGCCTTCTTTCTTCATTTGCGGCGTTAGTTGCAGGCCGAAGCGAATGATGGAAATGCCCGCCGGCGCGAGCGTTTCCCAGGCCAGTCGGCACCAGTCCACGGCTTCTTCCAGGGACAGGGGCCGATAACGGCCCGCCCGGAATTCCTCGGCGAGGGCCGTATCCTGAAATACCACAACCGGGTGGATGCGCGCGGTATCCGGTCGAAGCTCCACCGTGCGGTCCAGGGTTTGCAAAAAGTTTTCTTTCGTGTCGCCGGGCAGGCCGACCATCAGATGCAGGCCGCTTTTCAATCCATGCGACCGGATACATTGCATGGCTCTCACGATTGCCTGCGCGTCATGTCCGCGGTTCGCGTCGCGGAGAACCTGGTCGTTGAAGGACTGAGCGCCGATTTCAATCGTCCGGACGCCGCCCGCGCGCAGAAATGTAAGTTGATCTTCGTCAATCGTATCCGGTCTGGTGGAAATGCGAATGGAGGTGACCTGACCTTTGCGAATATAGTCCCGGCCCCAGGCCAAAAGCTCTTCCTGCTCCTTTTCGGGAAGCCCGGTAAAGCTGCCCCCGTAAAAGGCGATCTCCGCGCTGCGCGTTTTATCCCTGCTCCAGCGAAGATAAGAAGCGACTTCGGCGTCAAAAAATTCCCGGGTGATTTTCGGAGAGAAATTTCCGGCGGCCACTTTTTCATTACAGAAAACACAGCGCTGCGGGCAGCCGCGGTTCATGATGAAGATGGGGATAATCAGGGGTTTCCCTGCTCCGGAAGATTCAGATGCCGTTTTCACGATGCAGACTTTCCCAGGCCTTTTGCGCCGCCTGCTTCTGCGCTTCTTTTTTGCTTTTTCCGCGGCCGATTTGCCGGACATCCTCCCCGATGACGACTTCCACTTCAAAGATTTTTTCGTGATCGGGACCGCTTTCGGCAAGCAGGGTGTAGAGCGGCTGGGCTTTGTACTTTTTTTGACAAAGCTCCTGCAGGGCTGTTTTGTAATCCATGCTTTGCGCCGTGATCGCTTCGTCCTCCATCAGGGGCTTCATCAGCCGCTTGATCAGCGTTTTGGCTTTACTGAAGCTTGAATCGAGATAGATGGCGGCGATGACCGCCTCCAGCGCGTTGGCCAGCAGCGATTCCTTGACGCGGCCTCCGGAATGGTCTTCTCCGCGGCCCAGAAGAAGGCAGTTTCCCAGGCCCAACTGCAGCGCCAGAGCCGCCAGGGGTTTTTCGTTGACCAGCGCGGAGCGGATTTTGGACAGGGCGCCTTCGTCAAAATCGGCGTGTTTTTTCATCAGCAGGTCGCTGACGCAAAGCCCCAGGACCGCGTCGCCCAGAAACTCCAGTCTTTCGTTGTCCGTGACACCCGACTGGGGATTTTCATTGACGTAAGACCGGTGCGTCAAGGCGGTGGAAAGCAGCTCCGGATTGCGAAATGCGTAGGAAAGCTTTTCCTGAAGATCCGCCAATTGTTGTCTTCTGTCGCTGTTCATAAAACCCTGCCGGTCAATTTGCCGTCCCGAATCTGTTCGATTCTGACGTTGACGAACTTATTTACTAAAGAAGCGGGGGATTTGTCCAGAAGGACCGGAAGATAATTGTGGGAAAGGCCTCTGGCCAGACCGGTATTTTTGTCCCGGGCCTGCTCCACCAGAACGGGAAGGTTCTTCCCCAGGAAGCGCCGCGCGAAGGCCTCTCTCTTTTTTGCGCCCAGCGCGCGCAGGACGGCCGCCCGTTCTTTCCTGATGGTTGCCGGAACCTTGGGCTGCAATTCCACAGAGGCGGTTCCCGGCCGTTCCGAATAGGGAAAGACGTGCAGGTAAGCGGCGGGAAGCTTTTCCAGCAGCTCCGCCGTGCGGCGAAATTCTTTTTCCCCTTCGCCGGGGAACCCCACCAGAACATCGATTCCGATCGCGACATCATCCCAGGTCCGGCTCACCCGGTCGAGCAGATCGCTGTAGAAATCCGCGTCGTAGCGGCGCTTCATACGCTTTAAGACGCCGTCGTCGCCGCTTTGCAGGGGGATGTGCAGATGCGGGCAGAGATTCCGGTAATGTCCCGGCAACGCCAGAAGCTCATCCGAAATTTCGTTGGGCTCGATGGAGCTGAGCCGGAATCTTGTTTCCGGGTGCCCCGACAACAGGCTCTCCAGCGCGCAAATCAGGCTGGTTTCGGGCTTCAGATCACGTCCATAGTCTCCGAGGTGAATGCCGGTGAGTACGATTTCCCTGAAGCCCTGATTGACAAAATTCCGTGCGCCGTCCAGCACGTCGGGCAGCGGCAGGCTGCGGCTGCGGCCGCGGGCAAAAGGAACGATGCAATAACTGCAGCAGGCGTCGCAACCGTCCTGAATCTTGAAAAAGGCGCGGGTCCGCCCCGTCAGTTTTGACGCCGGGGCGGAAGGGAAGCGGGTTTGCAGAAAAATATCGCCCACCAGAATCTGCGGCGAGTCGGGGGCCGGCCGGCCGAGCAAATCAGCAATCTTGTGTTTCCGGTCGTTGCCCGCCACGAAGCTGACGCCTTCGAGGGCGGCCAGCGTCCGGGGCTGCGTTTGCGCGTAGCAGCCGGTCACAATGACGCGGGCAAGGGGGTTTTTTTTGAGCGCCCTGCGGATGAGCTGGCGCGCCTGGAAGTCGGCAAATGCGGTGACGGTGCAGGTGTTGATCACGTAGGCGTCGGCAAAAGTGTTAAACGGCGTCAGGGAAAAACCGGCGGATTGCAGGTCTTCCGCCAACGCCGCGGAATCGCATTGATTGACCTTGCATCCCAGGGTGGTGAGGCCGACTTTCAGCATTTTCGTTTCCTTCATCCTTTTTGAACAGGCATTTTATTTACGGGTCTCCCGGTCCCTTGTCAAGACAAACAAAAATAGATTTTATTGTCAAAATGAGCTAATTCCCCTTACATGGAACGAAAAGGAGGATTGGCTATTGGACGCTTTGTTTGGTTATTTTACAGCGCATCCGACGGTTTTTACGTTGCTGACGATTTTTATCGTCATTGTTATTCTTTACTTCATCTTATGTAAGTTCATCAAACTGGCCGTCGTGCTGCTCATTGTGATCCTGCTGGCCGGCGGCGCAAGCCTGATTAAGGACCCGGCATCCATGCCCGGTAAAATCAAACAGAACGCCCAGGCCTTTATCACCGGTTCAGAGCAGATATGGCATAAGGTCAGCGGCATCTGGAAGGACGTAAGCGACATCGCGGATCAGGTGAAAAAGGCGCCGGAGGAAATCAAATCCTCGCTGAAAACAGCGCAGGAAAAAACAGAGAAGAGCAGCGATCCCGGGGACAGGAAAAAGAGCTCTCCGGAAAAGCATCCGGCCGTTAAGTGATAAAAAGATCGTTGGTTGAAAAATTCGGGTCGCTGGTCAGATTGACGCCGATACGTCTCAAACCCGCCTCGTCGCCGGGAGTGGGAATATAGGTCATATGCACTTCACAGTTGTGCAGCTCCTTTAATTTTTCCAGAGCAAGCTCCGCCGCGGGATTGGTCGCAGCGCTGATGCTGAGTGCGATGAGCGCCTCTTCCAGGTCGAGGCTGACATTTTTTTCATTGAGGATCTCTGTTTTCAGCTTGCCGATGGAATCCGTGATGCTGTGCGGCAGAAGCTTGATCTTGTCAGGAATATCCGCCAGGTGTTTGATCGCATGGATGATCAGGCTGGAAGCGGCGTGCATGAGCGGGGAATTGCTGCCGGTGATGATGGACCCGTTTTTGAGTTCGATGGCCGCGCCGCAGAAGATGCCCTCGTTTCCTTTTTCGAGCTCCAGCGCCTCCTGGGCCGCCTGCCTGGCCGGAACGACCACGAGCCGGTCCTCCAGCTTCAGGTTAAAGTCATTGAGAAACAATTCCACGCGCTGAACCGTTTCTTTGTCGGAAAAGCCCATGGCGTATTCGCAGCGATACCGGAAGTAGCGGCGAATGATTTCCTGTTTGGCCGCCTCTTGCGCCACCCCGTCGTTGATAATGGCGAATCCGGCCCGGTTGACGCCCATGTCCGTGGGCGATTTGTAAAAAGACGGCTCGCCGGTGATTTTTTCAAGGATCCGCCTCAACACGGGAAAAACTTCCACGTCGCGGTTGTAATTGACCTGGGCTTCACCGTAGGCTTCCAGGTGAAAGGGATCGATTTGATTAAAATCGCGGATGTCGGCGGTGGCCGCTTCATAGGCGACGTTGACCGGATGCTTGAGCGGCAGGTTCCAGATGGGGAAGGTTTCAAATTTGGCGTAGCCGGATTTAACGCCCTGCTTGTAGTCGTGATAAAGCTGGGACAGGCACGTGGCCAGCTTTCCGCTGCCGGGGCCCGGCCCCGTGACGATGACCAGCGGTTTTTGGGTGGGGATGTAACCGTTGATGCCGTACCCTTCGTCGCTGACGATCATGTCCACGTTGGTCGGGTACCCCTTCGTGTAACGATGCGTGAAAACCCGGATCCCCCGGCGCTCCAGCTTGTTTTTGAACAGAACGGCGGAGGGTTGATTTTCAAACCGGGTGATGACGACGCCCATCACGTTGATACCCCAGCCGCGCAGATCGTCGATCAGTTTCATCGCGTCCGTATCGTAGGTGATGCCGAAATCCGCCCGGATTTTTTTCCGCTCAATATCTCCCGCGTAGATGCAAAGCAGGATATCCGCCCGTTCTTTCAGCTCTTTGATGAGCCGCATTTTCACATTGGGGTCGTAGCCGGGCAGCACACGGGCCGCGTGATAGTCGTAGAGCAGTTTGCCGCCGAATTCCAGATAGAGTTTGTTGTTGAACCGTTCGACGCGCTGCAGGATTTCCGCGGTCTGCTCGGTAATATATTTCTCGTTGTCGAATCCTTTTTGGGCTGTGTTCATGGATGACCTTTCTGCAATGGCGGGGTTACAGCAAATTAATTTCCATGGCCCGGACGGGGCAGGCGGAAACGCACAGCTCGCAGCCGTTGCACTTTTCAGGGTCAAACAGGACCTTTTGCGTCTGCTTTTCGAAGGACAAGGCGCCGGTCGGGCAAAATCCGGTGCACGCGCCGCAATGCACACATTTTTCGATGTTCTGGAACACGCTTTTGGAAAGAGCCTCCACCTGCAGCCCCATTTCCTGCAGGAAACGGATACCGCGGTCAAAATCCTCTTTTTGCCCGGATAATTCCAAAACAATCACGCCTTCGCGGCGCGGGTAGATTCTCGCTTTCAGAATATTGAAGACAAGGTTGTGCTTTTGGGCCAGAAGATAGATGACCGGCTGCTCGACGATCTCCGGCTTGTAGCGAATAACTATTTTTTTCGAGTACATAGCTAGCAACTGAACACCTTTTTACATTGGCGGCATGTTAAGAGATGCAAGGCGTAATGTCAAGGCAATAGTTGCTTTTTCTGCCGTGTTTCCCGTTGATCGGCGAGGAGTCTCCTGGTCAGGGGTTGTCCTCCTTCTGATTCTTTTGTCCGGAAGCGGGAAACAGATTCAATAAGGATCTGAAAGGCGACAGGCCGGCCATATCCTGCGGATTCATCCGGGTGTAATTTTCACCGAAATCGAGCCACTTTTTGAATTGATCATCCGCCATGCCCCGGAACAAAAGATAATTGCGAATCGTCTGTTCGAGATATTTTTCGAAAAAATCCGCCAGGACATTTTCTCCATGCTGGATAATCAGGTACAGCAGGGGAGGGGGGAGCAGGAACTTTTTTTTGCGCGCCTCCTCCATGACAATCTGTGTCAGAATGGCGGGAGTAACATCTTCGCCGGTTTTGGCGTCCGTTACCCGGATCTGTCTTCCCTGGCGGATGGCGTCCGTTACGTAATCCAGTGTGACATAAATGCTTTTTTCTGTGTCGTAAAGTCTCCGGTTGGTGTACTTCTTTAAATTCAGCGTGTTCTGATCCATGCGGCCCTCCTTGCTTTATCTATTCAATTCCGGCCGGCATTGCAAGAAAAAAATATTTTGCAACGCAACATTTTACTCTTGACAAATAGAATATGCTGGCTATAATTAGCCTCGTGGCAAAAAGGAATTTGGGATAATTAATGCATAATCAATTAATATTAAAGAGAAAGTAATTGATTGTCCCGAACGGCTTTTAGAAAGGCGTTGCTCTTTCATTGGTATGTCGCAAATGCAAAAAACACAAAAAGGAGGAAAATAAAAATGGAACCCAAGCAGATCGCAAAACAGATGGTGGACTTTAACAAGAAGGCTTTTGACGCCTCGTTCGACGCCATGGCCGCCATGCAGGAACAGACGGAGAAGATGGTTTCGACCATGATGCAGCAGACGCAGTTTTTTCCGGATGAAGGCAAGAAGCTGATCACGGACTGGCTGAAAACCTACAAGAAGGGCCGGGAGGAATTCAAGGCGGCAGCTGACGAGAATTTTAAAAAGGTCGATGCGTTTTTTTCAACCAAGTAACCGGGGCCGAAAAACAACCGCCGCCGCGGGAGTCACGGCGGCGGTTTCATTTATGCGCCCGCGGGGCCTGCGTCAGCTTTTCGGCGCTTTCGGCGGGCTGACCAGTCCCTCGCCCGTCAGCACAGTCACGCCGTCCTGATTGCTGCAGGTCGTTTTCAGACGGCCCCGGTTTTTTTCGCTGTTCAATTCCAGAATTTCAACGCGCGCCGTGATGGTGTCGCCGATGCGCACCGGCGCAAGAAAACTCAACTCCTGCTTCAGGTAAATCGTCCCGGGGCCCGGCAGCTGATTGGCGATGACGGCGGAAATAAAACCTGCCGTGAGCATGCCGTGCGCGATGCGGGTTTTAAAAAACGTGTTTTTGGCGTAGGCCTCGTTGACATGCGCCGGATTGAAATCGCCGGTAATGCCGGCGTACAGGTAAATGTCCGTTTCCGTCACGGTCTTGGCGAATTCCGCCGCGTCCCCCACCTGCATTTGATCAATGCTTTTTCCTGTGATCACCCTTTTGTCTCCTTCTTTACGTTAAAACCAGGACTTGTGGCTCCAAATATTTTCTTTTAAATCCCTGATGTCCTCCTGCATCACCAGATACATGCAGGCATTGTTGATGGCCAGCCCCCCCTGATAAGCCAAAGCGGTAACCAGCTGAATTTCATCTTCGGTGAATTTTCGCTTGTGTCCGCTGTACACAATGAGAATACCGATCACGTCTTCCTTGGATTTAATCGGGACGTACAACATGGAGGCAATACCTTCCGCCTTCTTTTCTTTCTTGTATTGAATGCCGGTGTCTTTGAAGACATCTTCGATCGCGATCGTTTTGCCTTTGAGTGCTTCGCCGATGTTTTTATCCACCAGGAGGGGGCCTTTCCGGAGATACTGCCCGCTCAACCCGAAGCTGGCCACCGATTTCAGGGTGTACTTGTCTTCATCCAGTAACCTTACCGCCGCCGCTTTGAGATCCAGAGCTTCTACCATATCCTGCGTCAGGGCTTGCAGAATGTCTTTGACGTCGAGGCTTTCTGAGATACTGGCGGCCAGTTTCAGAAAAATCTGTGTCTGGTTGCGCAGCCTGCGGACGAGGCGGGCAATTTCGATTGCGGAGCCTCCCTGCTCGGCCAGAATGGACAGAAAATCGATTTCATCTTTGGTGAACGAGCGGATCTCCTTGGTATAGACGCTCAGGATGCCCAGCATTCTGTTTTTGTCCATAACCGGAACGGACAGAATGGAGCCGATTCCCTCCTTTTTTTTCTTTTCACGGTTGGCCAGCCGTTTATCGGTCGTGGCGTCCCGAAAATACATGTAGCCGTCCTTCAGCAGCTGCGGGCTGATTTTGACTGCGTGCGCCGGTCCGGCATGCGTGTATTGCCTGGACAGCCCGACCTGCGCCACGGCCGCGTTGTAAATGGCATCCTCCGTCTCGTCGTCTCTTCGGAAAATGACGGCCGCTTTGACCTTCAGGGTTTTGACTGCTGTAGAAACAACCAGGTGAAGCATTTTGGATTGGTCTTCGGCGGTGGCCATTTCTCTGCTGAGCTTGCTCAAAGCTCGAAAATAACTCATTTCCGTTGCCATACTTCTTTTTCCTTTCAGATTGCCTCAGCGATTTTTTGAATGAGTGACAGTTTATCTTTTCTGGCCGTTGTCGGGAGAATGGTTTTTGCGAGGGACGGCGCCTTTTTCCCTGCCCCGGTTTTCCGGACGGCCGGTTTTTTCCGGATGGACGGTCTTTTCAGCGGCGCTTCGCGTTTGCCGTCCGGCTTTCTTTTGGCGGATGGCGTCTCGGCGACATTTTCCTGATCCCGCTCTTTAAGCCATCGCGCGATGCGGGGAGCAAATTGCCTCTGGAATTTGGAACTGACATAAATGCCGATGTGTCCTGTTTCCAGGCAGACGTCCTGGGCATCCTTGCTACCCACGGCGCCGGTCAGTTGATTGCAGGCTTCCGGAGGAACCAGGTGGTCATACTCGCCGAAAAAGTTTAAAAGCGGCATGGTCAGTTTTTTTAAATCCACCCTTTTCCCGCCCAGAAACATCTTGCTTTGAATCAACAGATTGTTCTTGTAGCAGTCGTCGACAAACTGGCGGAAAGTTTCTCCGGGGACGTCGGGGCTGTCGAAGATCCAGCGCTCCATGCGCACGAAGTTTTCCACGAACTCTTTGTTGTCCATGTTTTCCATGAAGCCGACATATTTGTCGATCATCAGACGGGCGGGGTTCAGCAGGAGAAACCCGAAGTTCATCAGGTCGCCGGGGATATTACCGAAGGTGCGGATCATCCGGTCCGTGTCCACGTCCTTCATCCAGACATGCAAAAGGCCTTTGTCCGTATCGAAGCTCGACGGCGTGACGGTCGTGATCAAATTTTTGATTTTTTCCGGATGCAGGGAGGCATACATGACGCTGAACGATCCGCCCATGCAGATGCCCATCAGGTTGATTTTGGGAACCCCGTGTTTTTGCCGGATGAAATCCACGATGTTGTCCATGTATCCGTTGACGTGATCGTCAATGGTCAGGAAACGATCCTTGCCGGTGGGATAACCCCAGTCCACCATATACAGGTCGATTCCTTCCCGCAGAAAGGTCTTTACTACGCTGCGGTCCGGCTGGAGATCCAGCATCGTCTCGCGGTTGATCAGCGCGTACACCACCAGAAGCGGGGTCTTCAGCCTGTGGTCCGCATTTTCGTCGCGGAAGTAATGCTTGAGGCGGACGCGGTCTTCTTCATACACGATGTCATGGGGCGTCGAACCGAGTTCATAATGGAGTTCTCCCAGCAGAACGTCGGAAGCCCGGGAAGCGCGCTGCCGGGCCTTTTCCGCGTCCTCGGCCATACGTTCCAGAATCAGATCCAGAGGGATTTTTGTGGGAGCCATGAAAACGCCATCCTTCCGAAAACTTTTCTTTCCGCCCGGACAGGGGCGGCGCCTTTACCTGGCGAGAGTCAGGGCGTTGGGGGATATGCCGGCTTTTTTCTCCAGTGCTTTGACTCTCTTTTTGAGCAGGTGAAATTCCTTGTACATTCCATCCATGTCTTTTTGCGTGACGATGGGCAGCAATTGGAGAAAGTCGCTCATGGCTTTATCTTTGGCGATGAGGAAATCCTCCAGCTTATTGAGCGTCCGGTGCAGCGCGTCCGTGTATTCTTTGGACTTGAACAGATTCATGTAGTGGCCTTCCAGGATTTTCAGCCACATGGCGTAGCTTTCCTTCATGTCGCGGGGGATGTTTCCCTCCTCCGTCCGCTGTTTGAACTTTTCCTGAAGCACGTTGAAGGACTTTTCCATCGGGAGATACAGGATGGATAGAAATTCCGCCAGCGTGGTTTCAAAGAGGTTATGCTTGTCCAGCATCTCGTTGAAGCGCTCCTGGTAAAAGCGCGTCAGTCCCAGCGGAGGAATCTTCAGATATTGGCGAAGCTCTTTTTCATAGACTTCGGTGAGCGCCCGGAAGACTTCCTGATCCAGATTGTCGAAGTTGTACGCTTCCGTGCGCTTGCCGATCCGGGCGGCTTTTCCCATCAGATGGTTCTGGATCTGCATGGCCGCATCAAAACCGGATCCCGCCATCTTCAGAAAAATCTCGGGCAGCGCGTTCATTGTATTGGCGGTGGCCGATGCCGATTCCGGCTCGTTCATCATTCGGGAGAAGGATTTGAATAGATTCAGGCTGGTTTCGAGCTGCTGCGTAAAACGGTTTTGCACGGCGGTTTGCGTTTTCAGCGTCGTGTCCGAATTGGGCGGAATGGTTTTGGCCAGGTTGAGCCACATATCGGCGGCGGTTTTCAACCACGGAAAAACGGACGATTCTTGAAAGGAGAAGGGGCTCCCTGCGTCAGCCATGATAACCTCTTTTCGGAGCAGCGCTCTTGAAGGTGTTTTTGGAATCCCACCGGGCCGGCCCGCGGTATTTTTGTAATCTATCCGTTTGTGTTTGTCAATCGGTTTCGGCCGCCGGACCCTGTTCCAAAAGCACGGGCCAGGGGAGCGTCGGGAAAACGGCGTTGAGCGGATGGTCGTCCTCCACAAAGTGATGCTCCAGTCGGGCGAAGGTTTTTTCAGCGATGGCTTTGACGGCTTGCGGGGGGACGACATCGTCGCGGGTTCCGTGATACAGGACCGTCGGAATCTGAAGTTTCCGCCGGACGGCTTGCTCAAACCCTTCGATGGTCAGGGCGGGGGCCAGCAGGATCAGCTTTTTGATCAGAGCTTCGTTGTCCAGCGCGAAACGGGCCGCCATCAGGCCTCCGTAGCTGGATCCCACCAGAATCAGGCGGGTTTTGCCCGCAAGAACGCTTTTGAGCTTTTGCATCCGGACCCCGAAGCCGCCCGTGTAATCTTCAATGATCATTTTCGGATAGGCCTTGCGAAAGTACAGAGCCTTGTTCCCCTGCGAAGTGCTCTCCAGACCGTGAATAAAAACCAGTGTGTTTTTCATGGGCATCCTTTCCGGCTGAGAATTGAATTTCATTTTGACGTTGCCCGGATTATGCCATTGTGTTAAATCGTGCGCAACTTTATTTTGAAAAAGGAGAAGTGTATGGCTCTGGTATTGCCTTTTAAAGCGGTTCGGCCGCAGGTGAAATATGCGCCGCAGGTGGCGGCGCTTCCTTATGACGTCATGACGCGTGAAGAAGGTCAGAAAGCGGTGGAGGGCCGTCCGCTCAGCTTTATGCACGTGGAAAAATCAGAAATTGACGTGCCGGACGGCACGCGTCCGGACGATCCCATGATCTATGAGACGGCGAAACGCAACTTTGCCCGGATGCGGGAAGAGGGGATTCTGATTCAGGATTCGTCCCCTTGCTACTATGTCTATCGCCAGAAGATGGGATCCCGGGCGCAGACGGGCATTGTCGGTGTCATGAGCGCCGCGGAATACGATGAGGGAAAAATCAAGAAACACGAACTGACCCGGCAGGACAAGGAGGACGACCGCATCCGCCACGTCGATCAGGTCAACGCGCAGACCGGCCCCGTATTTATCAGTTACCGTGCGCGCCCCGGCTTAAACGGGATCGTGGAAAAGATCACCGCCGGCAGGCCGGAATATGATTTCACCGCCGAAGACGGTGTGGTCCACACCGCGTGGGTGGTCGCGGATCAGATGCAGATGGACGCCATCCGGTCGGAGTTCGATCAGGTGGACGCTCTGTATATTGCCGACGGACATCACCGTGCCGCCGCCGCCGCCACGATTGCCCGCCGCCGCCGCAAGCCCGCGCAGGCGCAGGAATCGGACAGCGTACTGGCCGTATTCTTTCCCCATGATCAATTGAAGGTCATGGATTATAACCGCGCCGTGAAGGATCTGCGTGGACTGTCCGTCGGACAGTTTCTGGAAAAAATTTCCGCCTCTTTTGCCGTGACAAAAGATTTTGCCGCAAAATCGCCGCGGCGTCTGCATGATTTCGGCATGTATCTGGGTGGCGCGTGGCACCGCCTCACAATCAAAGAAGGCGCCTACGATGCGAACGATCCGGTGGCCAGCCTCGATGCGGCGATATTGCAGGACCATCTGCTGGCGCCGGTTCTGGGCATTGCCGATCCGCGAACCGACGACCGGATCAAATTTATCGGCGGCATCCGGGGGATGGCCGAGCTTGAGAAACTGGTGAATCAGGACGGCTACGCCGTGGCCTTTTCGCTTCATCCCACAACGATGGAACAGATCATGAACGTGGCGGATGCGGGCGCGATCATGCCCCCCAAATCAACCTGGTTTGAACCGAAGCTGCGCAGCGGTTTGTTTGTTCATTCTCTGTAGGGCGCGTTTTCCAAACGCGCCGGTTTTCTTGCGTTTTCCCCAAACGCGCGGGTATCGTGCGTTCTGCGGCGCAATCGGGGATTGCGCCCTGCAGGTTTCCGCGGGGTGGGGTGAATCGGCATGTTTTGCCTTGACATCTCCGGTTGTTTTATATAGAAAAATGCAGAAGTTTCCGATCTGAAAAGATAAAATCGCTTTTCCGGCATGCTTTATGCCTGTATGTTTTGAATTCAACCGTTGGGCAGGTGGTAAGACAAACAATGGAAACGTTGAACGGTGGAATGGCCTGCAAGCAGGATGAAGTCGCCCTTCCAATGAGCGAAGAAATGTATCGCGCGGTCGTCGAATGCTCCCAGGACGCCATGTTGATTCTCGACGATCAATACAGCATCATTTTTGTCAACGAGGCGGCCTGTCGCGCCAGTGGATTTTCCCGCCAGGATTTTATCGGCCATCATTTTATGGATTTTCTTTCCCCGGCAAGCCGGGACGCTACAATGTATCGCTACCTTAAGCGCCAGCAGGGAGAAAATCCGCCTTCTAAATATGACATTTCTTTTCTGATGAAAAGCGGAGAGTCCCGCCACTCGGAACTGAAAGCCTCCATTTTCCGCAACAGCGCGGGAAAGCTGTGGACGGTCTGCCAGATGAGCGACGTCACCGATTTACGCCGGGCGCAAAAGGCCCTCCGGAAAAGCGAGGAGCGGCTCCGCCGGATTACAGACAATATGGAAGACCTGGTTCTCCAGGTCAACCTGGAAGGAGTCATCAAATTCATTTCCCCGTCGGTCAAAAAGGTTCTGGATTACGATATTGCCGATCTGATCGGGCATTCGGTCATTTCCTTTATCCATGAAGAGGATCTTGCCCGGGCCATGCTCGTTTTGAAAAAAGGGGGGAAGGAAGGGAAAAACAAGACCGAAATCCGCATTCGGCATCGGGACGGCCGTTTTTTCTGGTTTGAAGTGGTCGGGGCCGCCATCCGCAACGAAGAGGGAAAAATTGCCGGCTTCGTCCTGAGCGGGCGCGATGTTGCGCAAAGAAAAGAAATAGAAGACCACCTGCGCCAGAGCGAAGAAACGTTCCGGGCTCTTACGGAAAGTACGGGCGTGGCGATTTTCGTCATTCAGGGGGAGAAATTTCGTTATATCAATAAGGCATTTACAGCCCTTTCCGGCTACACGATGGAAGATTTGGGCGATCTTCGCTTCTGGGATCTCATCGCGCCGGAGATGAGGGACTTTGTCCGGGAACAGGAACTGGCCCGCCAGCGCGATGAAAAGCTGGTGTCGAACTATGAAATCAAATATCTGACGAAAACAGGCGTTAGAAGAGTCGGCGACTTTGCGGCGACCTTTGTCCATTATAAGGGTCGGCCGGCCATAATCGTTTCGATTTCGGATACTACGGAGCGGAAAAAGAAGGAAGAAGAGTTGCTGGCCAGCGAGGAGCGGTATCGAACGATTATCGAGAATATCGAAGACGGCTATTTTGAGGTGAATCTCAAAGGCGACATGATCGATGTGAGCGATCCCTGCCTGAAAATTACGGGCACCGACCGGAAAACCATCATCGGCATGAACTTCCGCGAATTTTCGCCGCCGGAGAACTGGCCCAAAATATACCAGGCGTTTTATAATGTTTTCGAGACCGGTGAGCCATTGAAAGGCCTTTCCTGGGAAACGGTCCGTCTGGACGGGACGCATCAGTTTATCGAAGTTTCCGTAACGTTAAAGAAAGATCAAGAGGGACGGCCGGTCGGTTTCCGGGGGATCGTCCGCGATGTGACGGAGCGCAAGCAAAGAGAAGACACGATCCAGTGGATGGCCTATCATGATATTTTGACGGGCCTTCCCAACCGCGCTCTCTTTTACGACCGCGCCGCCATGGTGCTGGCCCAGGCCAAACGGAAGGAATGGCGGTTCGGACTCATGATGCTGGATCTCGATCGTTTCAAGGATATCAACGACACATACGGGCATGATGCCGGAGACAAGATCCTGATCGGGGTGACCCGATGCCTGGAACAGGCGGTACGGGAGCAGGATACGGTGGCCCGCATCGGCGGAGACGAATTTGTCATCATTCTTCCGGAAGTTTCCAGCCGCGGGGACGTGAAGATGATCGGAGAAAGGATCGCTGAAGGCTTCCGAAAGCCGATTTCGATCGGCCAAAAGGAATTGACCGCGGCTTTCAGCATCGGCACGGCCATTTACCCGGATGATTCCGGCGATATTGAAGGCTTGATGCGCCACGCGGATGAGGCGATGTACGAGATGAAACTCAAGGGAGGGGGCCTGTATTGCTCATGATATCTCAGGGATTTTCAGCCGCCCGGTACGGTTTTTTATGAGACGGCAGGCCAAAGGTCAAATCCATGAACGGATCACCGCCATTCCGAATGCCTGGCATCCGATTTACCTCGTGCGGGGAGAAAAAAAGAACCTGGTGATAGACGCGGGGGTGAATCTTTTAGGGCCCCGCTACCGCGAGATGATCCGGGAAGTCCTCGGGGATCACCAATCGCCCCATTACCTTTTTTTAACGCATTCCCATTATGATCACATCGGCGCCGCCGGCTATCTGAAGGAACTCTTTCCGGGCCTGAAAATCGGAGCGCATCCAAGGCTGGCCGGCCTGCTGCAAAAACAGTCCGTTCTGGACATGATGAACCGCCTCAGCCAAAACCATATCGAACTGCACAAATATAATCCGGCCGGCGAAGACCTGACACTGCGCCCCTTTGGCATCGATATCGAGCTGAAGCAGAAAGACCGTTTTGATTTGGGGGGGCTGACCTGCTGCGTTTATGAAACTCCCGGCCACACAAAGGATTCCCTGTCTTTTTATTTTCCGGAAATTCAGACCCTGTTCCCGGGTGAGTCGGCGGGTGTGCCGCAGGGGAGGACGGGCAGTGAAATACAGGTCGAATTCCTTTCCTCCTATCAGGACTACATTGATTCCCTTCAGTGGATGGTATCCCTTCGGCCGGAAATCATCTGCCTGGGGCATGGCTGGATGGTGAGCGGCAAGGAAGCGGAAGGTTTTTTGCGGGGTTCCCTGGCCGCAACCTACCGCTACCGCGAATTGATTGAGCATTATCTGTCGTCGGCGGGCGGCAACGCACAGAGGGCCACGGAAGAAATGGCCCATGCCGAATACGACGTCAAGGGCGGCATTTTTCAGGAAAAAATTGCCTACATGACGAACCTCAACGCCCAGGTGAGGCACATTGCCGGGCTTAGCGGATCATAACTTTTCCTTTTCCTGCCGCCGTAATCGTGCGTTATTCTTTATAGAAAGGAGTTGCTGGTATGAGCAGGTTTATTGATCTTTCCGTGGCCATAGAGAGCGGGTTGCCCAGCGATCCGCCGTTGATGATTCCCAAAATCATGTACGTGGATCATGCGCTGGGCGCCGAGAGCATGAAGGCTTTCTATCCCGGGCTGACGGCTTCCGATCTGCCGAAAGGTCAGGGATGGGCGCTCGAGGTCATGGAGATTTCAACGCACGCGGGCACGCACATGGACGCGCCCTGGCATTATCATCCTACACAGGACGGTGGTAAGCCCGCTCTGACCATCGATCAGTTTCCCCTGGAATGGGGAGTGGGCGACGGCGTGATGCTCGATTTCTCTGCCTTCCCCGACGGCTATAACATCACGGTTGAAGATGTTCAATCCAAGCTCAGGGAAGCAGGGTATGCGCTTAAGCCGGGAGATATCTTTCTGGCGCAAAGCGGTGCGGCGCCTTACTGGGGGACAGCCGAGTACCTTGTGAAGGGCTGCGGATTCAGCCGGTCGGCGACGCTTTGGATTCTGGAACAGGGCGTTCATGTGGTCGGGACGGACGGGTGGAGCTGGGACCGGCCTCTGCCGTTTCAAGCCGAGGAGTTTGCCCGGACCAAGGACGCGTCGCTCATTTGGGAGGGGCATTTTGCCGGAATCGAAAAAGGTTATTTTCAGATTGAAAAACTGACTCATCTGGACAGGCTTCCGTCAACCGGTTTCAGGTTTTACTGCTTCCCGGTGAAAATAAAAGGGGCGAGCGCGGGCTGGATCAGGGCGGTAGCGGAGATTTTATAAAACACATCAGCGTCGGGAGGAAGAAAAAAATGATTTTCACAGGTCCACTTACCGGAAAGGCGTTAAAAAAAGTTTTGCTGCTGGTCCCTGTCGCACTATTTATTCTAGCGGGAAATCAGGGGCTCGCGGCCGGGCAGAACAGCGCCTGCACGAAAGAGATTCTGCATGCGGTGATTCATACCTCGGGTCTGTCGCTTGGCGAATTGCTCAAAGGCGTCGCCGATGAAACCGGAAAGAAAGACATGATACGAACGTTTGTCAAAGCGGTTCGTTTTTTTCCGGACGACAGCGGATATATCTATGTCTATACACTGGATGGCGTGGTGGTTGGACACGGCGGCATGCCCGGCCTGGAGGGGAAGAATCTGATCGATCATCGGGATGCCAGAGGATTCTACGATGTGCGCATGGCAATCGCCACAGCGAAAAAAGGCGGCGGTTTTTTTGAACATTACTGGCCGAGGCCGGGCGGGGGAGGTGAATTCAGAAAACTGACCTATGTAGAAATGATTGCCGGCACAAACTATTTTATCGGTGCCGGCGCCTACGTCCCCTAGTCATACAGGAAACAAAACGCTCCTGACCTGAAGGTCACAAGCAATGGCCGCTCAAAGAGCCTTTGGGCAAAGATAAAAAACCCCCTCAGTCGTCGAGACCTGAGGGGGCGTTCTATATGACAGATCATGAATGTTGTGTTCCGGGCGGCGGCTACTTCACCTGCTGCCGTTTTAAATCAGGTCACAATGTTTTTAACCGCATCAATGACCGGATTGGTGAAGAGCGCCATCAAAAGGGTGTAAAGAGCAAAGGCGCCGACCACTTCCGCCGTGTACATCTTGTCATACTTCCGCTTCAGGCTGACCATGATCAGCCCGCCCACAATCAGGCAGCCCAGCTGAAAATACGGGAAATTGGCTGCCCCTGCCGCCGCATACTCTGCAAATCCAAAGGTTGCCGTTAAAAGAACTACTGCCGCCGCCGCTACGATTGTTCCTAAGGTCTTCTTCATGATCTGTTTCCTCCTTGAGGGTTATTTGTTTTATTTGC
>JAAZHX010000183.1 GCA_012510495.1 Smithella sp.
CCCTGGGTCATCAAACCCCTGTGGAGTCCTTTTGTCGATCTTCTGCGCACCAAGCGCTTCTGGATCATCGTCATGCAGCTGGCCATCGGCGGGTCGCTCGCCTGCGTCGCCCTGACGCTGCCGGCAAACAATTTTGTCCGCTATACGCTGGCCATGTTCTGGATCATGGCTTTTTCTTCCGCCACCCATGACATCGCCGCCGACGGCTTTTACATGCTGGGGCTTTCCACCCCCGAGCAGGCCGCCTTTGTCGGCGTGCGCACCGTTTTTTACCGCGTGGCCACCATCGCCTCCAAGGGCGGTCTGGTCATTCTGGCCGGCACGTTGCATCAGCGCGGCTATCCGGTTGCTTCCGCCTGGTCGGTCACCTTTGTGGTCGTCGGGGCCTTTTTTCTGGCGTTGTGCCTGTATCATTTTTTTATCCTGCCCCGCCCCGAAGCGGACCGCAGCGCGCCGCTGGATAAAGGCAGAGGCGTCGTGTCCGAATATTTCCGGATCATTACCCTCTTTTTCCGGCAAAAAGATATTCTCATTATCATCTGTTTCTTTTTGTTCTACCGGTTTGCCGAAGCGCAGCTGGTAAAAATGGTTGCGCCATTCCTCCTGGACGCGCGGGAAAAAGGAGGGCTGGGGCTCTCCACCGCCGAAGTCGGCTGGATTTACGGCACGGTGGGCGTGGTCGCGCTGATGCTGGGAGGGTTACTCGGCGGGTATGTCATTTATCGCAACGGCCTGAAATTCTGGCTCTGGCCGATGGTGATCGTCATGCATCTGCCGGATCTGGCTTTTGTGTATCTGTCTCACGCGCAGCCGGAGAATCTCTGGATCATCGGCGCCGCCGTGGCCTTTGAGCAGTTCGGCTACGGCTTCGGCTTCACCGCCTACACCATGTTCATGATCATGGTCTCGCGGGGCGAATACAAAACCGTCTTTTACGCCATCGGCACGGGAATCATGGCCCTGGGCATGATGCTTCCGGCCATGTCGAGCGGCTGGATCCAGGAAAAACTGGGCTATATCCATTTTTACTACTGGATATTGCTCACGACCATCCCGAGCTTCATTGTGACGGCGCTGGTCAAAATCGATCCGGAATACGGAAAGAAGGCGTCAGGTTAAAACAGGCTGTTGCCCAAGGCTATCTCTTTGAGCGGCCATTGAGAGCGTTTTGTAATACAATCTTGGCGAAGCGAAAGATCAGCAATGACAACTGTTTGAGCCGAAGGCGAGTTTTGTCATTGCCTGAAGCAAGCCTTAGATTTATACAAAACGCTCGCAGGTAAGCGAAAAGGGTGTTTGGGCAACAGCCCAAAAAGTTCCGGCGGCAGCAGGGTTATGGAGGATGTTTTACGGAGAATCCAGGCCTGAATTCATCAGAGCCACTTTGAGCCCGAAAACCACAATCCGGTGTTTCAGCACGCATCCGGTGAGACAACTTTCATGTAGCGCCATCCCATGTAAACCGCCACCAGGACAAACATCCAGCGCAGAGGCTCCTCCGGAATAAACTGAGCGATGCCGGCGCCGGTAAAGGCGCCCAACATAATGCCCGGCACCATGCCGAAAAGCAGTTCACCCGCCACATTGCCCAGCTTCCAGTGCGTGAAAGCGCCGACGAATCCGGAGGGAATCATGACCAGCAGGGCGGTTCCCTGCGCGACGTGCTGTGTAAAGCCTCCCAGCAGGATCATGACGGGAATCATGATGGTTCCGCCGCCGATCCCCATCAGTCCGGAAAGAAACCCTGTGGCGGCGCCCGTCGCAATGAATGCCGCGCCGGAAACAGCATCCGGCAGAACGTACATCCAATCGGCAAAGAGGGGCTTCAAAAGCAACAGCGCGGAGCAAAAAATTAAAAACGCGCCGAAAGACCTTTTCAATTTCCAATCCGGCAGCCGGTCGGCCAGGCGGGCGCCCACCGCGGCGAGCAGCATGGCCGGAACCGCCAGCAAAACGGCCGCTTTCCAATTCACCTGGTCGTACAATCCGTAAAAAAGTCCCCCGCTGATTCCCGTAAAAATCAACACCACCAGGGACGTGCCGTGGGCACGGCACTGATCCACATGGAGCAGCTCCACCATCAGGGGAATCATGATGATTCCGCCGCCGATCCCCATCAGACCGCCGAAGCAACCAGCGACAAGGCCGATGGCAAAACTGATCCACTGCGTCTTCATTGTCCACTCCGTTTACAAAAAACATCGCCGGTCCTGATCATACGGATCGCTGCCTGAAAATCAAGCCTTATGCACGCGCCCCCGGGCCAGCGAAGAAAATACACCCGCCGCGCAGACGGCGGCCAGAACCGCAAAAATTATCTTTGTGCTGACAATCAGAAGCGCGCCGCTCTCATGGTCAATGCCGTGGTTGCCGATGACCCAGGCGAACACCAGCATGGCAATGCCCATGCTCAGCATTTGCCCCACCATCCTCATGGTCGCCAGCGTCGCCGAAGCGATGCCGTAAAATTTCTCGTCCACCGAACTCATGACGGCGTTGACATTGGGAGAAGAAAAAAGCGCGAAGCCGATTCCCAAAAGCGCCAGACAAAACCAAATATCATAAAGAGGCGTATTCCGGGTGATGAAAACCAAACCGGCAAGTCCGATGACCGTGATCGACATGCCGATGGAAGCAATGATCCGGGGTTCGTAGCGATCGGACAGCCGTCCGGCCAGCGGAGAGAAAACCGCCTGCAGCAGGGGTGCGATGACCAGCAAGAAGCCGGTTTGAAAAGGCGAAAGTCCTTTGACATGCTGCAGATAAAGACTCAGCAGGAAAGTGATCGCAAAGGTGGCGCAATAGTGAATCAAAGCGGCAAGATTGGAAAAAGCAAAAACCCGGTTGTCCATAAACAGCCGGATGTTGATCAGCGGAGAAGGATTTTTCAGCTGCCGGCGGATGAAAAAGACAAAACAGCTTCCACCTGCGAAAATCAGAACAGCGCCGCGAAAAGAGGGCAGCTGCGAAAAGCCGTACATCAGGGCAAAAAGCGCCGCCGCGTACAGAAAAGAGCCGCTCAGATCAAAAGATTCCCCCGCCGCGGCAGAGGGCTTTTCCTCCTCCATCCAAGCGGCCAGCGCGGCGGCGGCCAACCCCAATGCGGCATTAACGATAAAAATGGCCTGCCATCCCAGGTGCTGGGTCAGCAGACCGCCGATAAAAGGACCGGCGGTGAGTCCGGTGTAAACCGCGGCAATGTTGATTCCCAGCATCTTGCCGCGTTCGCCCGCAGGATAGGCGGAAACCAGCAGCGCCGTGCCGGTGCTGAAGATCATTGCAGCGCCGATTCCCTGAATCACGCGCAGTGCGATAAAAAGGCTTTCCGTCTCCGGCCAGACGCTCAGAAGCGAAGACAGGGAAAAAATCAGCGAGCCGGACAGAAAAAATATTCTGCGTCCGAAAAGATCCGCCAGACGCCCCATCGGCAACAGCATGATGGCCGAAGCCAAAAGAAAGGACGACGCCACCCAGCTCAGGAAAATCGCATCCATGGAAAAATCCCGGCCGATCGCGGGAAGGGCGACATTCACGGCCGACCCCATGAAGGGCGTCGTAAACGAGCTGATGGCGGTGGCCAGAAGGACAATGGGGAATTTTCGAGGAGTGGTCATGGGGCCCGTCACAGGAAAGGGGGTTACTTCCCGGGGAAAACTTTTTGATGCAGCGCGTCAAAGCCGTCCTTGCCGCAGGCCATCATCAGCGTCAGCGGCATGAGGCGGCGCGCCTGCCGGAGCATTTTTTCCGACACATTCCGGATATCCCACTGGGCATGCGCGTCCGCCCGCAGGCGGGAAAGATGATAAAGCTCCCGGGCGTTGAATTTCATGAGCACCCTTCTGCGGTGGGCGTTGGTAAGCAAATAAGGCGGCGCCGACGGCAGTTTTTCCCGAATGCGATCGTGCGCTCTTTGGGTCGCCCGCATAACGTCCATGAATTTCTTCTGCCGGCCTGTGGCGCGCACGGAGGGCGGAACGGTCACCCCCAGCCCGGGGGCGTAGTCTTGGGCAATAACAGTCGCCATGCGGTGGCGCTTCAACTGGGCAAAGCAACTCGCGCTGACCGCCAGCTCGTAGCACAGATCGATGTTCTCCAGTTCCCGAAGCGCGGCGTCGTAAGGCTGCATGTTTTCAAACGCGGTTTGAAACAGACTTTTCAGCCCGCGTTGGCTCAGTCCGGCGGCGCGGTTCCGGCACTGCCTGTAGCTCAAACCGGAGGACGCGAACATCAGCGCGGCGGCGGCCTGCCGGTCCGCGCCGGGCGTCGCGGACACGAGCCGAACGTCGGCAAACCTTTCCGGCTCAGCCCCTTGAGAACGCTTCTCCAGAAGAATTTCGGCCTTCATCCGAAGCCGCGGCCGGGTCAGACGGTCGTAATCCGTCGCCCGCGCATAGCGGATCAGCGACGGCGCGATGTCCCGGGTTGCGGCATAGAGCTTTTCGCCGCAAAGGCGCGCCTCCGCAAGCGGCAGCGAGGCCAGCCGGCGCAGCATCAGCTCCAGATTGCGGGCATTGATCGTCATGCCCAACTGCGTCCGGGTCGCCAGCGAGATGACGTAGCGCGCGTCTTCTTTGGCCCAGCCTTCCAGCAAAGAGCGGTTGGCGGGATTTTCGGCCAGTTCCCTGTTTTGAGCAAAGACCCAGGGCCGAAGCTGCTCGTAGAGCTCACGGTAAGAATCGTTTTGCATCCGGATCGTTTCGGCAAAATCTTTCTCCATCCCCGCCCGGACGATTTCTTCAGGCACAACGAAGTCCCGGTCAAACAGCACGTACCGCTGGGATTTTTCCGTATAGGAGCAAAGGCGGAACTTTTCGATTTCTTCGACCAGCAGACGGGAAACGCCGATGACGTCGATATTGAAAACGGCGTGTTCAGCCACCGAGCTGTGCCCCATTTCAAACACGATACTCCGGTTGGATCGGCGGGCTTTTTCGACCTCGGCCCGGGCGTCAACGCGCAGTTGATCGACAGGTTTGGGGCTGCGGCTGATGCGGGCATAGGCGGCGGAAATCGTTTCCGGCGTAATGTCCTGTGTGAGCCCGCTCTTTTCGCGAAGTTCGCGGATTAAATCGTAATCGACATTGTAACCGGCAAGAAGTACTTTCATGATTAAAGCCTCACCATTTCCACCCGCGGCAGCGTCCGGCCGAGAAAGCGTTCACCGATGGTTTGAAAACGGTACGGCACATCGCTGACGCAAAAAAGATACTCCGGAGGGCGGCGGCCCGTGTTGCCCAGGTTTTGTTGTTTGATCAGGCCGGCGGCAATATCCGCCATGGCTTCCGCCGAATCGATCAGCCGGATCCGCCCGCCCGTGATGTCCTGAAAGAGGGGTTTGAGAAGCGGATAATGCGTGCAGCCGAGGACCAGCGTGTCCACTCGTTCGGCCATGACGGGCTTTACGTATTCCTCGGCGACCAGCCGGGTGGCCGGATGATCAAACCAGCCTTCCTCCACCAGCGGGACCAGCAGGGGGCACGCCTGCGAAAAAACCTTCGCGTCGGGTTCCAGAAGATGAATGGCTCTGGCGTAGGCGTTCGAGTTGATCGTGGCGGGCGTCCCGATCACGCCGATAACTTTGCTGCGCGTCCGCTCAACAGCGATTTTTGCGCCGGCTTCGATCACTTCCAGCACCGGCACGGGCGAGAGATCCCGGATCGCCCGATAGGCGACTGCCGCCATGGTGTTGCAGGCGACGATCAGCAGCTTCACGTCTTTCTTCAGCAGGAATTCAGCAATTTGCAGCGCATAACGGTTGATGGTCTCCACCGACTTGACGCCGTAAGGCACACGCGCCGTATCCCCGAAATAAATGATGTTCTCAAACGGCAGCCGCTCCATGAGAGAACGCACCACGGTCAGTCCGCCGATGCCGGAATCAAAAATGCCGATCGCCCGATGGGCCTGGATATTCATGCTCCTGTCTCGCATCCCGATCATTGCCTAATCGAACTTTTCCGGACGTATCGGATAAAAGCGCCGTGTGGAAGAGTCGACGAGAAAACTGGTTTTTTGTATCATAACTTTCTGAAACATGCCAAGAGTTCTTCAAAAGATTTAAATTTGCCGCACAGGGAGAGGGGCAACACCTTGATTCGGGAAAGAATCCTTTGTTTATGCCGAGGATGCACTGGACAAAGCCCCGGTGGATGGTGTAAGAATAGAAAAGATGCCCGGTAAACCTGTTTTGGGCCGCAAGATCCGGGTGCTCTTCAAGGACGGCGAGGAAATGATCGGAACCACCCGGGGGTATCAGTTGAACCGGCAGGGATTTTTCGTTATTCCCGCTGATCCCCAGTCCAATGTAGAGCGCTGCTGCGTGGTCACGAAGGCAACGCGCGAAGTGAGGTTTGTTTAACGGCAATCCCAAAAGTCCGGAGGCGCGCATATTCCGCTTCCGGCATGAAAAAAATACTCCTATGCCTGTTTATGCACAAATCATTTTATTGGTTGCCGGCTTTATGGTCTTCGTTCTGGCGACGATGTATTTGACGGGATTGGGCCTGCGGCGGGTATGCTTCAAAATCATTGCCGAACTGGAAGAGGCGGGCGCCGTCAAAGCGTCCCGGGCCATCAAACTTCAGGATGAGCGTAAAAATTTCTTTCGGGTCGGAACGGGCAATTTGCGCCCCCGGGCGCTTCATCTCCTGCAATCGGACAAACTGGTCATCAGAACGTCCGACGGCAAATACTATCTGGACCAAGAAAAGCTCGCGGAAATGAAAAGTACGCTCGGCAAATAAATCCCGCCGGATCGTGAACGCCGGGGCTATCTTCTGGTGAGTTGCCTGTACTTGATCCGGTGGGGCTGGCTGGCGGCCGCACCCAGCCGTCTTTTGCGGTCTTCTTCGTATTCGGAGTAGTTGCCGTCGAAAAACAGCACTTTGCTGTCTCCCTCAAAAGCCAGGATGTGCGTGCAGATGCGGTCCAGAAACCAACGGTCGTGGCTGATCACAACAACGCAGCCGGCAAAGTTCTCCAAGGCGTCTTCCAGCGCGCGCAGCGTGTTCACATCCAGGTCGTTGGTCGGCTCGTCCAAAAGCAGAACATTGCCGCCTTCCTTGAGCATGCGCGCCAGATGCACGCGGTTGCGCTCTCCGCCGGAGAGCGTTCCCACTTTTTTCTGCTGGTCCGTCCCGGAAAAGTTGAAGCGCGACACATACGCGCGGGAGTTGATCTGCCGGTCGCCAACCGGGATGATGTCCTGGCCGTCGGAAATCATCTCCCAGATGTTTTTCTCCGGATCGAGCGCGTCGCGGCTCTGATCAACGTAGGCCAGTTTGACGGTTTCGCCGATGCGGATGGCGCCCGCATCGGGGCTTTCCTGGCCGGTGATCATGCGGAACAGCGTGGTCTTACCCGCGCCGTTGGGGCCGATGACGCCGATAATACCGCCGGGCGGCAACGAAAACGTCATGTCTTCGACCAGCAGTTTTTCGCCGTAGCTCTTGGCAACTCCGTCGGCCTCGATGACCACGTCGCCCAGACGGGGGCCGGGCGCGATAAAGAGTTCGCGCGTGCCGGATTCCTTTTCCAGGTTTTTGTCCAGCAGTTCTTCATATGCCTTGATACGCGCCTTGGATTTGGCATGCCGTCCTTTGGGGGACATGCGGATCCATTCCAGTTCACGCTCCAGAGTTTTACTTCTGGCGCTTTCCGATTTTTCCTCGTTTTTCAGCCGGTTTTGTTTCTGCTCCAGCCAGGAGGAATAATTGCCCTGCCAGGGGATGCCCTGGCCGCGGTCCAGCTCCAGAATCCAGCCCGCGACATTGTCGAGGAAGTAGCGATCATGCGTGACAGCAATGATGGTTCCTTCGTATTTTTGCAGGTGGTGTTCCAGCCAGGCCACGGATTCGGCGTCCAGATGGTTGGTCGGCTCATCCAAAAGAAGAATATCGGGTTTCTGCAGGAGCAGGCGGCAGAGCGCGACGCGGCGTCTCTCACCGCCGGAGAGAATTTTAACAGGCGTATCGCCCGGCGGGCAGCGCAGAACGTCCATGGCCATCTCCAGGCGAGAGTCGATGTCCCAGGCGTCCAACGCGTCCATTTTTTCCTGCAGCGCGGCCTGCAGGTCCACCAGTTTGGCCATGGCGTCATCGGACATTTCTTCGGAGAATTTCTCGTTGACGGCGTTGTATTCGTTGACCACATCCATCGTGGCCTGCACGCCTTCTTCCACGATCCGGCGAACGGTTTTGGTCTCGTCCAGCCGCGGTTCCTGCTCCAGATACCCCACCGTGTGCCCGGGGGAAAGAATGGTCTTCCCCAGAAATTCATCGTCCACGCCGGCAAGGATTTTCAAAAGCGAGCTTTTTCCCGAACCGTTCAGACCGATCACGCCGATCTTCGCGCCGTAGAAATACGACAGATAAATGTCCTTCAGCACGGGTTTCTTGTCATAGATCTTGCTGACTCCAATCATGGAGTAAATGACTTTGTTGCCTTCATTGGCCATATGACGCCGAGCCTCCCCGTCCTCGGGGAACGGTCGCCGACCGTTCCCTGCATTTTTTCTCCTTAAATGTAGGGGAAAATATTCTGAATGATGATGTTGAAATTGTCCTGAATTTTGTCGTGACCCTCGATAATGCCCATATGGCCGGGCAGAAGCAAATCGATGTCCAGATCGGACAGCGTCACGATGCTCCTTTTCAACAGGGCGCCGTTGCCTCCGGGAAAATCCGTGCGGCCGACGTTCTGTTGAAACACCACGTCGCCGCAGAAGAGGACTTTCTTTGCCGGCCAGTAAAGCCCGATAGATCCTGGCGTGTGTCCGGGAATGGAAATGACCCGAAAGGTCTGGTCCCCCAGTCCGAGCTTGCCGTCTTCCAGCTGCATGTTGATTTGCATCTGCGGAATCGTGATGCCGAACAGGCCGTACAGCTCGCCGCCGACGCCTTTGAGGAAGTCCACTTCCTTGCGGTGCAGGGCGATTTTCACCTTTTCCTGGTCAAAAAGCTCGGAGCCCTGAAAGTGGTCGGGATGCGAGTGCGTGTTGATCACATACCGGATGTCTTTCTTCTTAATGCCGTCGTTCGCCATCTGGTTGAGCAGGTCCGGCAGATAGCGGGAGAGGCCGGGATCAATCAGCGCTTGTACGCCGCCGCCGATGTAGTAGCTGTTGCAGTTGTTGTCAAAATAGTTTGCCCACTCATAAATATAAATATCGTCCCGAAATTTCATGGTAAACCCTTTCCTGTTTCAAAAAATCCTTTGATTTCTGTTCAGCCTCACTCTGTCCGGGCCTTGCGCGGAACGAAAATCCAAAGCAGAAGGTAGAGAAGGAATCCGGTCCCGAATCCAACAGCCAGCAGGACAAACAGCAAACGCCAGACCCACGAAGGAGCAGGCGTGTGCTCTCCCAAACCGCCGCAGACACCGCCGATCCAGCGATCGGTTTCAGATTTGGAAAATTCGGCAAACCAGTTGCTTGTGGTCATGGTTCCATCCTTCCCCGAGGAAGTCAGCGCCCCGCCCAAAACGGCGGTTATCTTATTTTACCGGCAACACTTTGTCCAGCGGCATTTGCGAGGAGCTGAAGCCGACTTTTACAACGGCGCCGTTTTTATCCACCAGGATCATCATGGGAACGCCGATCGCGTTGTACGCCGCGCCGACGGAACCGTCCTCGTCCAGCAGCGTCCGGTAAGGCAGGGCGTTGGCCTGGGCGAATCGCGCGACTTTTTTGGCCGGTTCCATGATGTTGATGTAAATCACTTCCAGTCCTTTGGGCGAATACGTCTCGTAAACCTTTTTATATTTTGGAATCTCGGCCCTGCATCCCGGACACCAGGTGGTTCCGAAAAAGATCAGCACGGGCTTGCCCAACTGGGCGCTCATGCGAAAGGTCTTGCCCTGCAGATCTTTAAGGGTGAAATCCGGAACGGCAAAAACCTGCGGCTTAAACGGCGCGTTGGGAATATACTGACCCCGGGAAGCCGACACAACGGCCAGAGCCAGAAAGAAAACCAGCGCCAGGACAATGCTGTTTTTGTGCATGATGACCCTTTTCGCTAAAAAGAAAGTGTGCCGGCAGCATACAGAAAATATTCGGCCGCGCCAATCAAAATAACACCGAAAGCCCTGGTGACCATCGTCATCCATCGGCCTGAGCGCGGAAGCGCCGCAATCAGACCGGCGAACGTGCCGGCCAGAATCAGGAGCGTCCCCATGCCAAAGGCAAAAACAAACAACAGACCGACCCCCATCACCAGATGGGTTTTCAGCGCCACAAAACCGAGCAGCACCCCCAGCACCGGCGCGGTGCAGGGGCCGATCACAAACCCGGAAGCCGCGCCCAGCAGAAAGCTGGAGAGGAAACCTTTCCTGCTGCCGCCGCCGGAATAGGCCGCCAGTTTTTGCGGAACGGGAATAGAAATTTTAAAAACATCAAGCATGGCCAATCCCATCACCAGACAAATATTGGCCATGATAAAATACACCAGCGGCGTCGTCTGCATCTGTCCGAACAGTCTTCCCGACCAGGCCGCCGTCGCCCCCAGGGCGGCGTAGGTGACGGAAAGCCCCAGTACGTAAGAAACAGACAGCAGAAATCCGCGCAGCTTTGACCCCGATCCCTGGGCGCCGATGAAGCCGACCGTCAGGGGAACGAGCGGATACGTGCAGGGAGTGAAGCTGATCAGCACCCCGCCCAGATAGGCCGCCGCGAAGGCCAGCAGCGCGGACCCCTGAAGGTATAAGGATAGATTGTCGATCAGGCTTTCCATTTCTCTTTATGCTCTTACCGGGTTGGTGTGTGACTGAACGATAGACAAATTATTTGCCCTTCGTCAAGATAAATCAGGTGTTTTCGCCAATCCAAAAGAAATTTCTTGACAGAAAACAAAAAAAGAATACCATTCGGTAAAAATGTGATCCTCCAGACGCAAACGCTCCCGGATGGTCACCATAAAAGAATCGCTTACCCCTAAAGGAGGCAAACGCATGGCGAAATCCGAAACCCCCCTGCTGGACGAACTGGAAAAGGGGAAATGGCCCAGTTTTGTAAAGGACTTGAAGCAGGCCGCCCGGAAAAACTCCATGGCGGAAGATTTGCTTCGCCAACTGGAGCTTTCCTACAAGGACAAGATTGGACACTGGAAACATGGAGGCATTGTCGGCGTCAAGGGCTACGGCTCGGGAGTGATCGGCCGGTATTCGGACCGTCCGGATTTATTCCCTAATGTTCAGGCGTTTCACACCATGCGCGTCAATCATCCGGCGGGCTGGTTCTACCGTACGGAAACGCTGCGCAAGCTCTGCGATATCTGGGACAAGCACGGCAGCGGGCTGACCAACATGCACGGCTCCACAGGCGACGCCATTTTGCTGGGGACGACCACCAATCAACTCCAGCCCTGCTTCAACGATCTGTCGGATGCCGGTTTCGATCTCGGAGGCTCCGGCTCAGCGCTGCGCACCCCCAGCGCCTGCGTGGGGCCGGCGCGCTGCGAGTGGGCCTGCATCGACAGTCTGGATCTCTGTTACAATCTCACCATGACCTATCAGGATCAAATGCACCGCCCGATGTTCCCCTACAAATTCAAAATCAAAATTTCCGCCTGTGCCAACGATTGCGTGGCCGCAATCGCCCGGTCCGACCTTTCCATCCTCGGCACCTGGAAAGACACCATTCAAATCGATCCGCAAGAAGCCGCCTTCTACGCGGAAAAGATCGACATTCAAAAAGAAGTCTGCGATCTGTGCCCGACACGCTGCATGGAATGGAACGGCAAAGAACTAAAAATATACGATGAAGACTGCACACGTTGCATGCACTGCATCAATCTGATGCCGAAAGCCCTGCGGCCCGGAAAGGAAAGAGGCGCGTCCATTCTCGTCGGCGGCAAAGCGCCCATCGTCAAAGGCGCCCTGCTCTCCTGGGTCATCGTCCCGTTTATGAAACTCGAACCGCCCTATGATGAACTGAAAGACCTGATCGAACGGATTCAGGACTGGTGGGACGAGCACGGAAGATCACGCGAACGACTGGGTGAACTGATTCAGCGTCTGGGCATGCGGGTCTTTTTAAAGGCCGTGAATCTCCCCCCCGTCCCGCAGATGGTGAAAGCGCCGAGAACCAATCCCTACGTGTTCTTCTGGCCCGAAGACCTTAAAAAGGAGGTGAAGTAAGATGGCCAAAACGGATATCGGCCCCCCTGATTATAAGACCATGCTTCCTCCCGTGATCCAGAGAAACTACGGAAAATGGCTCTGGCATGAAATTCTGAAACCCGGCGTGCTGATGCACATCTCCGAATCGGGCGAAGCGCTTTACAGTGTGCGCGCCGGCTCGCCCAGGCTCGTTTCGACGGATCACATCCGTGAAATCTGCGACATCGCCGAAAAATACTGCGGGGGCTTCCTGCGGTTCACCAGCCGCCACAACATCGAGTTTCTCCTCGACGACCGGGACAAGATCGAACCGCTGCTGGAGGAACTGCAGAGCCGCGGCTACCCCGTGGGCGGCACGGGACATTCCATCTCCAACATTGTCCACACCCAGGGATGGGTGCACTGCCATACACCCGCGACCGACGCTTCCGGTCCGGTCAAAGCCCTAATGGATGAAATTTACGAACACTTTGTGGAGGCCAAGCTGCCGGCGCATGTCCGGATTGCCCTGGCCTGCTGCCTGAACATGTGCGGCGCGGTTCACTGCTCGGACATCGCCATTCTGGGCATTCACCGGACGGCGCCGAAAACCGACAACGAGCGCGTTCCAAATGTCTGTGAAATTCCTTCGACGATCGCCTCCTGCCCGACGGGCGCTATCCGCGGGGACATGAAAAACAAAACCCTGACGGTCAACGAGGAAAAATGCATGTACTGCGGCAACTGCTACACAGTCTGCCCGGCCATGCCGATCGCCAATCCGGACAACGACGGCATCTCCATCTGGGTGGGCGGCAAGGTGTCCAACGCCCGCAGCGCACCGATGTTTTCCAAGCTGGCCATTCCCTTCCTGCCCAACAATCCGCCGCGCTGGCCGGAAGTTGTGCATGCCGTCAAAAACATCATCGAAGTTTATGCCGGCCACGCTCGGAAACACGAGCGCATCGGCGAATGGATCGAACGGGTCGGCTGGGAACGCTTCTTCAGTTTGACGGGCATTCCGTTTACAGATCAGCATATCGACGATTTCGATATGGCATCGGAGACGTTCCGGACGTCCGCCCAGTTTAAATGGAGGTAATCATGAGTGATGATCTGAAATCCCGGGTCACCGAACTGTTCCGGGAAAAATCCAAAGGCGATAAAAAAATGTTTTACATTCGGGACGTCACCAAATGGCTGCCCGGCGAAGATCGCCACGCCATTCAAAACGCCGTGAAGGAACTCCTCGATGAGGAAGTTTTGAAATACTGGTCCAGCGGAAGTTCAACTTACCTCATCCTGACTGAATTCTTTCCAAAGGAATAAAGGGGCTGTTTTAGAAGAGGTAACGGATATGAATCAACAACGCCCGCGCTTCATCATGGCCGCCTTGCGCGGCGGAGCGGGAAAAACCACCCTCTCTGTGGCAATGACTGTCGCCCTGCGCGAGCAGGGCATTGCGGTCACCCCTTTCAAAAAGGGACCGGATTATATTGATGCCGCCTGGCTTTCCCGGGCGGCATCCGGTCCCGCTTTTAATCTGGACACGTATCTGATGAGACCAGAACGGGTGGTGCAGTCTTTTTCGCGCCACGCCGCAAAGAACGGTGTTTCCGTCGTCGAAGGAAACCGCGGTTTGTTTGACGGCGTCAACGCCGCCGGTGAGTTCAGCACCGCCGAACTGGCCAAGCTGCTGCATGCGCCGGTAATTCTGATTGTAGATTGCGATAAGGTTACCCGGACGGCGGCAGCCATGGTTCTGGGCTGCCTGCATCTCGATCCCGCAGTGGATATCCGCGGTGTGATTTTGAGCCGGGTGAACGGAAACCGCCACGCATCCGTGATCCGCCGGTCCATCGAAGAGGAAACCGGGCTGCCGGTTTACGGGATGGTTCCGCGTCTGCCGGATCTGCCCTTTGTTCAGCGGCGTCCGGGTCTGGTTCCCCCCGCGGAACACGCCCACGTCCGGCGGGCGCTCGACACGGTCGGTGCCATTGCCCGCGACTATCTGGACATCAGGTCTCTTGTAGAGGTTGCGCAAAGCGCGCCGCCCTGGAAAGTCGGCGCGTTTCCAAAAGCGGCGACCCGCGGCAGAAACAGGGGAAATCCTGTGACCATCGGCGTGATCTCAGATGCGGCATTTCAGTTTTATTATACGGAAAACCTCGAGGCGCTGACCGACCGGGGCGCACGGGTGATTCGGATCAGCGCGCTGGCCGATGCGGTTCTGCCGCCTGTGGACGCCCTTTACATCGGCGGGGGATTTCCCGAATCCCACGCCGAAAAGCTTGCCGCGAACGAATCGTTTCGTCTCTGCGTAAAACAGGCGGCGGAAGACGGACTGCCCGTTTACGCCGAGGGCGGAGGCTTCATCTACCTTAGTGAATCCCTGACCGTCGGCGGCCGCTGTTACCCCATGGCCGGCGCGCTGCCGGTTACCTTCGGCATGGAAGATCGACCGCAGGGGCACGGCTATACCGCCCTTGCCGTTGACCGGGAAAATCCTTTTTTCTCCCCGGGCACCCGGATCACCGGCCATGAATTCCGCTACTGCCGGATTCTATCGCGCCGGGAGGAAGGAACGCACACCGCCTTTCGCGTCCTGAAGGGGACGGGGATCGACGGACAACGGGAGGGACTGTGCCGGAAAAATGTGCTGGCCGTCTTTACCCATATCCACGCGCTGGGCACACCCGAATGGGCGGACGCCCTGATGGCCGGAGCAAAGCCATATCGCGACGAAAACAAAAAAGACGAAATACTATCAACATCATGAGGAGGTCTTAACCATGCCGCAGATCGAATTAGCAGGCAAAACGTATGAAGTGGATGAAGACGGGTTTTTACAGGAACTCGACAAGTGGAACGAGGAATTTGCCGAAGCCTACGCGCATGCCGAAGAAATCGAGGGCAAACTGACGGAAGAGCATTGGAAAGTCATCAACTACCTGCGGAACTATTATCATCAGTTCGGCATCGCCCCCATGATCCGGAAGATCTGTAAAGATCTGAAGATTGACATGAAGAAACTCTACGAGCTTTTTCCGACCGGACCGGCGAAAGGAGCGTGTAAACTGGCGGGGCTCTCGAAGCCGACGGGCTGCGTTTAGCAGGATGGTTTTGTTTTCGGTTATCCCGCCGATCTGCTCCGTTTGCTGTTGTTGAAAAAATCATTCAGCCGGTTGCCGGCCCTCCGGCGGCCGCGGGACTCATGAACGTTATGGGATATTACATTTTCACTTATTGCTGTCTGGCGGTCTTTGCGGCTGCCGTTCTTCTGCGAATTTACCGTCAGATGACCCTTCCCCTGCACTTGCGCTGGGAACTCTACCCGGTGCAGCATGAACCGGCCGGTAAGGTGGCTTACGGCGGCTCGTACATGGAAGAGCTGGACTGGTGGGAGAAAAAGCGGGAAGGCTCGCCGGTCAACGAGATCCGGTACATGACGCCGGAAATCCTGTTCATGCGGGGGCTGTGGAAGGAAAACCGAATCCTGTGGCGGTTCTCCTTTCCCTTTCATCTGGGACTGTACCTGATGCCGGTTGCCTTTGCGCTGCTGTTGACATCCGCCGTCCTGACCCTGCTCGGTTTTGCCGAAGACGGTGTCCTCCCCACGACAGTGAACGCGCTGATCGTTGCCGCCGGATGGATCGGCCTGGTCGCGGGTACCGCCGGATCGCTGGGACTTTTGTACAAGCGCCTGACCGACCGTGAAATGAGGGCCTACGCGACGGTTGCCGATTATTTCAATCTTCTCTTGATTCTGATGTTTTTCATTTGCGCCCTTCTTGCCCTGATTGCGGCCGATCCTTTCTTTGCTGCGGCCAGGCTCTACGTGCTCGGTCTGCTGACCGCCGGCGCATCCGTTCCCGGCTATGCGCCGGGGCAAAGCCTCCCCGGCGCTCTGACGATTGTGCTGGGATCGCTCCTGACGGCGTACATCCCCCTGACGCACATGTCGCACATGTTCATGAAATTTTTCCTGTATCACAAGGTCAAATGGGACGATTCACCCACCACCCCCGGCTCACCGCTCGAATCGGCCGTGCGGCGGAATTTGCAGCACCGTCCGACATGGAAGGCAGCGCATATTGACGCAGATGGAAAGAAGACCTGGCGGGACATCGCCGCGCAGGCGCCCCGGGAGATGAAATGAAAACGCTGTTGAAACCATCGGAAATTTCCACCGCGTCCGGCCGGCTGTGCCGGATCGAATCGGGTGAACTTGCGCCGTTGCCCCAGCCCTACGAGGATTTCAACGCAACCGTCCCGAAGCCGCTTAACGAAGAAAGAATCAAAAACATTGAAGCCTCGCTAGACGACACGGTAGCCATCGGCATTCCCCGGCCCGCAACCCGGGAGGAAGAAGAGGAACTGGTCCGCCGGTTTCTTTCCGGTCTGAAAAAACTCTTTGAGAAGGAAAACAACTGGACCTTCCTGCAGCCCCTGCTGCTGTCCATGGAGCATTGCGCCCGCTGCCAGACCTGCTCGGAGGCCTGCCCCGTTTTCAAAATGAGCGGACGGCAGGAAATTTACCGGCCGATTTTCCGTTCGGAAGTCCTCAGGCGGATCTACAAAAAATATCTTACGCCGGGCGGAAAAATGACGGCAAAATGGACCGGCGATATCGATTTGAACTGGACGGCCATCGCGCGCCTGGCGGAGCTGTCCTACCGCTGTTCCCTGTGCCGACGCTGCGCCTCGGTTTGCCCCATCGGCGTGGACAACGGACTGATTGCGCACGAAATCCGCAAACTCTTTTCCCAGGAATTGGACATCGCCCCCAAGGAACTTCATGAGAAGGGCACCGTTCTGCATCTGCGGGCCGGATCTTCGACGGGAATGAATCCGCTGGCGGCAAAAGACAGCGTCGAGTTCATTCAGGAAGAAATGGAAGGGATCACCGGCTATCCGGTCGAAATCCCCTGGGACAGGGAAGGCGCGGACATTCTGCTTCTGCACAACGCCGGTGAAATCCTGGCCTGGCCGGAAAACGTAGGCGCTTTTGCGATCCTCTTCCAGGCGGCGGGTTTGTCCTGGACGATGTCGTCGGAGACAGTCGGCTATGACGCCGTCAACTACGGCCTCTGGTACGACGACGTTCAACTTGCGCGTATCGCCGTCAAACACGCCGACATTGCGCGCCGGTTGAAAGTCAAAAAGATCGTCCTGGGCGAATGCGGCCACGCGCACAAGGCGCTGACGGTTGTTGCCGACCGCCTGCTGACCGGGGAGCTGAGCATCCCGCGGGAATCGGCGATGGTGACACTGGAGAATGTCGTGATGAGCGGAAAACTGTCGTTCGATCCGCAAAAAAACGATTTTCCCGTCACGCTGCACGACCCCTGCAATGTTGTCCGGGCAATGGGCATCGTGGAGCCGCAGAGAAGAATTCTGCGAACCATTGCTCCGCGCTTCCGGGAAATGACGCCGCACGGTGTAAATAACTATTGCTGCGGCGGCGGATCAGGCTTTGCCATTATGCCGGGATATAACTTTGCCGAATGGCGCAACCTGATCAGTTCGAGAAAAAAATTTCTCCAGATATTGAAGGCCTTTGAAAACGAACCTCATGATGCCCCCAAATATGTCTGCACGCCCTGCTCCAATTGCAAGGGCGCCATTCGGGACATCATCGGCTATTACAAAGCGGAAGAGCGAAGCCGTCTGTATTACGGCGGCCTGGTGGAACTAATCGTCAACGCGCTGGACGGCATGAAAAAACCGATCATTCAATTCGGCGAAGAGCCGTCATGGAAATGAAAACAGGCGCATGAAATGAAACAAAGCACGAACATTTTGCTATCCTTCATCGCGATTCTGGCGATCGCCCTGGCGGCCGCAGCCGTTGCGGAAAGCCAGATTGCGGGTAATGTTCTGACCGGGATTGCGCCATATCTTGTATTGGCGGTTTTTCTGCTTGGCTTTGTTTACCGTATCATCCGGTGGGCGAAATCCCCCGTTCCCTTCCGCATCCCCACGACCTGCGGCCAGGGGAAAAGCCTTCCCTGGGTCCAAAACAATCCCGTGGAAAATCCCGCCGGGCCGCTGGGCGCAATCGGCCGGATGGCGGGAGAAATCTTTTTGTTCCGTTCTCTGTTCAGAAACTCTCAAGCGGAAATTGTAAACGGGCGGCCGGTTTACGACAGCGCCAAATGGCTTTGGTTTTTTGGCCTGATGTTTCATCTGTCGCTGCTGGTGGTCGCGTTCAGGCATCTGCGTTTTTTCACCGAGCCGGTCGTTCCTTTTGTCATGGGTCTTTCCGCGCTGGACGGCTTTTTGGAAATCGGCATTCCGGCGCTTTATATCAGCGATGCAACACTCCTTGCGGGGCTGGTTTTTCTCTTTCTGCGCAGAGTCTTCCTGCCGCAGGTCCGCTACATCTCCCTGTTCACCGATTATTTCGCGCTGCTTTTGATTGCGGCCATCGCGGCAACCGGCCTTTTGATGCGCCACTTCTTCCCGGTCGATCTCAACGCCGTCAAAACCCTGGCCATGAGCTGGGTGTCGTTTGCGCCGCCTGCGCCTGCGAACGCGAATGTTTTATTTTATCTGCACCTTTTCTTTGTTTTTGTCCTTATCGCCTGGCTCCCCTGGAGTAAGCTCACGCATATGGCCGGAATATTCCTGAGCCCCACGCGCAACCAAATCAACAACAACCGCAGCCAAAGACACCTCAATCCCTGGAACGCCCCGGTAAAGGTTCATTCCTACGAAGAATACGAAGATGAGTTCCGGGATAAAATGAAAGCGGCCGGTCTGCCGGTGGAGAAGGAGTAGCCATGTCGTTTGCGAAAATTCCCAAACCGGATGAGCTGATGCAGATCAAATACGCGCCGCCGCAAACCGCCTGGATGGAAACGCCGGTCGATTTCCGCCCCGGCACCTGGAGCTACAGCGCCGCCGCGAAAAATCTCGCGGCTCTGGACATGCCCAATCCCCGGACCTGGCAGCCCGGCGACGCCGACTGGAAACTGCCGGAGAACTGGCGGCAGATTATTCTCGACGGCATGAAGGAACGGCTCGAAAAATACCGCTCTTTCCGCCTGTTCATGGACATCTGCGTGCGCTGCGGCGCCTGCGCGGACAAATGCCATTTCTACATCGGCTCCGGCGATCCGAAAAACATGCCGGTTCTGCGGGCCGAGCTGATCCGGTCGGTTTACCGGCGCTACTTTACGGCAGCGGGGCGCTGCTTCGGATTGCTTGCGGGCGCGCGAGACCTGACCCAGGATGTTCTCAAAGAATGGTTTTACTACTTCTACCAGTGCACCGAGTGCCGCCGCTGCTCGGTGTTCTGCCCCTACGGCATCGATCAGGCGGAAATCACCATGATCGGCCGCGAACTGCTCAACCTGGTCGGCTGCAACATCAACTGGGCGCTGGAGCCCGTGGCCAACTGCTTCCGCACCGGGAATCACCTGGGCATACAGCCGGGCGGCATCAAGGACATGCTGGAATTTCTGGCGGACGATATTGAGGATCGCACCGGCGTCCGCGTGGAAGTGCCGATCAACAAAAAAGGCGCCGACATCCTGTTTGTCACGCCGTCGGCCGACTACTTCGCCGATCCGGGAACTTACACCTGCATGGGCTACATGATGCTCTTCCACGAAATCGGCCTCAACTACACCTTCAGTACGTATGCCTCGGAGGGCGGCAACTTCGGCCTGTTCACTTCCCACGAGATGATCAAGCGCCTGAACGCCAAGATTTACGCGGAGGCCAAACGCCTGGGCGTCAAATGGATTCTGGGCGGAGAGTGCGGCCACATGTGGCGGGTCATTCACCAGTACATGGATACGATGAACGGCCCGGCCGACTTCCTCGAAGAACCCGTGTCTCCGGTTACCGGTACGCGTTTTGAAAACGCGCGCGCGACCAAAATGGTGCATATCGTCGAGTTCACGGCAGACCTGATCAAAAACGGCAAGCTGAAGCTCGACCCGTCGCGCAACGACCACGTCCGGCTGACGTTTCACGATTCGTGCAATCCCGCCCGGGCCATGGGGCTCTTTGAAGAGCCGCGCTGCATCATTCAAAACACCTGCAACCATTTTTACGAAATGGCCGAAGACACGATCCGCGAAAAAACCTTCTGCTGTGGCGCGGGCGCGGGACTGGGCAACGACGAAAATCTGGAGATGCGGATGCGCGGCGGCATGCCGCGGGCCATGGCCGTCCGGGACGTCGTGCAAAAGCACGGCGTGAACCGCCTGGGCTGCATCTGCGCCATCGACCGGGCGACGCTGACGACGCTCATGGACTACTGGACGCCGGGCGTGGCCGTCATGGGCGTTCACGAGCTTCTCGGCAATGCTCTGGTGATGAAAGAAGAAAAGGAAAGAACGACTGATTTAAGAGGCGAGGAAATCGGCGGTTAGTGGGTGGTGCATAGTGGATGGGGTGCAGCTCGTAGCTCATAGCTGAACGTAAGCACATTACGGAATATGTAAAGATGAAACAACATAAATGGGGCTTGATAATTCTGGGACTGGCGATCTTCGCCGTCGCGGTCACGTTTCCCTTCTGGTACGGCAAGGGAAAGACCGCCCCGCCCGTTCTCAGCCTGGAGACGCCGGAAATCAAAGGATTGGCGGATAAGAAATGCATCGAGGACAAGGACTTCATGCGCGCCAACCACATGAAGCTTTTGAATGCCTGGCGCGACGAAGCCGTCCGCAAAGGAAAGCGCGTTTATACGGCGAAAGACGGACGGACGTTCGAGAAGAGCCTCACCGGCTCCTGCATCCGATGCCACAGCAACAAGGAGCAGTTCTGCGACAGCTGCCACAATTACGTGGGCGCAAAGCCCTCCTGTTTTGACTGTCACATCGTTCCCGCGGAGGTGAAAAAATGACGCCGAGCCGCAGAGACTTTCTGAAAATCGCGGGAGTGTCCGCTTTGACGATAATGACGCCGGCGATCTTTATCCCGGCCTGGGCAAAAGACGGCGTCGTGATTCCTCCGGGGCAGGATCTTGCGCCTAAAAAGGCGCTTGCGGCCAGACGCTGGGCTATGGCGGTGGATCTGACGAAATGCACGGTGAACTGCACCGACTGTATCGTCGCCTGCCACGCGGTTCACAATGTTCCGGACTTCGGCAATCCCAAGGACGAAATCAAATGGATCTGGACGGAGCCTTTTGCCTCCGTCTTTCCCGGCGAATCGCACGCCTATTCCGGCAAAAAGCCGCGAAACCTCCGTCCGCCCGTTTTGTGCAACCACTGCGAAAATCCGCCCTGCGTCCGCGTGTGTCCGACCCGCGCCACGTTCCAGCGGACCGACGGCATCGTGATGATGGACTACCACCGCTGCATCGGCTGCCGGCTGTGCATGGCCGCCTGCCCCTACGGCGCGCGGAGCATGAATTACCGGGATGCGCGGCCGTTTATCGCCAAAATCAATCCGGACTTTCCGACGCGAACCAAAGGCGTCGTGGAAAAATGCAATTTCTGTGAGGAGCGGCTCGCCAAGGGAACGCTGCCCGCCTGTGTCCTTGCGTGCAGGCAAAAAGCGCTCACCTTCGGCGACGTGGACGATCCGCGCTCGGAAATCCGGCGTCTTTTAGAGACGCGTTTCAGCCTGCGGAGGCGCACGCACCTGGGCGTCGGCCCGCAGATATACTATTTGTTATGAGGGCGCTATGCTGGAAAAAGCTTTACACGGCAGCTTAAGGTACTGGATCGGGATCGCCTGTCTGACTCTTGTCTTCTGCGCCGGATTTTTCTTCTACCTGCTCCAGCTCGATTGCGGTCTGGGCATCACGGGCATGAGCCGGGATGTTTCCTGGGGGCTCTACATTGCGCAGTTTACCTTTCTGGTCGGCGTGGCCGCTTCGGCCGTGATGCTGGTGCTGCCCTACTATCTGCATGACTACAAGGCCTTCGGCCAGATCACCGTTCTGGGCGAGTTTCTGGCGGTTTCCGCTGTCGTCATGTGCATTCTTTTCGTTTTTGTCGATCTCGGCCGGCCTTCCCGCGTGATGAACGTGCTTCTGCATCCGCAGCCGTCATCCCTCCTCTTCTGGGATATGGTCGTTCTTTCCGGCTATCTGCTCATCAACCTCGTGATCGGCTGGGTCATTTTGTCCTGCGCAAAAAAAGAGATTCCGCCGCCAGCCTGGGCCAAGCCGATCATCTACCTGTCCATTCCCTGGGCGATCAGCATTCATACCGTCACCGCGTTCATTTACGCCGGCTTGCCCGGCCGAAGCTTCTGGCTCACCGCGATCATGGCCCCCCGCTTTCTGGCCTCCGCGTTTGCTTCGGGACCCGCGCTCCTGATTCTTGTCTGTCTGATTCTCAAGCGCTGGGGGCGTTTTGACGCCGGGGAAAAGGCCGTTCAGGCGCTGGCGAAAATCGTTGCCTATGCGCTGGCCGTGAGCATTTTCTTTGTTCTCGTGGAGCTGTTTACGGTGTTTTACAGCCAGATTCCGGAGCATATGCATCATTTTCAGTACCTCTTCGCGGGACTGGACGGGCGTCACAGCCTTGTGGCTTGGATGTGGGCCTTTGCCGTTTTAGCGATTGCCGCTTTTGCCATCCTGATCCTTCCCGGGGTCCGCCGGCAGGAAGGCTGGCTGGCGCTGGCGTGTGTTCTTGTGTTTGTCTCCCTCTGGATCGAGAAAGGTCTGGGGCTGGTCATTCCCGGCTTCATTCCGTCTCCGCTGGGAGCGATCACCGAATATACCCCGACCGGACCCGAAATCGCCATCACCCTGGGCGTCTGGGCCGCCGGCTTTCTGATCCTGACGCTGTTGTACCGGATCTTTACGGCCGTGCATTTTGAAAGGGAGAATCGATGAAGCCGAAACAGGTCATCATCATTGGAGCATCCGCGTGCGGCGCGAAAGCCGCGGCACGCATCAAAAGGCTTCGTCCGGATTATGATGTTGCCGTTCTTGATCGAAGCTCCTATATTTCCTATGCCGCGTGCGGCATGCCCTACTATCTGGAAGGAAAAGTCCGCGATCCGGACGATCTGCTGAAGACCACTTACGGTAGAGTCCGCGATATCCAGTATTTCAAGGATCTGAAAGATATCGCCATTCACGCGAATGTGAAGGCTCTGCGGATCGACCGCGAAAATAGGCGGATTGAGGCAACACACACGGCGACAGGCGAATCCCTGACCTTTGACTATGACGCCCTGGTTCTGGCGCTGGGCGCCCGCCCGAAGATGCCTCCGATTCCGGGAACCGATCTCAAAGGCATCTATCATCTGACCCGCATGGAAGATACCCAGGGCATCGCCCGGGAAATCCAAAATCACGAACGAGGCCGCGCCGTCATCGTCGGCGGAGGATTTATCGGCGTCGAAGCCGCGGAAGCCCTGAGAGCAAAAAAATGGAATGTTACGCTGCTGGAGCGCGAAAATCAGCTCTTCCCGGACATGATTGATTTCGAGATTGCGGCGATGATCCGGGAACATTTTTATGAGCAGATGGTGGAGACGGAGTTCGACGCCGGGATTCTGTCCTTCGAAGGAGAGAACGGACAGGTTCAAAAAGTCATTACCCGGCATCATTCGTATTCCGCCGATATCGTCATCGTTGCAGCGGGGCTTGCCCCCGAGACGGAACTGACGCAGGCTGCCGATCTGGAACGGGGAGAGACAGGCGCGCTGAAAGTCAATGCGCAGATGCAGACCAGCGACCCGGCTATTTATGCCGGCGGCGACCTGGTTGAAAATACGCACATCGTCACGGGAAGGCCCTGCTACATCCCGCTGGGGTCCACCGCCAACAAGCACGGCAGGGTGATTGCCGACAATATCTGCGGCAATCCGTCAACGTTTCCCGGCGTACAGGGCACGTTCATCTGCAAGGCATTCGATTACGCCGTCGGCGCCACCGGCCTTTCGGAGGCGCAGGCAAAGCGAATGGAAATCGACGCATTTGCGATTTCCGTCTGCGGGTTTGATAAGGCCCACTACTATCCGAACAGTCAGATCATCGCGCTGAAGCTGATTTTTGAAAACGGCACGCATAAGCTTTTGGGCTTGCAGGCTGTGGGGAAAGGCGATGTTGCGCGCCGCATCGATGTGGCCGCCACGGCGATAAGGCTGGGCGCAACGATTTCGGATATCGATGATCTGGATATGGCTTATGCGCCTCCGTTTTCGCCGGCGCTGGATGTATTTGTCACGGCGCTCAACGTCGCGCAAAATGTAAAATCCGGCATGATGAAGCCGGTGACCGCACAGGAGGCCAAAAAACTTCTGGATGAGGACGACAGCGTTCTGATGATCGACGTCCGGTCGGATCTGGAATTCCGGCGCGCGCACATCAGCAGCCCCAGGGTTGTCAATATTCCTCTGGATGAACTGCGCCGGAGAATTCAGGAAGTCCCGAAAGACAAAAAGATTATTTGCGTCTGTCTGCTTGGTTTACGGGGATTTTCCGCTCAGCGGATTCTGGAAGAGGCCGGCTATTCCGACGTCCGGACCCTGGAAGGCGGGATATTTTTGTGGCCCTGGAAAGAAGATCTGGATTGAGACTTTCGTCTATGAAAATACTGGTTTTCAATTTAGGGAAAGAACTTGTCTCAAAAAGACACTTAACGTTTGAATGTGTTGGAGGTTTAAAATGAAAAAAGTTAAAATGACACCCAGCGAAGCAATAGTCGAAACCCTGTTGGCCGAAGGCGTGGATCATGTCTGCGGCATCGTGGGTTCGGCCTTCATGGACATGCTGGACCTTTTCCCGACGGCAGGAATTAAATTCATTCCTGTGCGCCACGAACAAAGCGCGGCCCATATGGAAGACGCCTACTGCCGCATATCGGGCCGCTGCGGCGTCGTGACCGGCCAGAACGGTCCCGGCATCACCAACATGGTAACGTCGGTGGCGGCGGCCAACATGGGCCATACACCCCTGGTGATCATCTCGCCTTCAGCGGGAACGCCGACCATCGGCTGGGACGGCTTCCAGGAATGCGACCAGATGTCCGTGTTCCGCTCGATCACCAAAGCAGTTGTTCGCGTGCCCCATCCGAAACGGGCCACCGACTGCCTGCGAACCGCTTTCCGCATTGCCTACGCCGACCGGGGCGCCGTCCTGTATGATATTCCCCGCGATTACTTCTACGGTGAGATGGAAGAAAAAATTCTAAAACCTTCGCAGTATCGCGTGGACGCTCGCGGTTGCGGTTCCATCGAGCAACTGAACCGGGCCGCCGAGCTTCTGTCCAGGGCGAAGAATCCCGTCATTGTCTCCGGCCGCGGCGCGGTGGACAGCGATGCGCTGGAGATCGTCAAAGCCATTGCCGAGCATCTGACGGCACCGGTGGCGGTGACGTATCTGCACAATGATGCGTTTTACGGAAATCATCCTCTGTCCGTCGGGCCCATCGGCTACATGGGATCCAAAGCCGCCATGAAGACGCTTGCCAAAGCCGACGTCATGCTGGCCATCGGCACGCGGCTTTCCGTTTTCGGCACACTGCCGCAGTATGACATCAACTACTTCCCGGAAAACGCGAAGATCATCCAGGTGGACATCAATCCCAAGCATATCGCCCGGACGCACCCCATCGAGGTCGGCATCATCGGCGACGCCAAGGAAGCTTCCGCGGAAATCCTGAAACGACTGAAAGCGCTGGACGGCAAACGCAAACCGGATGAGAGACGCCTGGCGGCCGTGGCCCGGGAAAACAAGAAATGGGAAAAGGAAATTGTCGATCTGGCGATGGTGGACGGCAATCCCATCAACCCGCGCCGCGTTCTGCTGGAAATGTCGCGGGCGCTGCCGGACGACGCCATCGTGACTACGGATATCGGCAACGTCTCCTCGACAGCCAACAGTTACCTGAAGTTCAACCATCCGCGCCGGCATATCGCGGCGCTGACCTTCGGCAACACGGGTTTTGCCTATCCCGCGGCGCTGGGCGCGCAGATTGCCCGCCCGAAAGCGCCGGTAATCGCCATCATCGGCGACGGCGCGTGGGGCATGAGCCTTCACGAAGTCAGCACCGCCGTAGAACATAACCTGCCCGTGATCGCCTGCGTCTTCCGCAACATGTGGTGGGGCGCGGAGGCCAAAAATCAGGTGGACTTCTACAACAACCGCTTTGTCGGCGTCGATATCCCAACCCCGGAAAGCTTTGTGCCGGTGGCGAAGGCGATGGGCGCCAATGCAATGCGGGTCAGCCGCCCTCAGGATATCCGGGAAGCTTTCCAATCCTGCCTGAAGAGCCGCAAACCCACCGTGCTCGAATTCCTGGTGGACGGCAAGCAGCTCGCGCCGCCTTTCCGCAAGGACGCGCTGGCCCTGCCCACGCGCTTTCTTTCCAAGTACGCCCATCTGGACCATCGCCACTGGGTCGATGAAGGAGGAGCCGATGATTTATAATGATTTGAAAGGAAAAACAGCGATTGTCACCGGCGCCGGTAAAAAAACAGGCATCGGCTGCGCCATCGCGGAAAAACTGGCCGCCAGCGGCTGCAACATTGTAATTGCCGATCTGGGCAAACCGCCCGTACCGGGAGAATCTCTGAACCCCGCGACCAGTGAAGAAATGAATGCGATTGCCGGGGAGCTGGCCAAAAATTACAACGTAAAAACGCTGGCCGTGCCCGTGGACGTCACGGACAACCAGGCCATCGGCGCGATGGTGGAGACCATCAAAAAAAGCTTCGATCACATCGACATTCTCTGCAACAACGCGGGAGCGTCCTTCGGCGTTCCCAACACGGTGCTCAGCTATGACGAGGCGGCCTGGATGAAAACGATCGAAGTGAATCTGTTTTCTGTTTTTCGCATGTCACGGGCCGTTCTTCCCCTGATGGCGGGCAAGCCGGCATCTATCATCAACACGGCCTCGCGGGCCGGCAAGGTGCCTCCCATTTTCAACAGCGCCTACGCCGTGGCCAAAGCAGGCGTTATCATGCTGACCAAAGTCATGGCCAAAGAACTGGGCGGGGGCATGATTCGGGTCAACGCCATCTGTCCGGGACAAATCGCCACGGATCTGGAAAAATGGCGATTCGGCCTGGAGGCGTCGTTTTTCGGCACAACGATCGAAGAGCGGGAAAAGGAAATGTGCAAAACCATCCCGCTGGGATATATCGGTCTGCCCCGCGACGCGGGCGACCTGGTTGCTTTTCTGGCATCTGACGCCTCCCGTTACATTACCGGACAGGCCGTCAATCTCGACGGAGGCCAGTGCATGGAACTGTAGGGTCAATTTCACATCAAAGCAACGAATACCGGCAGGGAACGGTCGCGACCGCTCCCTGCCGGCGGGATACATCAACAGTATTTTTGATTTAGCATCGGTATAAAATAACGTATCGATTGATTAGGAGGATTCATCATGGATAACATTATCGGCGGCAAGCTCGTTGCGGACGCCCTGGTCGAACGGGGCGTGGATTACGTTTTTTCGTTGAGCGGCGGGCACATCACACCCATTTACCAGTTTCTGGAAAAGTCACCCGTCACCATCTTTGACGTGCGCCATGAACAGGCGGCGGTTTTCATGGCTGAAGCCTGGGCCAGGCTCAGCCGTAAACCCGCTGTGGCGATGGTCACGGCCGGGCCGGGATTCACCAACGCACTCACCGGGATCGCCAGCACGAGACTGTCCAACGCGCCGGTGATTCTGATTTCCGGATGCGTGGGACTCGACAGCGTTGAAAAACTGGACCTGCAGGACATGACCCAGCTCCCCGTCATCGAACCGATGGTGAAAAAAGCGCTGGTCTGCTACCTGCCGGAGCGCATTCCCGAGTATATCGACATGGCCTTCCGCGCCGCTATGAGCGGGCGGCCCGGGCCGGTTTATCTGGAGTTTCCCTGCAACATTCTGAACGCCAAAGTAGATATGGCCGCGGTCAAGAAACCAGGCACAACACTATTATCCAAGCCGGTTGACCGCGAAAACACCCGGAAGGTTGTCGATTTGCTCAAGGCAGCCAAAAATCCCGTCGTTATCGGCGGCAGCGGCCTGTGGTATTCGGATGCGGAAAAGGAAATTCTCGAATTCGTCGAAAAAACCGGCATTCCGATTTACACGGCAGGCGCGGGCCGCGGCGTCGTGCCGGATACGCATCCGCTTTGCTTTGAAGGCTCTCTGGCCATCCGGCCGGGTTCGGCGATGCTTGCGCTGATGACGACCGACCTGGTGCTCTTTTTGGGCGGCCGGCTGAGTCTTTTCTACATCTTCGGCGAAATTTTCCCATCGACGGCCAAATTTGTTCAGGTTGATATCGCCGCCGATGAAATCGGCCGCAACCGCACGATCGATCTCGGCATCGTCAGCGACATCAAGGCGTTTCTGAAGGAGCTCAACGCCATCCTCGACGAGCAGAAAATCGGCGGGACGCTGAAAAAGCAGTTCCAGCCCTGGGTGGATACCGTCCGGGCGGCTCACGAGGCCGGCAAAAAAGACGCCAAAGCGATGTGGGAGTGCGAAACCCTGCCCATGCATCCCATGCGGCTGGCCAGAGAAATCAACGAATTCATGAACCGCGAGGATGACATTGTCGTCGCGGACGGCGGGGACACGGCAACCTGGATGGGCATGACGAGAACCGTCAGAAAGGGCGGTACGTATCTGGACTACGGCCTTTACGGCTGTCTGGCCGTCGGCATTCCCTACGCCAACGCGGCCAAGCTCAGAAATCCGGACAAGCGCGTCTTGCTCATCATGGGCGACGGATCGGCCGGCTTCAACTTCATGGAATTTCACACGGCGATCCGCAAAAATCTGCCCATCGTTGTCGTGATCGGCAACGATCAGTCTTGGGGTATGATCATGCACAGCCAGACCCTCCGGCTGGGGCACCATATCCCCGACGGCACGGAGCTGGGGTGGGTCGATTACCACAAGATGGTGGAAGCCCTGGGCGGCTTCGGCGCGATGGTGGAAAAACCCGAAGACATCAAGCCCGCGCTGGAAGCGGCTTTTGCCTCCGGGAAAACCGCCTGCATCAATGTCAAGGTAGATCCTTCCGTGATCAGCCCCGGCAGCGTTGCCCTGGCCAATCTCGGCGGATACAAATGTGAATGAGTTACCGGCAGGTTGTCAACTCTGAAAAGAAGCAGGATGAATATCAACGAATTCATAGAAAAAAGGAGGCCCCATGAATAACGTCGCTGCTCCAAAGGAATACAAGCTGTCCACCCGAAGCACCTACTACATCTTCGCCCTGCTCTTTCTGCTGTATTTCTTCGATTATGTGGATCGGATGGTCGTGACGTCCCTTTTTCCCTTCATTCAAAAGGAATGGGGGCTGACCGACACCCAGTCCGGATTGCTTGTGTCGGTAGTTTACTGGTCTATCGTCGCTTTCGTGCTTCCCGTTTCCATCCTTGTGGATCGCTGGAGCCGGAAAAAAACCATCGGCATCATGGCCTTTGTGTGGAGCATGGCCACGTTGGCCTGCGCTTTCACCAAGACCTTCCCCCAGCTGATCATGACCCGGGCCGCCATCGGAATCGGCGAGGCCGGATACGCCCCGGCCGGCACGGCCATGCTTTCGGGTCTGTTCCCTGAAGAGAAACGGTCCCGGATGATGGGGCTCTGGAATATGTCCATTCCTCTCGGAACAGCCGTCGGAATCGGGCTGGGAGGCTTCATTGCCGCGCACTGGGGATGGCGTCACGCTTTCGGCGTGGTGGCGATTCCCGGGGCAATAGTGGCCCTCCTGTTTTTCTTCGTCAAGGATTACAAGACGGTGGAGCTGGTCAAGACCGACAAGACCGATGTTGCGTACGAGGGCCGTTCAAAAAAAATGAGCAAAATGGATATCGTGCGGGAATTTCTCCACACCCCTTCGCTGATCTTCACCAACCTCGGATTTATCGGTTGTATCTTCGCCAACAATGCGATCATGGTCTGGCTTCCCACCTATTTTCACCGGACGACGGGCATCCCCATGAGCGAAGCGGGCATCAAGGTGAGTATGCTCATGATCCTGGCCATTATCGGGCTGCCTTTGGGGGGATGGCTGGCGGATATGTGGTTTAAGAAGCGGCCAAGCGCACGGCTGCTGCTTCCCGCAATCACAACAATCCTGAATGCCCTCTTTATCTTTATTGCTTTTTCCTTTATGGAGGGGAAAACACAGTATATCACTCTTCTGGGCATGGGCGTGCTGGCCTCCGCTTTTGCCCCGGCGGCGATTATCGCCACGCAGGAGGTTATCCATCCCGGCCTTCGGGCGATCTCCTACTCGGTTTGCGTAATTGTCCAGAATCTCCTGGGGGCCTCGCTGGCGCCCATTGTAATCGGGAAGATCTCCGATCTGCATGGCATCAAGGCAGCCATGTCGATCATTCCAATTTTTCTTGTGATTTCAGCCCTGCTGTTTTTTACCGGCTCCTTTTTCTACAAGAAGGATCTGGATAAAGTGGAAAAGATTACCCTGGAATGCGAGGACTAAAATATGTGGCAGGGAACGGTTTGAAACCGTTCCCTGCCGCGAAGGAAAGAGATTTTATGAAAGCCGTTGTATATCGCAAGGACCGGGATCTGGTTTATGAAGAGATCCCCGATTATACAGTTGCTGAAGACGAGGTGTTGGTGAAAGTGGCCAACACGGGATTTTGCGGCTCCGATCATTCCCTGGTCGCCAGCGGTCATCTGGCCGACGGCGTTATCCTGGGACATGAAATCAGCGCCGTCATCGTAGAAAAAGGCGCGGCCGCCGGCGGTCCCCCCGTGGGAACGAAAGTCTGCATCCGCCCCACCTACTGCGGCAAATGCGCCAACTGCCTTTCCGGCAGGCCGCACCTGTGCCGGGTTCACCGGCGGACCACGGGAATCGGCGATTTGCCGGGCGGCTTCGCGGAGTATGTCAAAGTCTATCCGCAAATGCTGATTCCCATCCCGGACGGCGTGGATTCCCGAAACGCGGCGCTCGCGGAAACCTTTGCCTCCGCCCTGCACGCCATCGGCTGCACCAGCGACCGGAAAGGATCGGCGCTGATCATGGGAGGCGGCCCCATCGGCCTTTGCGCCGTCCGGCTGCTCAAAATCCTCGGCTACGGCCCGGTAGTTCTTTTCGAACCGGTCGCGACCAAGCGCGAAATCGCCGTTTTGTACGGAGCCGATCAGGTCCTCGATCCGCTGGAAAAAGACGCGGATCAGAAAGCGATGGCGGCTGCGCCCGGAGGCTATGGGAAAATATTCGAGTGCTCCGGCGTCAAGGCCAACATCAACCGCGCCGTGCTCCTGGCCGGAGACGCGGGGGAAATCTGCATCGTGAGCATGATCTTCTCCCCGGTCAGCCTGGAGGCGCCTTTCCTGGTTAATCTCAAGGAGATCCGACTGACGGCTTCCAACTCCAACACGCACGCGGAAAACATTCAGTGCCTGAACTGGATGGCCCAAGGCAAACTGGACGCGCGGCCGCTGATCTCCGACTATGAGCCGCTTGCACGCCTGCCCGACGTTTATCGGGAAAGAATCGACACCGGCCTGACCGTCAAAGTGCTGTTGAAAATCGGCGAGGAATTTTAGGAGGCACAGCAAGCGTGGTCGAATCCTATGAATTGATTTACGGCTTTGTGCATTGCCGGGGAAGAACCGAATACAGCGCCGGAGAAGTCGATTCAAAAGAAGAAGCCGAAGCCTGGGTAAAAAACCACCGGGAAGGCCTGCTGCCGAAGATCAAAATACCGCCCGAGGATCCGATACGATATTGTCGGGCGGCCTGGTGCCCTTTTAAAAAGCAAAAGCCGTGGTTTGACATGAGGCCCAAAGGGGATGCCCAGACAGTAAAGATGAAAAAAGATCAAGGATGAAAGATATGGGAGCCAAAGAAAGACGGAAAAGAGAAAAAGAACAGCGCAAAAATCATATTCTGGATACGGCCCGGGAGCTTCTCCTGGAAAAGGGAATGAACGCCACCTCCATCAACCAGATTGCCCGGCGCTCCGAACTCAGCATCGGCGCCATCTATTTTCACTACAAGGACAAGGAAGAAATTTTCGCGGCGCTTCAGGTGGAGGGGCTGGAGCTGCTGTACCGGACGATCCTTGCGGCCGTCGAAAAAAAATCGACGCCCGAGAAAAAAATCCGTTCCATCGCCCGGGCCTATTTGCGCTTCAGCGAAGAGCACAAAAACTACTTCGACATCATCAATTACTTCCTGACATCGCCGGGAACCATCTTTTCCCCCGTGCTGAAAAAAGAAATCGACGAGCACGGCAAAGCCAGCCTCGCTCTTTTAGCCGACGCGATCCGCGAGGGGATCGAGCGGGACCAGTTCAAAAAAGTGGATCCCCGGCGGCAGGCCATAATCCTCTGGAGCACCTTCAACGGCGTGATCCAGATCAAGAAACTGGAAAAAACCATCATCGGCAAAGGCGAACATCATTCCCTGTATATGGAAGCCCTGGAACATTTTCTGAGCGGCCTGCGCACGTGAGCAGGGATCATCATCCGGCATTGTAGCTATCACGGACGATCAAAAACCGTGAACGGTCAGCATGACAAAAGAGGGATAAAACGACTTTTTACGAGACGGCTTTGCTGATGCGTTTTCTTGTAGGGCGGGTTCGCCGGACACGCCGCACCTGCTTCCCCGTTTCCTGAAGAGAAAGCAGGGGAATATTTTCAAAATCCACCCCAACCCTCCTTTAGAAAAGGAGGGAGCAGTATAAACATCTTTTCCCGGCGCAATCGGGGATTGCACCCTACCAGACGTTGCGAACGTTGCTGATGCGGTTTGCGACGAGGAGGCAGACGGCGCGATAGACCTCTTTGCGTTCCTATTTCGTCGGATTCAACGCATCAAAAACAATGTTGTCCAGTTACGTCCAGTCGGACCTCAGGGATAAAATAATGCCCCGCTCACTCTATAGCACTCGCAAGAGGCAACCACCACCTCTGTCATTCCCCGGCTCACAGACCGACGCATGCCGGTTGGCCGTGGAATCCAGAACTATTAATTTAAATGGAACCGTCCCCGTTATTTCCAAAAGTGGATACAAAACAGTTGCTATTTTCCGGTAATTCGCTTAACGTCTATTCAAACAAATATAGGATTAATATGAGAAAAAACTCTCTTACGTTGATAAAAACAAATCCTTACTTAAAGAATGACCGGGAGCTGGAATCCCGTCTAATCCGTTCCGTAATATCCTCATCGGCTATAGAAGGTGTCCATGCAGCCGCATATCGTGCATTCGGGGTAAAAAGAAATTTTAAAAAAGCAAAAGTTATTAACCGCCTCTCAAAGTAGTCTCGATAACACCGTCAAATATTTCTTCCATCGGATAATAGTTATAATCCATCCCCGCCTGCACTGCCCGAAAATAATTCTGCCGTTTATGACCTTTAAGATTTCCAAAATCAAGTGGAGGCAATCCCGCCTGTGTCGCCATTACAATAGCCAACATACGAGCGACACGACCGTTACCTTCCCGAAAAGGATGGATGAGCACCAACTCCGTATGAACAACAGCGAGAGCGTGAACCACGGCAGATTTTTTCTTAAACAGACAAGGGGTAAATTGCCTCAAGGATTTTCTTTCAAATTCAGCCATAAGATGAGGGACTTGCTCAGCGGCAGCAAAAGGGAAAGTCCCTTTCGTCAAATTGACACGCCTGTACTGTCCAGCCCACTGATATATTTCGCCAAGCCACATCTTATGCATTAAGCATATATCCGTAGCTTTGAAATGATGATGTGAACTGTATAATGAGAACATATCCCGCAATGCCCGCTTCTGCGCCCTGGCTTCGACCTCATCCATTATCCGCTTGCTGGTAATACCTAGCAAGTTTCGCAGAACGCGTCCGCGAGAGCGAGGCTGATATTGTGCTTCTATTAAATCAGAAACATCATAACGGTCAGTTCCAGTCATGCACTTTCCTTCTTAACACCAATTTTGACAACATTCTTCTATGCTTGTTCAACCGGAGAACGGTTGAACAAGCAGTTATATTGTGCCTCACACACTTTTGGCTTTGCTGATGCGGTTTGCGACGAGGCGGCAGACGGCACGATCCGGCAACGGCTCATAGGGTCACCCATATAAAAGGCCCTCAAATATTCCATGGCAATTTATTGTTTCACGCGATTCCACTTCATTGCCCTGCTGCCGTAGTTTCTTCAGGTTTGGATGCCAGTCTTCACAGTGGCATGCTCATAGGCTCAGGTCTTGAAATATCAGAAATCTTATATGGCAAGGCCTGAGCCCAAGCCACACACTCAACCTCATACGTCTTACCATCCGCGGCAGTTGTTCGGAATTTCCGAACAACTGAATCCTGATCCAGTTCTTTCTCCTCGAAAATATGTTTTATATGCTCACTGACATTTGATTTGCTTGACTGGAAAAGAGCCACCAGCTGGGCTTGAGTAAGCCAGGTCGTCTCGCCTTGAAATCTGACGTCAACACTCGTCCTCCCATCGTCGGACTGATATATGATAATTTGGCTGTTCTGGCTGTCATCTTTCATATTATTCTCCTCCAATATCAGCCACAATTTCATCAATCGCCCTGCGCAGTTTGTCTTGCCGGGCAACGATGTCTTTCGGCATTGAGTTTCTTAATATCAATTACCTCGCGGGTGTCCTTTTGCGCCACATAAGTGGATACAGCGACATTGTAATCGTTTTCTTTAATGATTTTGTTATCCACCCAATTCAAAAGTCGCTATAATTTGAAATATATTAGTATTCCCTCAAAATCACACGCTTTTGGCTTTGCTGATGCGATTCCAGACGAGGCGGCAGACGGCGCGATAGACTTCCTTGCGTTCTTCTTTTGTCAAGTTCAGTGCGTAAAAAACGATGTTGTTCAGCTCGGCGCGATCCGGCATCAGCTATAAAATAATGTGCCACTCCTTCTAGCACTCGCAAGAGGCAGCCACCACCTCAGTCATTCCCCGGCTCGCAGACCGACGCATACCGGTTGACCGGGAAATTCAGAACTATTAATTTAAATAGAACCCCATTTATCTTGACATTACTATGGAGACCGTCTTTTCCTTTGCTTGATAATATATCGTAGGCGCCCTTGATATTGTCTATTTCTTTATTGATGTCAATATCAAGGATACTCGAATCAACAAGATGCCCAATGAAACCGTTCACCTTTTGTAGCTTATTAAATAGTTTAGTAGCAAAACCGTTCTTTGAGATATCGTACTTTTGTTCATATCGTTTCCCCATCATTCTATCCATATCAAACGAGATTAAGCCGGCGACGATGTAAGGCAGATAATCGGCTCCAAATGGATCGGGACACTGTTTCCGGCATGCGTATATACTTTCAGCTACGAAGTTATAATGATAGCCGATTGCGTTGAATTTCGCTATTTTTGATGCGGCGTTGCTTGTAATCATATAAAAACCAAAATAGTCAATTACAAATACTTTTAAACAACGGGTATTGGAATTTGATTAATAAAATATTTTTTATCTTGATACTCAAAAAATCCTTTTTCTTTAAACTCATTTAAAACACGCGATGCCTCTTTATCACAGCGCATTATAAGATCATTCAGGATGTTTTCTTTTGAACTGTCGCCCTTCCCATACATTAGCACAATATTCGGTGGAAGATAAATATCTCTGAAAATAGGCAATTCTCTACTATTGTATAGGGCATGTTTATCAAGATCGTGGTCTGTGACTAAACAATATTTTTTCTTAATACTGTCAGGTTCACGGCAAAATTTATTGATAGTAATTCGCCATCCGTATTTTTCAGGAGATAGTTCCGGAGGACAGTTTCTAAAAAGACAGGCACCATGTGGCAGGAATTCAAGAGCATAATTGTTATGACTTTCAGGACGCACATGGCACGGAATAATGCCACTGACAGACAACACATCAGCACCGATTTTCTTTGTATTTGTGTCCACAGCAATGATCATGTCAAATGACGATAAATATAAAAATAAATCCTTTACGTTGGGGATAGCTTTATCTTGTATACGTGAAAGAACCTTCTCTTTACCTGATTCGCCAATATAATGAGTTTCAGAAAAGGTTATGGGAAGATTCACATTTTGGTCGTCATAGGAAATACCTGCATCTATTGTCATGGTCTCTCTGTCATAGTGAAATCCTTTAAGCGGGACGGGCGAACCGACCATTACTATATTTTGCCTAGGCTTCTTATCACGACAGCATTTCTTATATTTTTTTCCACTACCACATGGACATAGATCATTATTGCCGAATTTGCTCATAATTCTAGAACCAATATGGGATCAACTTAATTATAATATAAAAATGACTAATTATTTAATCGACCAGCCGCCGTGCTCATCAGACACTTTTGGCTTTGCTGATGCGGTTCCAGACCAGGCGGCAGACGGCGCGATAGACTTCCTTGCGTTCCTCTTTCGTCAGGTTCAGCGCGTCAAAAACGATGTTGTCCAGCTCGGCGCGATCCGGCAGGGGTTTGGGCTCCTGTTCTTCGATCGGAATATTGGATTTTGGGTCTATACCGCATTCTTCGAAAATGGACTTTATTGCTCTCTCAAAGAAATCTTTCAGCAATTTATTTTTTTTAATAATTAATCCATGTGGAAGAAAAAACATTCCAATATCGTCACCACTGAATTTTAGTGCCCCTCCGCCCAGATTAGTCAAACCAAACAATTCTCTTTCTAAGATGAAAAAGGTCGAATTGGCAAAGGCAGCAATTGTCACTGTCTCTTCATCTTTTTTAGGAATAATCTTATAAAACTCTTTTCCAATAATACCTTCTGGATTGAATATTACCAAGTGATCACGGCCATAAGTTCTCGCCATCAAAATTGGTGCTTTAACACGGGAATTACCTTCATTCTTTACTCCATATTTAATGACACCTTCACTATTATTCTTCAAGTAAATCGTTCTAGTGTTTTTAACTGATTTGATAAAATTGGCCTTTGGAAAGCGCTCACCTGTGTTATTATCATGCACATAACCGTCAATTTGACAAACGCTGGATAATTTTCTTATCTGTTTATTACTTTTTATTACCTTAATAAAAAAATCTGGCGCTCGCAGATACTTGCCGCCCCATTTGTCACCTTCATATTTTCCGGCACCCAGTTTTTTCTCTTCTTCGTTTTTGTATTCTGTTCCGGCATCCAGCAGCTCTTTGATCGTAACGGGATAAACGCGAAAAATATCATTTGAGATGACTTTATCTGCATCTTCAATCGCCAGTAAATTTTCCGTGAAGATGGCCTCTTCAAACGGCTTTTTGAAGGCGACAAATTTCACCCGGTGCTGCGGGTTAATCTTTTTTTGCGGCGCGTGAATAACAGAAATAATCGTGTTGATGTCCGCCGCTTCAAAACCGCGTTTGGCGTGATTGTCAATAATCAATTCCACCGGACAACGGTTAAGCAAAAATTCCTGAAGCCAGACACCATAGCCTACATCCAGCCAGGAATTAGAACAAATGAAGGTGTGGATGCCTTGCGGGTTGAGCAGGCGCAATGCCCGGATATAAAAATAAGTGTAAAGGTCGGATTTGGCATTGATTTTCTTTTTGGCTGGAAAGTCGTCTTTAAAGTCCAGCCGCACCATTTCCTGCAAATAGCCTTTGTATTCTTTTTTGTCTTTCACCTTATCCATCGGGTTGGCGATTTCTTCCAGCCGCACATAGGGCGGATTGCCAATGATAATGTCAAAGCCTTCCTTTTCCACAAATATTTCGGCAAATTCGATGTTCCAGATTAGCGGCTTGTCCTTGCGGATGTTTTTCTTTTGTTCTTGCAGATCATCCAACTCTCTGGTTAGTCGTTCAATTTTGTCTTTATCCAATTCAATCTTCGTTTGCCGCGGCACCGTGTCCATAATATCAAAAGATGATTGATCATGCGGTTTGCTACCTTTTAAAGCATTTAAGTAATCGCTTTTTTCTTTAATCTCCGTCTGAAGAATTTCTTCAAAAACGGCGAGTTCGCGCTGTCTGATTTCCCATTCATCGACGGAAGCCTTGTTGTAAAAATATTCGGTTTTCAGGTTTTTGAGTTGCGTTACTTTCTTCTTGATGGAATCTTTGATGACCGCATGGTCGGATACGGGAAACGTTTTATTGCCGATGCGCTGGACAAGAGAATCGCCCTGACGGATTTTGAAATCAAGACTGGGCAGGATGGGCGTGGGCGATAGGCGCATGTCTTCCGGAGCATCCACAAAAAGCGAAAGCCACAGGCGTAACTGACAGATCCAGACCGCCCATCCCTTGACTTCCACGCCGTAGAGCGACTGGGAAATAATCTGCTTTTTCCGTTCAAAAATATCCGACGCCGGCAGATGCGCTTTTTCCCTCAATTTTTGCTCGATTTCATCGAGCACCTGCATCATGCCGACCACAAAAGCGCCTGATCCCACCGCCGGATCGCAGATGGCCAAGCGCTCCAGAAGCAAAAGGAGTTCCCTTGCCTCTTTGGGCGAAAAACTTCCGTCTTTCTGGTCTTCCTCGGCTTCGCCTTCGCGGAAAAACAATTCATAAAGATTAACCGGCGTTATCGGCAGAGACAGATTCTTCATCAGCCACTTGACGAGGCTCAGCCGGCACATCAAATCCACTTCGGTGCGCGGGGTGTAAACCGCACCGTCGGCCTTATTGACCAGTCGTTCGAAGATAATACCCAGAAATTCCGGGTTGATCTGGAGTTCGGCGTCATCCAGCGAGCTTTCCTCAATGGTGAAGCTGTGAGAAAAGAGAAATTCAAAGAAACTTTCTATTTCCTTGTCGGGTATCGTCCAGCCTTTTTCATCGTATTCCGGTTTCTTTTTGAACAACTCGCCGTTGAGATGGGGCGCAAGAATCAAGGCGTCATTGATTTCTTTGGGCAGGTGCTTACGTGGCGTGAATTTATGATTCAGCGCCTCAAAAAATAAAATGGTCAGCCAGTCTTCATAAAATTTATTATCGGCTTTGCTCTTTTGGTAAGCCTGAAAGAAATCTTGAATGAATTTTTCGTTGCCGCCCAGCCATTTTCTTTTTTGAATGAACCCCAGAAATATGGTGCGGATGGCAAAAAGTAGAACAAAGTCCCTAGCTTTGTCTTCATCTATTTTATTGATTTTTCTAACGGCCTGAACCAGTTTATCGTATTCGACAAAGAATTCTTTATAGAAGAGATCGGTAACCGGCGCGACGGCGAACGCTTCCTTGACGATGTTCAGTGTTGTAAAATCATCATCACGGGAGGCAAGGCGCTGCAAAAATGTTTTGTTGGTAAATTCACGACTGACAAAATACGTAAATCGGCGGAAGTTGGACCATACTTTTTTTGTGCCTGCGTATTCGGGATAAACCAGCGAAAAACGGAAATTGCCGTCATCGTCATAAAAGATAAAAATGCCTGCGGAATAAATTTGCTGCTCTTTGAGTATCTTTTTGGCTTTGTCGTATTGTGCTTTTTTACCGGAGCGTTCGGTTAGGGCCTTTTGCATGGACAGTGTGCAGACGATCAGGCGTTCAGAATCGGCAAATTCGATCTCGCCCAGTTTCCGGGCCTGGGCAAAGTTTTCATCATTATAGTGCTGCAAGCCTTCTTTCGCCTCTGAAAACCGCGGACTCTTCCGGCGGAAGAATAAAACAAATTTTTCAGGTTCAAAATCTTCAATTATATTTTCCAGAATCGGACGAGCTTCGTGGGTCATTTATTCACCCGTGGTTATTTTGCGGATACCGCATAGTGCGATACCATTGTATTTAAAATAAAAATCTTTATATTTTACTTTTATTAAAGCATTCTGTTTTCAATCGCGATGATAATGTCCTTTTTCAGTTTTTTCTGACCGGCAACGGCCCGATCCAGATAATCACGGCCAAGTTCTTTTTGCATTTGCGCAATGTCTTCAACGGTTTCGTTTAATTTGTTTTCCGCGGTAGATAAATTGCTGATCCGGCGCAGGGAATATTCGGATTGCGTGCCATAGTGAAGAATATCTTTCCTCAATTTGCGGAGAAAATCTTTATAAGGCATCAGTTTTTGTGTCTGCACATTGTTAATCAATGTATTGAGTTGATTGAGCGCTTTTTGCTCCAGGCTTTGTTCGCTGACGCCACCGGGCATATAGGGCTTGTGATTTTTGATGGCATTGTAAGCCGGCCAGAATTGCGGGCTTAACTCAAGAGATTTTTCTTCCGGCGCGCAGGTCACTTTATCAAACACGTCTTCAAATGCTTTCGTCTCCGGTAGCGGTTTTTCATAGGCATGATTCAGTTCGGTGATATATAGCCTGCCTTTTTTGAAGAAAACTAAAAGCTCATCTTCTGTGTATTGCTTGGCGACTTTCACGCGCGGCGGATAATTTTCGAGGTTTGCCGAAATTTCTGGATGATTTTTTTGAATTTCTATAAAAGCGCGCAAAGACTTGTTATAAAAACTTTCTTCTTCCTTCTCATCCGGATTTTGCTGGATGCGATTATACAGTCCGGCAGGCGTCGGTTCTTCATCCACATCGAATATTTTGGCGTCTTCTCCCAGCGCGCTGTGAATCAGAAACATTTTGTTTGCGGCAATTTCACGCGACTTGACCAACTCGGCCCCCTGTTCCGTCGGGAAGAAGTTCACGATATAGAGTTCATTAAAGACTTTTTTGCTGATTCGGTTAATGCGACCCACGCGCTGAATGACGCGAACGGGGTTCCAGGGAATGTCATAATTAATCACCATTCCTGCGCGGTTAAGGTTAAATCCTTCGGATATTTTGTCCGAGGTCAGCAAAATATCAAATTCGTTTTCCTGCTCAGCGTACGAAGCATCATAATTTCTATTGATCTGCACAATCTTTGCACTGGATAAATCGCCGGCAACGACCAGCATTTTGTTTTCAAAATGTTTTGTTAAGGCTTTCTTCAGATACAAGACTGTATCCACGTATTCCGAAAAAATGATAACCTTCCGCTGCGGTTCGCCTTTTGCAGGTTTTCGCGCAAGTTCCTCCTGGAGATGCTCAACCAGGCAGGCAGTTTTGGGATCGTGTTTTACCAAATCCAACCTGGACAATTCGTCCAGTATTTCTTCAAATAAATCTAGATCGGACTGGATATCAGCTTCAAATTTATCTCGCTCTTTAAATTCTTTCAGCTTGTAGCGCTCATGATTTTTGGGATACTCACCTTTTTTGATTTTCTCTTCATATTCATTGAGCTGCCTTTCGATTTCATCATCATCGTATTCTAATATTCTTTCCAGTAAAGCTCTGTCGAGGATGTACTCGCCAGTCTTGTTGATGAATGCCTGCGCGGTTGTAGTAATGCGCTGGAAGTTGATAATGCTTTGTTTAAATGCACCAAAAGAGCTCTCAAAACGCTTGACCAACATACGCCGCATAAAATCAAACAAGTTACGCTGTTGCATGAATTGCCGGTTACTTTTTTCGTCCAGCTTTTCTTTTTTGCCCTCTTTGTATTCAAACGGTCGATAGATAGCGCCTTTGAACCGTCTACCGTTGCTCTTACCATTGCTGTCAAGCTCACCAAAGTAATCTTCAATAATCCGGTCATAAAATTCAGATTGTTCTTTTGTTAATCCGTAGAGCCATTCTATCGGATCGGCGCATTTGGAAATCTGCGTTACTTCTTCTTTATAATAAGGATGTCCTTCCAGATCCAGGCGGTTGCGCCGGATTGTCACCGGCTCAATGACATTGCGGATCTGCTTTGCCAGGTATCGAGAGCGTTGTTCCACTTCTTTAAGATTAATTTTATCGTGCCCGAAAAGCCCCTTGTAACTGTTCTGCGCTCTTGTGCGCTTTTTCTCATCGACCGAATTATGGTATTTCTTGATGTAACCCAGACGGTCGAAGACGCCCTTAAATCCCCTGAACTGGTCCACTAGGTTGCTGTCCAGTGTTATAGTGGACTGCTTCGGCATGATAAAGAGGCTCAATAAAGAGAGGATATCTCCCGGCCTATTGTTAAAGGGTGTCGCAGTGAGTAAGATAACGATTTTGTTTCGGCAGATGTTCTTGAGCAGGTCGTAATCCCGGGTATCCTGATTGCGAAAACGATGTGCTTCATCAACAATGACAACTTCTATATCGTCCAGCTTTTTTACAAAGTTTCTTGTATTTTCCAAATCACCCAAAGAACGTACTTCCCAATCGGTCAATTTAAATTGCTCAACATACATTTTCCATCCGGCATTTAAATTTTTATCACCGACAAGCCCCGGCGGGCAGATAACAACACCGCGTTTACCCAGTTGTCTGGCAATGGCGCAGGCGATAATGGTTTTCCCCAGACCGACAACATCCGCGATAATCACACCGTTGTAGTCGTCAATGATTTTAAGCGCCTGTTTTACAGCGTCAAGCTGATATTGATAGGGCCTATAGCCGTTCTTTTCCATGATGGAGATAACGGTATCACTGATTTTCTTCTGATCAAAAGAATCAAGGTATGTTTTAAGCACAATGCAGAATGCTTCAAACGGCGAGACTTCTTTAATGAGTGTTTCCTTTTCAATAACATCTATGAGTTTTTTCTTTGTTTCTTCATATTCCGTAATCTTGACGGCCTGATTCCAGAGATTATCGAAATATTCTTCCGCATCTTCGAAACCGTAATCGCTGATTTCGACATTAAATTCATTCTGAGTGGAAAGTCCGGCTTTGGTCAAATTGCTGCTGCCGGTGATAAACAAGGCATTCTTGCCGACCTGATCTTGCTCCAGTTTGAAAATGTAGAGTTTGGCGTGGTTGGGTTCGTATGTTTTACGGATAATTAATTGGCCGGTCTTGATTAAATCAACAAAGTATCGCACCTGCCGATAGAATTCTTCCGTATCGAAGATTTCCGTATTCAGTGATTTTTTTATGGACTCAAAAAATTTGTATGTTTTTTCTTCATCCGAGGATGAATCCGTGTCGGCGTGCTCTATAAGACCAAAATTGAAACGATCCACATTCAGCCCGACAAGAATTTTGATGGAGACATCCGGATTGGTTTTTAGCGCGGAATAGAGTTCCCGGATGCCGGAAAAATAAAAAAAGCCGACGAGGAATTTCAGTTCTTCACTTTTTGAAATCAGCTCGACAAGCCGTTTCTTGAGATTACTTTTTTTGCTGTTGGTGATAAAATTTGCCATGAGCAGAAATCGCTCCGCAGTTTGTTGATTTTCATCATACAAATTATTGATTACATTGCAAGAATAAAGTGAGAAGAATATTGGGATTATAGACGGAAGGCTGAAGGCTGAAGGGCGCGTTACTTTTTATTCCCCTGCCATGGTTCGCCCGGGATCAGAGGCATCAATCGGTTTATTGCATATTCAGTCGCCTTGCTGAAATCAAAGGCGGCTCCTGCAATCAGCAGCGGCGCCACGGTGGAAACATCGGCCAAACCGGAGAAAATCAAAAAGGGGCCAAACAGATTTCCTGTCCGGCCCCTCTATTTTCTAATGGTGCCGAAGACTGGATTTGAACCAGCACAGGCGTACACCCACTAGACCCTGAACCTAGCGCGTCTACCAATTCCGCCACTTCGGCACGGGAAAGTGACTATACTGAACGCGGCATCTTGTCAAGTTAAAATGACTTGAATTTAATGCTCAAAATGCTATGTTTCACAACTTGTAAACGCGGACGGCGGAGAAGGACATGATCGTTTTTGAAGGAATCGAATCCATAACTCGGGATTACCGGGGGGCGTTCGTCACTATCGGCAATTTTGACGGCGTGCATCTGAGCCATCAGCATATCTGCCGCAAGCTCGCGACGGAAGCGAAGAAAGCAGGGCAGAAATCGCTGGTGATCACCTTTGATCCGCACCCCAAAATGATTCTGCATCCGAATATCAAACCTTTTTACCTGATTACCACCAGGGCGGAAAAGCTTGAATTCCTTGAGAAATGCGGCGTTGACGCGACGGTGGTCATCGCTTTCGACCAGCATTACTCCAAAACCACCGCCCTGGCGTTTGTAGAGGATTTTTTGTGGGGGAAACTGGCCATTTCCAAAATCATTATCGGTCACGATTATGTCTTCGGCCAGGCCAGGCAGGGCAACGACGCCTTTCTGAAGACCAGGGGGCGAAAACTCGGTTTTTCCGTGGAGGTGATCCCGGCATTTAAAATCGACGACGAAATCGTGAGCAGCACGCTGATCCGCAACTGCATTCTGGAAGGCGACCTCCGGAAGGCGACGAAACTGATGGGACGTCCCTACAATGTGGCGGGCGTCGTGGGCAGCGGCGCGGGGCGCGGCGCGGGGCTGGGATTCCCCACCGCCAACATCGAACCGGAAAAGGAACTGCTGCCGCCTCCCGGCATTTACGCCGCCTTTGTGATGGTGGACGGCCGGCGCTGCATGGGGGCGCTTAATATCGGCGCCAAACCGACCTTTGAAGATTATTCGTCCACGTTCGAGGTTTTCCTGCTGGATTATTCGGGAGACCTGCGCGGGGAAAAAATAAATGTGCTGTTTGTGGAGAAGCTGCGGGACATTGTCAAGTTCGACGGTCCCGAAAGTTTGAAGCGACAGATCGCGGCGGACGTGGAGAAAACGAGACAAATACTGAAACAGGAAAAATGATGAACTCGTAAAAAGTAACTCAAATCGTCACCCCGGCGAAGGCCGGGGTCCATAACCAACTGTAATTACTGGATACCGACTTTCGCCGGTAAGACGAAAAGAGTGCGAAATTGACTTTTTACAAGGACGTCAAAAATAATTTGGAGGAAAAATTTTATGTTAAAAATCGCCATTGTGGGCGCAACCGGCATCGTAGGACAGCAGGCGATTGTCAGCCTCCTGGAACATCCCTGGTTTGAAATTTCCAAACTGGTCGCCTCGGAGCGCTCGGCAACAAAAAAATATATCGACGCATTGCGTGACGCCAACGGCTCCATCCGCTGGTGGTGCCCGGAAGAACTGCCGGAGGACATCGCCAATATGGTTGTGGAGGAAGCGGCAAGCTTCGATCCGACTTCCGTGGACATTATTTTCTCGACAATGGATACAGGACCCGCCAAGGAGCTGGAACCAAAATACGCCAAAACCACACCGGTTATCAGCACCGCTTCGGCGTTCCGGTATGAAGCGGACACCCCGATTCTGGTGGGCGGCGTCAACATGGACCACGCAGCGCTTCTGGATGTTCAGAGGAAAAATCGCGGCTGGAAGGGATTCATTTCGCCCAAATCCAACTGCACCATTGCGGGGCTGGTCGTGTCGCTCAAACCGATCCTCGACAGCTTCGGCGTGAAACAGGTGGTCGCCACCTCGTTGCAGGCCATGTCCGGCGCGGGCCGCACCCCCGGCCTTTCCGCCATGGATATGACGGAAAATGTCGTTCCGTACATTTCCGGAGAGGAGCCGAAGGTGGAAACCGAGCCGCAGAAGATTCTCGGCAAACTGGCGGGAGACAAAATCGTCAACGCGCCGTTCGGCATCACCGCCACCTGCACCCGCGTGCCGGTCATCGACGGGCATCTGGTTGTCGCGTTTGTGCAGACCGAAAAACCCTGCACCCCGGAAGACGTCAAGAAGGCAATGACCGAATACGGAAAGGACTTTGCCGAACTGCATCTGCCCAGCTCGCCCGCGCATCTGATCGACGTCACGGACGATCCGTTCCGTCCGCAGCCCCGGATGGACCGCGACAAGGGCGGCGGCATGACCGTCACCGTCGGGCGCATCCGCAAGGACCCGATTCTGGAAAACGGCATCAAGTATGTCTGCCTGGCGCACAACACCAAGCTGGGCGCCGCCAAGGGCGCGCTGCAAACCGCGGAGTATCTGGTTAAAAATTATCTGAAGTTGGTCTAGATTCCAACCGGGCCGCGGCGGGGAAATCCTTTCCCGCCGCGGCCTTTTTGTTTTTTGGACCGCTTCCGGATACCTTTGAAAAACGGATATTTCGTGGACCACGCCGGGATATCTTCTTGAAACATCCAGACAGTTTTGATACGCTCCGCGACACAAATTTGTGCTTCTGTTTAAACGGAAAGGATGATCGATATGCAATTTTCTGAGCGCGTTTTTTGCGGCGAGCTTTCTTCTGAAGACATCGGCCGCCGGGTGCTCCTGGCCGGCTGGGTGGACGCTTTCCGCGATCACGGCGGCCTTTTGTTTATCCACCTGCGCGACCGCAGCGGTATTGTGCAGATTGTCTTCAGCCCGGACGCCGCCGCGAATGATGTCTGCCGTCAGGCGGCCTTGCTGCGCTCCGAATACTGTATAGCGGTTTCGGGCGACGTTCGAAAACGCCTCGCGGGGACGGAAAATCCCAACATCGAAACGGGACAGATCGAAGTGTTCGTGACGGAGCTTGCGGTGCTGTCCGAATCGGACGCTCTGCCCTTCTCCGTTTCCGACAAGGCAATGGTGGCGGGCGCTTTGTCCGTCGGCTCGGACCACGTGGCCGAGGACCTGCGCCTTCAGTACCGGTATCTGGACATCCGCCGCCCCGCCATGCGCGACAATCTGATGGCGCGGCACCGCATTTTCCGGTGCGTCCGGGAATTTCTGGATTCCCGGGGATTCGTGGAAATCGAAACGCCGGTGCTTACGGCCAGCACGCCCGAGGGCGCACGCGACTACCTGGTCCCCAGCCGGATCCATCCTCAGAATTTCTACGCTCTGCCCCAGTCGCCGCAGCTCTTCAAACAGCTGTTGATGATCGGCGGCATGGAGCGCTACTTTCAGCTCGCGCGCTGCTTCCGCGACGAGGACCTGCGCCCCAACCGCCAGCCGGAATTCACGCAGCTCGACATCGAAGCGTCCTTCATCGATGAAGAGTTTCTCTACGAACTGATTGAGGAGCTGACCGTCCGGATGTTTGCGATCGGCGGCATCGACCTGCCCCGGCCCTTCGCACGCATGACCTACACGGAAGCGATGGACACGACCGGCTCCGACCGGCCCGACCTGCGCTTCGGGCTTCGCTTCGTTGACGTGACGGACGTCTTTTCCGAAACCCGTTATTCGATTTTCCGCCAGATCCTCCAGCGCGGCGGCTGCATCAAGGGCATCAACATTCAGGGCCAGTCGGAAAAACTCAGCAAGAACGTTTTGCAAAACGAATACGCCAGGGAGATCGCGCCGTCGTTCGGCGCCAAGGGCATGACGTGGATGCGCGCCGAAGGCGGGAAGCTCGAATCCAACATCGTCCAGTTTTTCAGCGGGCAGGAGCTGGCTGAATTGAAGCGCCTTTTTGCGGTTTCCGACGGGGACGTGCTCATTCTGATCGCCGATCCTTCCTACGCGGTGGCGACCTCCGCGCTGGGCCAGCTTCGTCTGCACCTGGCCGACCGCCTGGGCCTGATTCCCGAAAACAGTTTTTACCCGGTCTGGATCACGGAGTTCCCGCTCTTTGAACCCACGGATGAAGGGGGCGTCACCTCGAGCCATCATCCGTTCACCGCGCCGGACCGCGAGGATTTCGATCCGAAAAACCTGGAAGAGCTGCTTTCGCTCAAGTCCCGGGCCTACGATTTGGTCATGAACGGCGAAGAGCTGGGCGGCGGCAGCATCCGCATCAACAACCGCGACCTGCAGCGCAAGATTTTTGCCGCGCTGGGGCTTTCCGAAGAAGAGACCCGGGAGAAATTCGGCTTTTTCCTGAGGGCCTTCGATTTCGGCGCGCCGCCGCATGGAGGGCTGGCGCTGGGCATGGACCGCACCGTATCGATGATTCTGCGGACACCGTCCATCCGCGAAGTGATCGCGTTTCCGAAAAACCGCAGCGCGGTCTGTCCCCTGACGGGCGCGCCTTCGGCGGTCAAGCGCGAGCAGCTCGCCGAGCTGGGCCTTTTGAATCTGGGCGGCCAGGAGGCGCTGCCGGGAACGGCCGAAAAGGAAGACCCGATCGATCACCTCTCCTGGGTGTCGCGCATCGGCATTTCCGCGGCGGAGCGGCCTGTCATGGAGGAGATTCTGGCCGGGGCCGAAGCGCTGGGCCGCCTGGCAAAAGAAAAGGCGGGATCGGAAGAGCCGATCCGCACGGTGACGCCGGTGTCCAACCGGATGCGGCCGGGAACAAAGGAGCAACGTTCGGAGCTTGCCGAAAGCGGCAAACTGCTCAAAAGCGCGCCCTCGGTGAAAGGAAATTATTTCAAAGTCGCCAGCATTCTGGAATAAAAGGGAGACCCATCCATGGATTCTATTTTTTTCTACCGCAATCCCGACGGCGCCGTATCCGGCAACGGCCCGCTTGCGGGACTGAACATCGCGATTCAACCCAATATCTCAAAGGCGGGCTGGCCGGTTGATGCGGGCTCCCGGGCGTTGGCCAATTTCACAGCGCTCGAAGACGCAACCGTCGTTGACCGTCTTTCCCGGTCCGGCGCATTTTTATGCGGCTCGACAAAAACAAGTGAATTCGGCTTCGGCCTGGCGGGAAGCCGTGCGGGCGAAGCCGTAAAGCAGAAGATCGCCGATACGGAACTGGTTTTGGACATGACAGGGGAGGCCCGCCTGGCTGCCGCGGCGGCGGGCGTCTGCGGCTTCAAGCCCAGCTACGGCCTGGTGTCGCACTTCGGCCTGATCGATCTGATATTTTCGATGGAAGCCTGCGGCGTTCTTTCCTCATCGATTCAAAATACTCGCGAAATATTGAAAGCCGTCGCCGGTCCGGACGAAAAGGATTTTTCGCTGCCCAATGAAAGTGTTCCGGATTTTACGGCGCCGCCTATCGACCCGACAAAAACTGCGATCGGCGTTCCGGCCGAAGCGCAAAACGACCTGACGGACGCACAGCGGAAAAAATTCCGCCTGTCGATTGAGGAACTTTCGCAAGCAGGCTTTGCCGTCCGGGAGGCGTCTTTTCCCGAATGGCCGCTGTTTTTGACGGTTCATAAAATCGTCGGCGCCGTAGAAGCGTCGTCCGCCACGGGCCGCTACGATTCGGTCCGCTACGGCAAACGAGCGCCGGGCGCCAAAAACTGGAACGAGATGTATCTGGCCTCCCGCGGCGCGGCTTTCGGAACTCTGTTGAAGAGTTTTTTGTTCCAGGGCGCGTTTTTCCAGTTTCAGCGCTACGCGGCGTATGAAGACGCCTGCCGCATCCGGGCGCGCCTGGTCGCGGATATGAAGAAACGGACCGGTGATGTGGATTTCCTGGCGCTTCCGGTTTCCGGCGGCGCGCCCGACCCGAATCCGGCGACGCTCGACGAAACCTACCGGCAATTCGCCTGCACGGCGTTTGCCAACGTCACGGGCCAGCCGGCGCTGGTCCTGCCGCCCGCATCCGAAGGGATGACGCCGCTGCAGTTTACGGGGCCAAGGCTTAGCGACGCGAGGCTGCTGTCCCTGGGCGAACACCTGCTGAAACTGCGCGAGGGAGGGAAATAGCCATGGAATTTGAAGCGGTCATCGGATTGGAAATCCACGTTGAACTCAACTGCGCAACCAAAATGTTTTGCGACTGTCCCAACAATCCCGGCGACGATCCCAATACGAATATCTGCCCGACCTGCCTGTGGCTGCCGGGCGCGATCCCCCGGTTCAGCGCCGAAGCGCTGGAAAAGGCGTCGCTTCTGTGTCTGGGACTGGGCGCCGAACTCCAGTCGAAAAGCGCCTTCGACCAGAAGGTTTACTACTACCCCGACCTTCCGAAAGGCTATCAGCTTTCGCAGGCCCGCCTCCCGCTGGCGCGCGGCGGCGGCATCGACATTGCCGATGAAGACGGCAAGACGAAAAGATTGCGCATTCACCACGTCCACATGGAAGAAGACGTCGCCAAGCTGGTGCACGAGATGGAGGGGCGCCTTCCGATCAGTCTGGTGGACTTCAACCGCGCCGGCGCCCCGCTCGTGGAAATCGTCACCGAGCCGGATTTCCGCACACCGCACCACGCCATGGAATTTCTCAAGGCGCTGCGCACGCAGGTGCGCTATGTCGGGTCCTCCGAGTGCAGCATGGAAAACGGCACGATGCGCGTGGATGCCAATATTTCCGTGCGTCCCAAAGGAACCAGCCGGATGAATACGAAGGTGGAAGTCAAAAACATGAACTCCGTCCGCCACGTGGGCGACGCGATCGCGCATGAAATCAGCCGCCAGAGTCAGGCGGTGCAGGCGGGCGAGGCGGTGATCCTGCACACAAGGCTGTGGGATCCGGAAAAGAAAGCTACGCTCCCGATGCGGGACAAATTCGCGGGTCCGTGTGTGCCCGACCCGATGGCGCCGGTCATCGAACTGACGCCGGAATGGATTGAAAAGATGCGTTTGCGTCTTCCGGAAATGCCGGCCGCGCGCGCCGGGCGCTTCGTGAAGCAGCACGGTCTTACCGGTGAGGAGGCTGCGTTTCTGAGCGAAGATCCCGAAGTCGCGGTGTATTTCGAAGCGCTGGTCGGCCGGGGAATCGCGCCGCGCACGGCCATGCACTGGCTGGCCACGCAGCTTATTCCGGCCGTCAAAGAACGAAAAATGGATCTTGCCTCGCAGCCCGTCACGCCGGAGCGCTTCGCGTCGCTTCTGAAGATGCTGGCCGGCGATGAAATCAACGCCAACGCGGCGCGCGAAGTGCTGACGCATCTGTTCGAAAGCGACGAGCCGCCGGAGGAAATCGTGAAGGCGCGCGGCTTCAGGCAGGTGTCCGACACGGGCGCGCTCGAAGCTATGATCGATCAGGTGCTCACGGCGCAGGCCGCGGCCGTGGCCGATTTCCGCGCCGGTCAGGGAAAGGCGCTGGGCTTTCTGATCGGCCAGGTGATGCAGGCGTCCGGCGGAAAGGCCAACCCGAAAATCATCCGGGAGCTGCTCGCGAAAAAGCTGAACGCGGTTTCATAAAAAACGCGGACATAAATGTCCGCGCTACGTCTAAAAAGATAAAAAAGGTGCGTCAGCTTTTTTTCAATCCGGCGATTTTGGCCCAGGAATCCCGCAGGGGGACGACACGGTTGAAGACGGGCCCGCCCGCGGTCGAATCCGGATCCGCACAGAAATACCCCAGCCGTTCAAACTGGTAGCGGTCCCCGGGGCGCGCGTCTTTGAGGCTTGCCTCCGCGCAGCAGGCCGAAAGCGTTTCCAGGGAATCCGGGTTCAGATAGCTCAGAAACTCATCTTCGCCGCCCGGATCTTCGATCGTGAACAGGCGGTCGTAAAGACGAACCTCGGCAGGCACGGCATGGGCCGCCGATACCCAGTGGATGACGCCCTGCACCTTGCGTCCGTCTGCGGGCGGCGCGCTGCGGGTGGCCGGATCGTAGGAGCAGTGGATTTCCGTCGCCTCGCCGGTCTTTTCGTCTTTGAGCATTCTTTCAAATTTGATGATGTAGGCGTTGCGCAGGCGGACTTCCCGCCCGGGTCCGAGGCGGTTGTACTTCTTGGGAGGATCTTCCATGAAGTCGTCGCGCTCGATATACAGCTCCCGGGAAAAGGGAACCTTTCTCGTTCCCATCTCGGGATGCTGCGGATGGTTGGCGCAGTCGAATTCTTCCGTCTGGTTTTCCGGATAATTGTCGATGACGACCTTGAGCGGACGCAGAACACACATGGCCCGGGGCGCCTTTTCGTTGAGGTCTTCGCGGACACAGTGCTCCAGCAGGGAAACGTCGATCAGGTTGTCGTTTTTGGCCACGCCGATCTCGGCGCAGAAATTCCGGATTGCTTCAGGCGTATAGCCCCGCCGCCGCATCCCCGTCACGGTGGGCATGCGCGGGTCATCCCAGCCTTTCACGTTCTTGCTTCTCACCAGGTCGATGAGCCTGCGCTTGCTCAACACCGTGTAGCTCAGGTTGAGCCTTGCAAATTCGATCTGCCGGGGCCGATCGCCGGAAATCAGCTTTTCGACGATCCAGTCGTAGAGCGGACGGTTGTTTTCAAACTCCAGCGTGCAGATGGAATGCGTGATATTCTCCAGAGCGTCGGAGAGGCAGTGCGCGAAGTCGTACATCGGATAAATCACCCACCGGTCTCCCGTCCGGTAGTGCGGTTCGCGCTTGATCCGGTATAAAACCGGGTCCCGCATGACGATATTGGGCGCCGCCATATCGATTTTGGCGCGCAGCGTGTGAGCGCCGTCCGGGAATTCACCGGCCCTCATCCGGACGAACAGGTCCAGGTTTTCTTCCACCGGACGGCCGCGGTAGGGGCTTTCCTTTCCCGGATCGGTAAAGGTTCCGCGGTGTTCCCGCACTTCGTCGGCGTTCAGGCTGCAGACGTAGGCGTTACCGGTCCGGATGAGCTCTACGGCAAATGCGTAGAGCTTTTCAAAATAGTCTGAGGCGTAAAACAGACGATCGCCCCAGTCAAATCCCAGCCAGCGGACATCGCGGATAATGGATTCGACGTATTCCATGGACTCGCCCGCCGGATCAGTGTCGTCAAGCCTCAGGTTGCAGGTTCCCGAATACTGCGCCGCGATGCCGAAATTGAGGCATACGGATTTGGCGTGTCCGATATGAATGTAGCCGTTGGGTTCGGGCGGGAAGCGGGTCGCCACGCACCCTTCGTGTTTACCGATGCGAAGGCCCTCTTCGATGATATCCCGGATAAAGTCGCCCGGGGAGGGGGTTGACAAAACGGACATAGCGCAAAAAAACTCCTTTAAAAATTGAAATTCAACAACTGACGGCTTTTCTCAGATCGTCCATTTTCAGGTTGCCGCCGGACATGATCATGACCACCTTTTTACCCGCCAGCCGGTCCCTGATTTTATAGGCGGCCATCAAAGAAACGGCGCCCGCGGCTTCGGCCGCGTTGTGGGTGGTCGTCAGCGCCATTTTCATTCCTTCCAGAATCTCGTCTTCGGTCAGCAGCACGACGTCATTGATGGTGTTTTTGAGAATGGCGAAGGGCAGATGGAACACGCTTCGCGCGGCAAGGCCGTCGGCCATGGTATGGGCGTCATCCAGCGTGACGATCTCCCCCTTCTTCCAGGACGCGTAAAAGGAAGGAACATTTTGGGGCTCCACGCCGATGATCTCGATGGCGGGATTGACGGCGTGGACGGTTTTCAGCAAAGAGGCACACCCCGCACCCCCACCGATGGGGCAAATGATCACATCGACCTGCGGCAGGTCCTCCAGAATCTCCAGCCCCACGGTGGCCAGACCGTTTAAGATTTCCGGCTCGTTGCCCTGCCGGACATAGTAATATCCGGCGCTGTCCACCAGTTCCTCGCAGTAGGACTGGGCGTCGTAGAAGTCTTTTCCGTTGACAATGACTTCCGCGCCGTAGTTTTCGATGATGCGATTGATTTCCGGGTTGTTATTTTCCGGAACGACCACCGTGCACGGCACGCGGAACCACTGGCCCGCCCAGGCCATCGCCAGGCCATGATTGCCCCGGGTCGCGACCAGAATGCCGGCTTCCAGCTCCTCGCGGGACATGTGGTGAAAGAAGTTGAGGGCGCCCCGAATCTTGAAGGATCCGGTTGGATTGTGGTTTTCATGCTTGACAAAGGCTTCACAGCCGAGAAGCCTGGTGAGTTCCGAGTAACAGATCAGATTCGTCCGGTTGAGGTACTTGTAGATCACCGACTTCGCCATCAGAGTCCTGGTCAGATTAACCTGCTCGCTTAGCGCTTCGTATTTTTTCTGCATAGATAACCTCCCTGGCCGTAGCAGCCGCTTTCTTTTAATCCACTTTTCCCCCCGGCGTCAAGTGAACTTCACCTTCGGCCTTTGATCTTCAGCCTGATCCCCTAAATACTTGATCACCATTTCCGCGTAGCGTTTTGCGGCGCCCCGGTTGGCCAGGACAACCGCCCGGCCCCGTTCGCCCCGCGCCTGTGCATTCTGTGGATCGGCAAGCGTCTGCAGGATTTTTTCCTGGAGCTCCCGGGCGCCGCGAATGCGGATGCCGGCACCCGCCGCCTCCAGGAGCGCGGCTTCCGAGCTGAAATCGTCCATGGACGGACCGTAAAAAATCACTTTTCCCCAGGCCGCCGCTTCCAGAATATTCTGGCCGCCCCTCGGCACGAGCGAGCCGCCGCAGTAAACCACCGTCGCCAGTGAATACACCTTGAAAAGCTCGCCGATCACATCGACGACGATCACTTTCTCCTCCCGGCGGGCCTGACCACTGTTGATCTGCGTCGCCGTGATGATATCCTGGAATCCCGCCTCCCGCAGAAGCCGGAGCACATCGCCTCCGCGTTCAATGTGGCGCGGCACAACAATCATCCGAAAATCAGGATCGCGCGCCAGCAGCTCCCGATATACCCGGATCACAGCTTCCTCTTCGCCCGGATGCGTGCTTCCCGCGACAAGAAATTTCTCGCGGGGACGCACATGGAAGCGGCGGGCAATCTCTTCCTGCAGGACCGGCGACGCCATTGCCGCCAGGGCATCGTATTTGGTGTTGCCCAGAACGCGGATCTTTCCCGGGTCCATTCCCATGCCGGCGATCCGGGAAGCGTCCACTTCGGAAATCATCCCGGCGGCGTCCACGTTTTTCAGAATCCGACGCCAGAAAAAGCGCGTCCGGCGGTACCTGGCAAAAGAGCGGGGGGAAAGACGGCCGTTCACCATCACAACGGAAACGCTTCGCTTCCGGCAGGCGGCCAGAAAATTGGGCCACAGCTCCGTCTCCACCGGGACAAACACCTCCGGACGGACGACATCCAGCATATGACCGACGCTGAAAGAAAGATCAAGAGGGAAATAAATAAACGCATCCGCGCCCTTTACCAGTCTTTGCGCCATGCCCTGGCCGGTTTCCGTCGAAGTTGAAAAAACAATCCGAACGTCCGGCCTTTTCGCCTTCAACGCCGCGACGACCGGAGCGGCAGCCGTCACCTCTCCCACGGAAACCGCGTGAATCCAGACGCGCCGGCCGGGCGTGATGCCCGCCAGCAGGTGGTCCTGGCGCGTGCCCAGCTTCTGAAGGAAACTATGGCGGTACTTGCCCGCGAAAGCCATTTTGAAAAAAACAAACAGCAGCCCCGGAACCGCCGCGATCGTCAGAAGCATGTTATAGACCAGTCTCATGCGCGCATCTTTGATTTTTTCAGCTTTGGTGTCAAGAAGAAAGGAGTGGATGGTGAATGGTTGATAATTGAACTTTAACTATCCACTATCCTGTAGGTTGACATGTGCAATACTTTGGTATATTCGATCCCTTAACGAAAGGAGAACTTTGATGAAACTGATTGCTCCTTCGATACTTTCCGCCGACGGCGGGAAGCTCGCCGAAGAAATTACCGCGGTGGAAAAAGCCGGTGCGGACTGGATCCACGTGGATGTCATGGACGGACACTTTGTCCCCAACATCACGATGGGACCGGCCGTCATCGGAGCTTTGCGAAAAGCCACCCGGCTGCCGTTTGACGTGCACCTGATGATTCAAAACCCCGACGATTACATCGAAGCCTTCGCGAACGCGGGCGCGGATTATATTACCGTCCACGTGGAGGCGGCCGCGCATCTGCACCGTACGCTGGGCCAGATCAAAAAAGCCGGGAAAAAGGCCGGCGTTTCATTGAACCCCTCCACGCCGCTGGGCTTGCTGGAGGAAATCCTCCCCGACCTCGACCTGCTTTTGATCATGTCGGTCAATCCCGGATTCGGCGGGCAGCAGTTCATTCCAGGGTCGCTTGCCAAAATCAAACGGGCGGCCGGTCTGCTTGCCGGCCTGCCGCAAAAACCTCTGCTGGAAGTGGACGGAGGGGTGAATCTGGCCAATATCGCCGCCATTGCGGGCGCGGGCGCGGATGTGCTGGTAGCGGGCGCGGCGGTTTTCGGAACGCCCGACTACGCGCAAACCATCGCCGCCCTCAAAGCCGAAGCCAACAAATCATAAATTTCTTCAACGGGGTATTCGCAGGGAGCGGTCGCGACCGTTCCCTGCAAGGTAATCGATTGTTTACGTCCATGAGAGCAAGGGGTTGCAATCCCTTGCTCCCAAAAAACAAATTACCGGAAATTATTTCTTGCTGTAGTCATACACGCCGCGGCCGGATTTGCGTCCCAGGTTGCCGGCGCGGACAAGCTTGCGCAACAACGGCGACGGGCGGTACTTGTCGCCCAGCTCGCGGTGCATGCCCTCACAGATCCGAAGCTGCGTGTCCAGACCGATCAGGTCGCCCAGCGCCAGCGGGCCGATGGGATGGTTGCAGCCCAACTGCATCGCCTTGTCGATGTCCTCCGCCGTGGCCAAACCTTCATCCAGCACAAAAAAAGCTTCGTTGATCATCGAGCATAAAATGCGGTTGACGACAAACGCGGGGGCTTCGTTGACCATGACGACTTCCTTGCCCAGCTTCTTGCCCCAGGCTTTGGCGATTTCCACCGTCTCATCGGAGGTCTGCTGGCCGCGGATGACTTCCAGCAGCCTCATCACCGGAGCCGGGTTGAAAAAGTGGGTGCCGATGAAGCGCTCCGGCCTTTTCGTGATGGCCGCCATTTCCGTGATGCTCAACCCCGAAGTATTGGTGAAAAACAGGCAGTGCGGGGGAACGACCGCTTCGAGCTCCGCATATACTTTTTTCTTCAGGTCCATCAGCTCGATGACCACTTCCACGACGATATCTGCGTCTTTGGCGGCTTGGGCGACATCCAGCGTCGGCTTGATCCGGCCTAAAACCGCTTCCATCTGCTCTTTCGTAATTTTCCCTTTTTCCGCGTCGCGGCCCAGATTTTTTTTGATGGTGTTCATGCCGTTGTCGATGAAACGCTGTTCAATGTCCCTGAGGGTCACCTCGAAGCCCGCCGCCGCGCAAACCTGCGCGATGCCGTTACCCATCAACCCCGCGCCCAAAACGCATATTTTTTTAATGTCCATAACAACCTCCGAATGGCTTATTGTTCAGCGGTTCCCCGCTTTTTGACCGGTCCGTTCAAACGTGCCCGACGGTAACAGACGGACAAGCCTCCCGTCAAGATAAATACCCGCTTTTTTCATTGAATCCATTGCTTCAATGTGCAAAAATCCCCCATGCATATTTACATCGACGGCTATAATATGATCCGGCAGTCCATCCGCCTGCGTCGTTTCGAGCGTCACAGCCTCGAAGCCGGCCGCACAGCGCTTATCGACTGGCTGGCGCAGTACCGAACCAGGAAAAATCACCGGATTACCGTTGTTTTTGACGGCTGGGTAAGCGGCGCCGCCCGGGAAGAGCGCGACTACAGCGGAGGCATTGGCATGATTTACTCGCCCAAAGGCGTCAAGGCCGACGACGTGCTCAAAAGAATCATCGCCTCTTCGGACGAGGAAATTCTGGTGGTTTCTTCCGACCGCGAAATCGTCTCCTATGCCGTCCGCCGGGGCAAGGCTGCAATGCCTTCTCCGGAGTTCGAGTCGATTGTGGACCGGCAGCTTGCGAAGCCGGAGACCGACATGGCCTTCGGGAAAGAGGAAGAAGATGATGATGACAACGACAGCGGCCGCTTCAGGCATAAGAAAGGGCCGGCCCGCCGACTTTCCCGCGCCGAAAAACAGGCCAGGGCCAGGATCCGGAAGCTTTAAGCGCAGACTTTGATCAGAAATCGCTCCAGGAGCAGCCGTGGGTCCGTGGTCGTGGATTTCATGGCGAGATCCATCTCCAGCAGCTCATCCAGATAACCGACCAGGACGCTGTAGGAAAACCGCCGACAGTGACGCAGCGCATTGAAAATCACAAAGGGATGCTTGCCGACCAGAAAATCTTCTTTGCGGGCCATGCCTTGCGCCATGGCCGAAACGGAGGGATAGACATTTTTTTGAAAAGAGGGGAATTCCATGCCCGGCGTCACGGGGGGCAGTTTGCCGGATTGCACTAGGATGGACGCCTGCAGCAGCAGACGAATCTCCCTGCTGATCATGGCCAGGATCATCAAAGGCGGCTCGCCCTGATCCAGCAGGGCTTGGAGCGCCAGAAGCGCCGCCTTCGCCTTTTTCTCGCTCAAAGCGTTCGTCAGTTCAAAAATGCTGTCTTCTTTGGTTTTGCCGACGACGGTTTCAACGTCCTCCTCGCCGATCACGGCCTTTTCCCCGGCAAAAACGACGAGTTTCTGCAGCTCATTGAGGGAAGGACGGAGCCGGAATCCCGTCTTTTTTCCCAGCGCGGCCCAGGCCGCGGACGTCAGACTCTTTCCGCAACCGTCCAGCAGCTTCCGTGCTTCGCCTTTGAGCGTTTCCCGGGTGGCGGCTTCCTTGATTTTGCCGAAGTGCAGGACTACGCCGGTTTTTTGAATGACCTTGAATATCTTCTTTCTCTTGTCCACCGCGTCAGCGGTCAGCATCAGGCAATTCCCCGCCGGAAGCCCGTCGGCAAGGAGTTTTTCCAACGGATCGGGGAGGTCGGCATCGCCGCCTGACGCCATGTCCCGGCCGGCGCAGATTTCAACGATCCGGGGCAGCCATGTGTGGCGGTCGTCTCCCGGATCGCCTTCCACGGCGCGGCCCCATTGTTCATCGGAAATTTTCTGCCAGCCCGCGCCCTGCAGGTCTTCCCACGTGAATCCCGACAACCTTAAAAACGCCTGGAATGACCGGACGGCTTTGTCCTGGTTCTCTCCGAGATTCTCGCGGATTTTTTGGATCAGACCGCCCAGATTTTCACGGGATTGAAATATTTCCGTGTTTTTGATGACGACCACTTTCCGGCCGCCCAAAAGCGACGGCGTCGAAAGGCGGTCCCGGAGCAGATCGAAATCCGCGTCGTTCCCGTCAACCCAAAAAAGACCGAAATCCCGGTCGGACGGGGGAACGAGAAGATCCAGAATATCGCCAAGGGCTTCCTGAATCAGGTATTCCTCCTCCCCGTAAAGAAGGTAACAGGGCGCAACCTTGCTCTTTTTGAGGTCAAGCAGGACTTTTTCCAGGGACATCAACAACTCTCCGGGCAAGAAACCGGGCGGTGTCTATACGATGACGTATTTCTGAATGTGTTTGACAACCTCTTCCGGCTCATCGATGATTTGAATCATTTCAATGTCAAAGGGCAGGATCATGTTTTGTTGCAGCATGGAGCACTTCAGCCAGTCCAGAAGCCCCTGCCAGTATTCGCGGCCCATCACGATGACGGGAAAGCTTCTCACCCGCTTGGTCTGGATCAGCGTGAGGGCTTCAAAAAACTCGTCCATGGTGCCGTAGCCGCCCGGCATGATGATATAGGCGACGGCATACTTGACGAACATCACCTTGCGGATGAAGAAATATTTGTAATCGATCTGCAGATTGGCGTAGGGATTGGGCTTTTGTTCAAAGGGCAGTTTGATGTTCATCCCCACGGACAGGCCGCCGGCTTCCGCCGCGCCCTTGTTCGCCGCTTCCATGATGCCGGGACCGCCGCCGGTGATTACAGAGAATCCGCTTTGCACCAGAAGCTTTCCCAGTTTTTCCGCCATTTGATAATAGGGATCCCCCGGCTTGACACGAGCTGAGCCGAAAACGGTCACGCCGTTGTGAATCCGCGAAAGGTCTTCGATCGAATCCACGAATTCCGCCATGATGCGAAAAATCCGCCACGATTCTTCCTTGGACAATGCGTCGATGAGGTATTGCTTTTCCATGCGGTTCCCTCCTTCAGGATGTGGCCGGGTTTGCTTCGCGAAGGGCGCTCCAGCGTCTGGACGCCGCTTCGCCGGACCCGCGGGAAATCAGGTCGTCCGCGCCTGCCGCGGCGCGTCGGGAGAGCGGATCAAAAAACCCGCGCTGTTTTTCTAATTGCTGCGGCGGCGCTGAACTTTTGCCAGTCTGCGGCGCGCTTCAATGGTTTTTCTTTTCTTCTTGATCGAGGGCTTTTCATAGGCCCGGCGGACCTTCAGCTCCTTGAACAATCCGCTTTTCGACAGTTTGTTTTTCAGAATTTTGAGTGCTTTCTCCACATCGTTGTCAATGACTTTTACTTCCAATGTCTGCCTCCTCGTAAATCATGAATTTGGTGTTCAAATCAGTGTCATCCTGAGCCTGTCGAAGACGACAAGCTCTTTGCCTTTTAAACGCAAAAAAAGGGCAGTCCGGCGCACCGCCTGCGCCGTCAACTACCCTCAAATTTTCACTCGGTTTTTAAATCACGCTCCCTGCCCGAAAAGCCCTTTACCAAGGTTTCTCCGCGGTTGTTGCCCGCGTCAGATATGCCCCCGCGGCCTTGCTCCTGCTTTATCCGCCGTGGAAGTGTTCCTATATTCGATCCCCGTATAAATTGCAACAAAAATAACGGCCTCCTCAGCCGGCCTCAAAATCTTCCTTTTTGCGCGTCAGCGTCCAGCTGTCGCTTTCGTATTTTTCGATCAGCCCGGCGCTCAAATCTCTTTCCGCCTGCGTCAATTCGCCCGGAGCAAAATCGATGCCCAGCGCGTCGCCAAACCCCGCAAGGAGTGCCTCGCAGATCTCTTCCGCGCTCACGGGGGTCCCGACCAGCTCGTTTACGCCGACCACGCGGTTTCTCAACTGTTCCGGCGGCGCAGGCGACTGGATCAGGGCGGCGGTCGCGGCCGGGTCGAACGTCATCAAAAGCGAGCCGTGCTGCAGGAAGCCGCCGTGCGACCGGATCTGTGCGCTGCCGCAGATTTTCCGGCCGCCGACCAACAGCTCCTTGCCGGCCGGCTCGGAAAAGCAGTTTGGCGTCCTTTCGGCTTTCCGGCCAGGTTCGGCCAGGCTCGCGCGGATGCCCAACTCGGCCAGGCCGCGCGCCAGGCAGGAACTGATGATCTCATACGTCCGGACGATGTCGTCGGGAAACCGGCGCTCCCAACGTCCGGCCGAAAGCGAATAGGTGACTTCATCGAGGTGATACACGGCTTTCCCGCCGGTGATTCTGCGGACAACCTCCACCCCGGCCGATCGGCACCGGCCGGCATGGATTTCTTTTGGAACGTCCTGAAAATAACCGACAGAAACCGCCGCCTTGCGCCAGCCGAAAAAACGAAGCGTCGGCGGTTTCCTGTTTTTCAGGGTGTCCCGGAAAATGGCCTCGTCGATGGCCATGTTTTGAAAGGAGCTATGGGATTGATACGAGATGAGCCGCCAGATCATAGAAGGGTTTCAGTCCGCTTCCTGCTGCAGAATATAATCGTGATAACCTGCCGCGTCCAGAAGATCATCGAGCTGCTCCATGTCGTCCATCTCGATCACCACCAGCCATCCCGTGTCATGGGGATCGCTGTTGACGATGCCGATGTCGTCGTTGATGTCTTCGTTGACGCCGACGATGGTCCCGCTGACCGAAGCGATCAGGTCCACCACGGCTTTGGTGGACTCAATGGAACCGAAGGCTTCGTCGCGCTCCACATACGTGTCGATTTCAGGAAATTCAACCGAAAGAATTTCCCCCAGACTCTCCTGGGCGTAATCCGTAATTCCCAGCGTCGCCATGTCCCCGTCAACCCGTACCCATACATGTTCGCGACTGTACAGCAGATCTTCTGGAAATACCTTCATAACCGGGTCGTCTCACTCCTATTCAATGGTGATGAGGTCTTTGCTCATCGAGGTAATCATTTCACAGCCGTTTTTTTTCACAACCACCGTGTCTTCAATCCGAATGCCCCACAGGCCGGGGTAATAAAGGCCGGGTTCAACCGTCACCGCCATACCGCTTTGTAAAACATCCTTCGACGTCGGCGCCAGACGCGGCGCTTCGTGAACCTCCAGCCCGACGCCGTGGCCCGTCCCGTGGACAAAATAGCGGCTGTATTTTTTCCCCAGCGTCCGGCGCGCCAGGGCATCGATCTCCGCCGCGGCCGCGCCCGCCCCAATGGCAGCAATGGCTTCATCATGAGCCCGCTTGACGGCACGATAAGCATTTTTTTGATTCCGTGTCAATTCCCCAATTGCAAAGGTGCAGGTTTCATCGGAACAGTATCCCTGATAGCGGACGCCGAAATCCACCACGACAAAATCCCCGTGCCGGATCTTCCGGCAGGAAGGCTGCGCGTGAGGAAACGCCCCGTTTTCTCCGGAGGCGACAATCGTCTCAAAGGCCATCTGTTCGGCGCCTCCCTGCCGCGCCTGCATTTCCAGATACAGGGCCGCTTCGCGCTCCGTCCAGCCCGGCCGCAGAGCCTCGGCAAGACCGGACGCCGCCCTGGCCGCGATCGCCGCGGCTTTTTTCATCAGGACGATTTCCGCCGCGTCCTTGCGGGCCCGCAGCATCCTCAACTCTTCTCCCAAGGGAATCAGATTCACGTTCTTCAAGCGCCGGATCAGCCGGTCATGGTCGCTCACGTTCATGTGCAACGGCTCGAAACCGATTTTTTGAAGTCTCATTTTTGCGGCCGCCTGTTCGACGCCCTCCAGCCGGTCGGCAAATTCGAAAACGGGAATTCCGCAAACCTCCCTCCGGGCCTGCGCCGTGTAGCGTCCGTCCACCAGCAGCCTGACGCCTTCAGGGCTCGCCAGCAGAAGACCTTCGCTGCCGGTAAACCCCGACAGATAGCGGATGTTGCAAATGTCGGCAAGGAGGATTCCGTCCACTCCCCAGCGGGAAATTTTTTTCTGCACCAAAGATCTTCTTCGCGAAAATACGTTCAGGGGAGGGTGCTGCATGAAGGGTGTTCCTGTGAATTAGCCGGTTATCCCGGCGGTTACGGCAATGTCTTCAAATATTCCCGGGATTTTTGCCCCAAAGCCGAGTTCGGCGCAAGCCGGACCACCTGTTCGAAGTATCTTTTGGCCCTGGCCTTGTCCCGCATGTTCAGGAAAATCTCCGCCAGGTAAAAATGCGCCTCATAAAGGGAGGGGTTGAGCGCCGCCGCTTTTTCCAGATGCTCCAGCGCCCGAGCGGGATCAGATTTTTTCAGATAGGCCAGCCCGATATTCAGTTCGATCTGCGGCTGCCAGGCGGCCGCCCCATCCTGGCTCAGGGCCTGCCGGTAGCGCGACAGGGCCATGTCATAATTTTCAAGATTGTAATAGGCCAGCCCGGAGTTGTACAGCGCGAACGCGGGCGTCATATAGAGATAATTTTTCAGCGCCCGGTCGAAGGAATCGATGGCCTTCTGCCATTCACCTGCATCCATCCGCATGACGCCGATGTAGTTATGGGCTTCCGAATAATCTTTCCTGAGGGACACGGCCTTCTGAAACTGTTCCAGCGCCTGGTCTTTCAGGCCGCGGCCGAGGTAGGCAATGCCCAGATAATAATGAATTTCCGGATCATCGGGCGCGTTTTTTTCCGCTTCCAGAAGCTCTTTAAGCGCGCTGATATACTGCCCGATCTGAATGAAAGACACGCCTTTTTGCAAATGAATGTCCGCCTGATTCCGGTGATAAGGCGTGCTGGTGCAGGACACAAGCAACAGCGTTCCCGCAAGCAGAAAAAAAATAAGAGCAGTTTTCAGTTTCATCATTCCATCAGTTCCGTTGATTTTGCCGGGGCAAGCTTTACAGGAACGGTTGCACAAAATTCCTCCGCGGAACGGCACACGGAGGGAGAAATATTTAAAATGGCAACGGCTTATTTCCGGCCGCGGCAGCGATCCAGATTGTCCACCTTCGTCTTGTCGCATTCATCTTCGATGTATCCGGATTCCGTCAGAATCTTCGGCGTGATAAAAACCATCAACTGCCGTTTATTGATTTCGATATTTTCCGTTTTAAACAGCCACCCCAGAACCGGAATCTTATAAAACCAGGGGACGCCGGCAGTAGTTTTAGACTCATTAAGCTTGGAAATTCCGCCGATCACGACCGTATCGCCGTCTCGCACGACCACTTTGGATTCCACCTCGTTTTTAACAATTGGCGGATTCTCGCCTTGAGCATTGACCTTGGTGAAGTCCGCCCAGTCGTTGGAGGCCTTGATATCCATGGAAACCCGGTTGTCATCCGTGATTTTCGGCTTGACCTCCAGTTTCAAAAGGGCGTCTTTAAAGGCGACAGTTGCAGGCGTGTTAGGCGTCTCTGCTGTGACGTAGGGCACCTCCTCGCCTTGCTTGATTACGGCTTTGACGTCATCCATCGTCACAATCCTGGGCGAAGAAATGATCTTGCCCCGCGTGGTTTTTTCCAGCGCCTGAAGCTGCGCTTCGATAAAACCGTGAGCGCCGCCGAAAACCAGGCCCAACGTCGGCGCCGTCACGGCGGACGGCATATTGACCGCGGCCATCGTGCCCGTCATCCCTGCCGGATTAATTTCCTTGGGATACGCATAATACTGCGGATTGGACGTGAGTGGGTTGGTCGCCCCGGAAATGCCCAGCCCGTAAGCGCCGGCGATGTTCTGGCTGTTGCCGCCGCCCCACTGAACACCCAGATTTCGAACAAAATCATCCGACGCTTCGACGATCTTTGCCTCGATCATGATCTGGCGCAGCTTCCCTTTTGCGATATCGGACTTCTTTTCCCTGGCTTTTCGTTCCTCATCCGCCTTCTGCCGGGCCTCTAAGGCCGCCTGACGGTCCGCTTCATCCTGCTTCTTTTTGGCCAGCGTCATCACAATGATGACGTCGTCCGTTTGTTTTTTCGTAAGTCCCTTGATGTTCAGAATGGCGTCCAGCGCCTGGTTCCACGGAATGCTTTTCAGCGTCAGCGTGACATTGCCCTTGACGTCGTCGCCGGAAATGATGCTGATATTGCCGTATTCCGCCAGCAACCGCAGCACGCTTTTGATTTCCGCGTCCTGAAAATCGAGCGAGACGATCCGATCCGTATATCGTTTGACGCTTTCCGGGCGCGTCGGCTCTTTGACCGAACTGCCTTCGCCGGAATTATTCGCGCCTGGCCGGGAGGACACACCGGCGATATTGAAATCAATAATGACCTTTTTCCCCTCCGGCACAATGGAGTAGGGCGTGTTTTCCCTGAAGCGAATCGTTAAATAAACCCAGGGCCTGCCCTGCTCAGTTTTCTGCGCCGCCCGCACGTCGGTCACGTTGAGCAGGTTGCCCTTGACCGTCTCCCGCAGGTGGTTCGGGAGATACAAATTTTCCAGCCGGATCAGCAGGCTGTTATCCCCCTGAAGCGAAGCGGGAATATTCGCCGGCAATTGAGATACCTCCAGAATGACTTTCTCCCTTCCCGGCTGCTTTTCCAGCAGGATGTTTTCCAGATAACCGACGTTGTCCGGCGCGCCCGAGCCCGTCATCACGCCGGCCGGCGTATAGAGAAAAACCCAGAGGACAATGAAAACCGGAATGATTCTGGATAGATATTTTCTCACGATCTTACCTCATTATTGATTTTTACGCAGTTTCAAAACAACTCTTCTTGTTTTTTTCCCGTCCAATTCCTCGACGATCACCCGATCCGTCAGGATGTCGGTTACTTTTCCGTTGAGAAGCCCCACCCGCGTTCCTACAAAAAGAGGGTAAAACTTTTTGGCCGCGTCTTCGACAATGGCTATGCGGCGGATTTCGTCTCCTATAATGCCGACGACATTGAAACTTTCCACTGAGGCTCTCTGCAGCGGGAAGATGGATGGGGTTTCAGCCGCTTTTGCTTTTTTAGCCGCGACAATTTGCGCATCCACGAAAGGCTTAAAAGGATCCGGCTTGCCGAACGGCTTGTAGCTGTATGCCGTTTGCCTGGGCGCGGCCTGCGGCTGCGCTGCCTGTGCGGTCGGAGGCGGCGTCTGGGGCGCAATTTGTACCGCTTGCGGCTTTGCGGGCGTCTGGGGCGCGGCCGGATTTTTTTCCCGGTCCCCGCAAGCGCCCAACACCGTCGCCAGGAAAAGCCATATACCGAACCAAACGATCACTTGTTTCTTAATTTTTCTTTTCATTGGCCTGCTCTTTTTTATCCACAAACATATAGGTTTTCACGATGCAGGATGCCGTTATGACATATTTTTTTCTTTTGCCCTCTTTTCGATCCCCCATGGAAATATCGGAAATATTGACGATCCTGGTCAATTTGGCCAGCTTGTCAAAAAATGCGACGATGTTCTGGAAACTGCCCGTAACGGTCACTTTCACAGGAATTTCCTCATAGAAAGGCTCCGCAGACGGCGCTTTTTTCGCTTCACCGGGCTTGCCGGCTCCGGCTTTCTTTTCCTGCTCTTCCTGTCTCGTGTCGGAGGGCTTCAGCTTGGTCGAAAGTTTTTCCGCCTTCTCCAGGGTTTGCGGCACGGAAGCCTGGGGCTCAAACAGAACGAATTCCACGCCTGTTTCACGGCCCGCCGTGGCAACGGAATAAAAGAGGCCGGGGATTTCCCGCTGGGAGGGAAGCTTCAGCAAAGCGATCTGGTAATTTTCTTTCAGCGACGCGACCTGCGCCTTGACCCTGTCCATCTGGCGCACAATGTTTTCTTTCTGCTGAATCTGAGTCTGAAGCTCCTCCAGCTCCTGGCTCATCTGTGATGTTTTGGCAAGCGTGTCGGATAAAAAGTAGAAGTAGTACAGGTAGCCTGTCAAAAAAATGACCACGACGAGGATCAGGGCCTTGACCTGCGGAGACAATTTTTTAAACTCGTCGATATTGAAATCCATCGCCATAGTTTAAAACCCCTTTTTCAACTTGCAGGAAAAAATAAACTGCTGAAGGGTCGCGTCGGCAATCTCCACTTTTTTGGACGTCACCAGGTCCACCGACTGAATCGCGGAAAAATTTTCGATCGTTTTCATGTAATTGGCAACCGCGATGCTGTCGCGGCCGATGCCTTCCAGGGTCATACCGTCATTGCTTTGCCCGATTTTCGTAAGCCAGACACTTTTTTGCGGAACCTGCATGGCCAGATCATCAAACATTTTTACCGGATAAGCCCGGTTTTCTTCCAGTGTGCCAATCACGGCGAGTTTCAGTTCAAGTTCCGCGATCTGCTTCTTATACTGTTCCAGATCACCCACCCTGGCTTCCAACGCTTTGAGCGTCTCCCGGGACGTTGTCAATTTGGTTTCCAGGCAGTCGGCCTGGAAGGCCGTATAGGCATACACGCCGACCAGACAAATAATAAAAAGAAGAAAGGTCCCGGCCATGATGACGATCTGCCGGGCCAGATTCTCTTTCTTTTCTTTTTCATGGTAGGGGATAAGGTTGATTTTAATCATTTGTCACCTATTTTCCTTAAACCCAACCCGACGGCCACCGCGCCGATCGTTTTGATGACGTCCAGTTCCGATTCGCCAATGTTTTTTTTGTTGTATCCGATCTTGGCAAGCGGATTGATCAACTGCGTGCCGATGTTCATTCTTTGAGACAAAAGGTCGCACAATCCGGCGATTCTCGAGGATCCGCCGGACAGAAAAACCTGTTTGATTTCCTCTCCGCCGAACGTTGAGCGGAAATAATCGACGGATCTTTCGATCTCCGAGCAGATGGGCTCGGCGCAGTCCAGAATGGCGTTTTCCAGATCCGGAATTTCCCGGACGCCGGACGTCCCTTCCACCTTCATTCGTTCAGCTTCTTCCGCCGTCACCTGAAACCGTTCCTGCAGCGCCTCGGTAACGGCGTTTCCGGCGATCGTAAAATCTCTCGTGAAGACGGACATGCCGTCCTTGATCACGTTGATGTTCGTCAGGCTGGCACCGATGTTGACGATAACGATAATTTCATTGTCTTCAAAGTCGTAGTTGGCCTCGTACATGGTTTCCAGTGCGAAGGAATCCACGTCCATGATCATGACCTGAAGGCCGGCCGCGGTAAACGCTTCCAGGTAGTCGTTGACGTCCGTCTTTTTGGCGGCGACAATGATGACTTCCATCTGGTTGGGATTGAATTCATTGTCTCCCAGAATCTGGAAGTCATAATTCACGTCATCCATGTTGTCGAAAGGAAGATATTTGCCGGCTTCATCGTGGATCAGTTCGCGAAGCTCCGCTTCTTCCATCTGGGGCAGCGTCACTTTTTTGATGATGACGGAATTGCCGGACAGGGAAGTGACAATGCCCTTCCTCCTGCAGCCGGAATTCCGGAACAGTTCCTTGATCACGCCGCCCAGCGCGCCGGGATCATGCAAAACACCTTCCACGATGATCCCGGGCGGCACGGGAGCTTGAAGAAACCGGTTGAGGATCAAACCCTGGGAGGTGCTGACGATCTCGGCAAACTTAATGGAAGTCGAGCCGATATCCAGGCCGACAAGGCTTTTGGTTTGCGAAAACAGGTTTTTTAAATCCATTCGGGAACCGGTATGTTGTGTTGCGGCGTGAAATTACCGGGTCAGCCGGTAAACCATATCTCCGGGTTTAACCATGCCCAGCTCATTGCGCGCGATCGATTCGATATAGGCCGGATCGCTTCGCAGCAAAAGAATCTTTCCCGCCAGTTCTTTGTTTTCCGCGATCAGTGAATTGTTTTCCGCTTTCAGTTGAGACAATTTTTTAGCGATGAAATAATTATCGACAACCCCCCGGTTGCCGAAGGCGATCAAAAGCATCATGAAAAAAACAAAGGCGGCCAAATACCTTCCGATTTTCATGGATCAACACTCCAGGCTCAATGTCCGTATTCAAAAGCCTTCCCTTGGGATTAAAAAAACTACAATCAGAATCAAAAGTCAAGCAAAGATATTTCCCTGAACATTGTTAAAATCATTGTTCTATTGATCTCTTCGCCCGGATCAGGGAAAAGGCACGGAGGGCAGATTCTGCTGCGGCTCTCCCAGCAGAAATTTTCCGCCCTCGATCCAGCCCTTCAGCAGCTCGGCAATCTGCCGGGCCTTGTAGTAACTCGACAGAGGGGCGGCAATAACTTTTTTATCATTGATGATCACGGTCCCGCTGCGCAGGTCACGATAGTTGACCTCCGCGATCGGCCTGGGATTGCCCTTGGGATAATCCATGCTGTAGTCATACACTTGGGCATAAATATCCTCGTCTTTCACCGCGGTGAAGCGCGCCATGTCCTCATCCAGAACGGGAATGGGAATGCCGATGCCGACATACAAAGAAACGCCGTAGCCCAGAATGCTGGCGCCGGTCAGCCACTCGGGGCTCATCTCCTTCAGGTTGCCGATCACCGCCAGGGTTCCCGCGCCTTCCTTTGGAACGCCGTTGGCGGACCTGGCCGCATGGGGGTTGTGCTGCGTTCCCGGCCAGGCGACAAAGCCCTGCGCGCCGCCTAAAAAAATCCGCGTGCCGATGCCGATGGTCCGGAAATAGGGATCATTGAACAAGGGACTGAGCCGGCCGGACGTCGAATAGGAGACGTTGGCCATGCGCGGACGCAGCATGCCCATGTAAGTGTAAATCGTCGTGTCGGAAAGATTCACGGCGCAATTATAGTTCTGATAGGCGTTGCGCGGATTAAACAAAAAGGCGTCGCGCAAATCGTTGATGGTGATGTTTTTTTCAAATTTGCGGGACGGATAGCAATCTGTCCCGTAGCCTTCGGCCCGCAATTTGATAACGTTGCCGGCCGTCAGATCTTCAATAACATGGCCGCCGCCGTAGTTGAACTCGCCGGGATAGACGCTGTTTTGCGGATCGCCTTCGACGACTTCCGTTGCGCCGATATAGCAATCGACTGCCGCAATGCCGCCGTAAGCCGGCACATCGTTGAGCCAGACGCGGGAGGCCCGGATGCGCGGAGCGGTGTGCCCGAAATTCAGAAAAGCGCCGGAGGAGCACATGGCCCCGAAGGTTCCGGTGGTCACCACATCGACGCGGCGGGCCGCCTCGACGTCGCCGTGGCGTTCCACCACGTCAATCATTTCTTCGGCGGTGACGACAACGGCCCGTCCCTTTTTGATCTTCTCGTTGATTTCCTGAAAGGTTTTTTTTACTTTGAATTTTTTCATGCGCCCGTCTTGTTCATTTCGATTTAGCTGCTTCCATACCACTGTTTGACGATAAATGCAAAATGCCGGCCGCTGTTCAGGTATGCCCGAAGCCGCCGTCGCCTCTTGGCGTCTCATCCAGTCTTGCGGATTCAACCCACCGCACCCGGCAGATTTTCTGGACGACCATTTGCGCCAGGCGCTCCCCTCTTTTCACCACGAAGGGCGCCTCCCCGAAATTGACAACAATCAGGGCGACTTCTCCGCGGTAATCCGCGTCGATGGTTCCCGGGGCATTCAGAAGCGTAACGCCCTGATGAAGCGCCAGGCCGCTGCGCGGACGAATCTGCGCCTCATAGCCTTCCGGCAGGGAAATGACGATGCCGGTCGGTATTTTTTTGCGTCCGCCCGGCAAAATCGTTTCCTCCACGGTGACGGCCGCAAAAAGATCCATTCCCGCCGCCTGGCCGCTCATGTATCCGGGCAGGGGGAGATCCTCGTTGCCGGCAGTTTTCCGAATCTGAACGTTGATGGTTTCCATGACAGAATAAGGAATTCATCCCGCGCCAGTTGTTCGCCGGCGCGGGATTATGGTCCGTGATCCGCGAACCGCTATTTGACTTCCGCGCCCAGCGCTTCTTTCCTGCTGAGGCGAATCTTGCCCTGCTTATCGACCTCCAGAACCTTGACCATCACTTCGTCGCCTTCCTGCAGAACATCCGTAACCTTGGCGATTCTTTCCTTGGCAATCTGGGAAATATGCAGCAGGCCTTCCGTTCCGGGAAGAATTTCCACAAACGCGCCGAAATCGACGATCTTCTTGACGGTGCCGCGGTAAATCTTGCCGACTTCCGCTTCTTCGGTGAGCCACTTGACCATCGCCACGGCGCGGGCCGATGCTTCCGCGTCCGCCGAGGCGATGGTGACCGTCCCATCGTCTTCCACGTCAATGGTGACACCGGTTTCACTGATAATCTGACGGATGTTTTTGCCGCCCGATCCGATAACCGTGCGGACCTGGTCTGCTTTGACTTTGACGGTGGTGATTCTCGGCGCATAGAGCGATATATCCGAACGCGGCGCGGACAGGGTTTCGCGGATCTTGCCGATGATGTGAATGCGGCCGTCGCGCGCCTGCACCAGCGCCTTGCGCAGAATGTCTTCCGTCAGGCCGTCGATCTTGATGTCCATCTGCATGGCCGTCACGCCTTTTTCCGTACCGCAGACCTTGAAGTCCATATCTCCCGCGTGATCTTCGTCTCCCAGAATATCGGAGAGAATCACCACGTCGTCGCCTTCCTTGAGAAGCCCCATGGCAATGCCGGCGACGATGTCCTTGACCGGCACGCCGCCGTCCATCAGGCACAAGATGCCGCCGCAGACGCTCGCCATCGAAGAGGATCCGTTGGAAGACAGAATTTCGGAAACGATCCGGATGGTATAGGGAAATTCTTCAGCGGAAGGCAGGACCGGAACCAGCGCCTTGCGCGCCAGCGCCCCGTGGCCGATTTCGCGGCGTCCGGGACTGCGCAGCATCCTGGCTTCGCCGACCGAGTAGGGCGGGAAATTATAGTGAAGCATAAAAGACCTCAATTCCTCGCCGCCGACATAGTCCATGCGCTGTTCATCCGAGGAAGTTCCCAGGGTGAGCGCCGCCAGCGCCTGCGTTTCACCGCGGTTGAACAAAGCCGATCCGTGGGCGCGCGGGAGCACGCCGACTTCCGAATGGATGGGACGGATGTCGGTCGAAGACCGTCCGTCGATTCTCCTCTTTTCCTGAATGATCATGTCCCGCAAAATGCGGGATTCCAGATGTTCAATGATCGCCGCGACTTTTTTGCCAAGCGCCGCATCGTCGCCGCCGATTTTTTTAACCACGGCGTTGCGGACATCGCCCAGCTTGCCGTATCGCTCCAGCTTGCGCGGCATGCTGTAGCTTTCTTTGAGGCCCGGCAAAGCCTCCTCGCGCACCTGGGCGATCAGTTCTTCATCCGGCGCGGCTTCTTCCACGCTGCGCTTGGCTTTGCCGATCGCCTGTCGCACCTGGTCCTGCAGATCAATCACCGGCCGAACGGCCTCCAGGCCGAATTTGATGGCATCGACGATAATGTCTTCCGGAACCTCTTTGGCTTCGCCTTCCATCATCACCAGTTCGACGTCATAGGTTCGGCCCGATTTTCCGGGGGATACTTTGCGTCCCACCAGAAAAAGGCTCATTTCACTTTCCTGCATTTTTTCCGGCGACGCGTTCGCTACCAGCTCGCCTCCGATCCGGCCGACCCGCACACCGGCGATCGGTCCCTTGAAAGGGATGTCCGATATCTCAAGCGCGGCGGATGCGCCGATCATGGCTGCCACATCCGAGTCGTTTTCCTTGTCCACGGACAGCACCGTGGCCACCAGCTGGGTTTCCGAATAATACCCCTTGGGAAACAGAGGGCGAATCGCCCGGTCGATAATGCGCGATGTCAGAATTTCGCGCTCGTTGGGACGCCCTTCCCTCTTGAAAAAGCCGCCGGGAATCTTGCCGGCGGCAAATGTCATTTCCTGATAATCCACCGTCAGCGGAAGAAAATCCACACCCTCTCTGACGCTTTTCAACGATACCGCCGTCACCAGCACCACGGTGTCTCCGTAATATACCAGCGTGGAACCGTCCGCCTGCGCGGCCACGTAATTGGTTTTGAGAATAAAATTACGCCCCGCAAAATCCGTACTGAAATTGTCGCTCATGAACTTTCCTCCATACTTCTTCTGGTTTGTCGTCCGGAACAGGAAATTCAAGGGCGAAACGCAAAAGCCGATTGACACGGGTTAAACTAAAACCATGGCCAATCGGTGATGCTTTTGCCTTCCGCCCTTGAATGGTTTGTGCTACTTCCTGAGACCCAGACGCTTGATTATGTTTCTGTAGCGTTCCACATCATCTTCTTTGATGTAATTCAACAACCTTCTTCTCTGGCCGACCAGCTTCAACAGGCCGCGCCGGGAGTGGTGATCTTTCTGGTGCGTCTTGAAATGCTCGGTCAAATATTCGATTCTCGCGCTCAGCAGAGCAACCTGCACTTCGGGCGAGCCGGTATCCGTATCGTGCTGCCGGTATTCTTCGATTAATGCTTTCCTCTGTTCCAAAGTTAACACGTCAATTCCTCCCTCAAAAAGTATGTCCTTTTTTACGTTTCGCGCTCTATGGATGCAAACGATTGAATACTCTGAGCATCCTGGCGATCCGGGTCTTCCCGTCCTGTTTCGCGATATCGCCCGACGGCATCCGCATTTCAGCCAGCGCCACCAGCTCGCCTTCGGGCGTGATGAACTTTATCATATCTCCCGCCGCAAGAAAAGGAAGAACATTTTCCCGCATCATCTCCGCGTCCGGCTGAAATCCGGCCCGCAGCCTGCCTGCCGTTGGTTCGCCGACTTCAACAGCCGCGACGAAAGGCAGCGCCTGCGCCATCGGCAGCATTTTCGCCAGTAACGCCGCCCGGGCCGTCGCCGTGTTCTCACCCAGAAGCACGGCCATGTCTTCGGCAAAACAACCGCTCCTGAGCCTTCGCAATCCGGACAAACACGCGCCGCAGCCCAGCGCGCGGCCGGCATCGGCGCAAACCGTCCGGATGTACGTGCCTTTCGAACAGGAAATTTCAAAGGTCACGTGCGGATAAGCGATGCTCTTCACGTCGAGCGCGAAGATTTCCACCTCGCGCGCCGCGATGTCCGGAAATTCTCCGGCCCGCGCGTATTTGTACAGGGGCCTGCCTTTGTGCTTCAGCGCTGAAAAAGCCGGAGGAACCTGTTGAATCTTACCCGTCAGGCTTCCCAGCGCCTCCCTGATCTCCCCGTCGATGGGAATCCGGTCCGATCTTCCGGTTTCCCTTCCCTGAATGTCCTGCGTATCCGTCTCAACGCCCAGCAGCATGGTCGCCCGATACTGTTTGTGGTCCGCCGTCAAAAACGGCGCCAGCTTGGTCGCCTCGCCCACGCAAACCGGCAAAACACCGGTGGCCAGGGGATCCAACGTTCCGGTATGCCCGGCCTTCGGCGCGCCCAGGATCCTTTTGACCAGGCTCACGACATCATGGGACGTCAGCCCGGCCGGTTTGTCAATCACCACGATCCCGTCCATAAGCGCCTATGCTTCTTTGACCGCTTCGAGCACCCGGGACTTGATCGTTTCCAGATCGCCTTCGATCCGGCAGGCCGCCGCGTTGATGTGTCCTCCGCCTCCAAAGCGGCGGGCGATTTTTTCCACGTTGACCAGGCCTTTGGACCGTAGGCTCAACTTGAACTGTCCGAGGCCCGTTTGCGTATAGAGCATCGCGATGTTGATCCCTTTCACCGTGCGGGGGATATCGATGAAACCATCCGTGTGCTCCATCGACGCGCCGGTTTGCCGTAAATGCTCTTCCATTACAGTCATCGACGCAATTCCGAGGTCCGGGTCCATCTCCAGCGTCTCCAGAACACGGGCCAAAAGCTGCAGCTTGACCGGCGGATCGCTCTCATAAATATTTTCGGAAATCCATTGCGGATCGGCGCCGCCTTCCACCAGGTCGCCGGCCGCCTTGAGCGTCTCCTGACGGGTGCTGGAATAGCGGAACCCCCCCGTGTCCGTCAAAATCGCCGCATAGAGATTCGTGCAGATATCCTTGGTCATCTCCGCGCACATTTCCCGCATCAGCCGGTAGAGCAGCTCGCCCGTGGAGCTGGCCTGCGGATCCAGGAGCTGAAGGGCGGTAAATCCGCTGTTGGAAATATGATGGTCGATGTTGATCAGGGTCGGGATGCGGGCCACGTCCGCCGCGATTTCCCCCACGCGTTCCAGTTCCGAACAATCCAGAACAAAACCGACGTCATACAACTCCGGACGGACCGGATTGTGAACGATGTGCTCCGCTCCCGGCAAAAAACGGTAGTGACCGGGTGTGGCGTCCTGATTGCAAACAACCGCTTCCTTGCCCAGATTCGTGAGCAGGCGGAACAGAGCCAGCTCCGATCCCAGGGCATCCCCGTCCAGCCGGACATGGGCCGTAATGAGAAATCGCTTTCCCGAGGCAATGGCGGCAATAATATCCTTAATCATGGGTTTCTTCCTGTTCGGCGATTTGAGCCAGCAGCCGCTCGATGCGGTTGCCGTAGCCGAAGGATTTGTCGTGCACAAACAGAATCTCCGGCACAAAGCGAAGCCCCAGGCGATGGCCCAGTTCCCGCCTGACAAATCCCCTGGCCCTGGTCAATCCCGCCATAATCTCTTCATTTAATTCATCCTGGCCCATCTCGACAAAGTAAATCCTGGCATTGCGCAGGTCATCCGTCACCTTGACCGCCGTGATGGTCACCGCGCTCAGCCGGGGATCCTTCACGGACCGGAGCAGAATATTGGACATTTCCACCAGGATCAATTCGCCGACGCGGTCCGCCCTTTTAAAGCTCATCGTACTTGCCTTTTACCCAGGCGGTATCCCCCACGAAATCGGAAACCGCCATCATTTCCACCTTTGTGCCGATCACATCCGCCACGTTTAAATCTTCAATAAAGCGCAGCAGGTGATCAATCTTGCCGCTGATGAAACGCGACTCATTGCCGGTCATCGCAAACCCTATCCGGGCAAAATGATGATCATCCAGCCCGCCTACCTGGGCAATGGAAACGTTAAACTCATTCTGGGCGCGTTTGATCACTTTATTCAAAACACTCCTTTTGGCCTTTAAAGAACCGGATGCCGGTATCCGCAAGGCAATCCATCCGTAGCCGATCACCATCCCCGACCCCTGCTACAATTTTCTCTCCAGGGTCTCCGTGATATACGACTCGATCACATCCCCCACATGGATATCGTTATAGCTTTCAATGCCGATGCCGCAATCGAATCCGGCCAGCACTTCACGGGCGTCGTCTTTGAACCGCTTCAGGGAAAGGATTTTTCCGTCAAAAACCGTCACGCTGTCGCGAACCAGCTTGATGCCGGCCGAGCGGGTGATTTTGCCGTCCGTCACATGGCAGCCGGCGACGATGCCGATCTTGGGCACTTTGAAGAGCTCGCGGACTTCGGCGCGGCCCTGGACGACTTCGCGGTATTCCGGATCCAGAAGGCCCTCCATCGCCGCCTTCATATCGGCAATCACCGTGTAAATAATATCGTAGAGTTTGATTTCCACGCCTTCCTGCAGCGCCAGGTCGCTCACCCGGCTGTCCGGACGAACATTGAAGCCGATCACAATGGCATTGGAGGCGGAAGCCAGCATAATATCCGTTTCGCTGATCGCGCCCGTTGAACTGTGAATCATCCTGATCTGGACGTCTTCGGTCGAAAGTTTCTTGAAGGCGTCGGAGATCGCTTCGATGGAGCCCTGCACGTCCGCTTTCACAATGACATGGAGGTCTTTCACGCCCTCCTTGATCTTCTGATACAGCTGCTCGAGTGTAATCTTGGAGGAAGCGGAAAGCTCCTTTTCACGCGTCTTGCGAATCCAGTAATCGGCGATGTTCCGGGCCTTCTTTTCATCCTCCACGCTGATAAATTCCGCGCCGGTCTGGGGCACGCTGGAAAACCCGATAACTTCCACCGGCATGGCCGGCCCCGCCTCTTTCACGCGGCGCCCCTGGTCATTGATCATGGCCCGAACACGGCCGGATTCCGTTTTGGAAACAAAGGCATCGCCTTCCCGGAGCGTTCCCTGTTGAATCAGCACCGTGGCCACCGGACCGCGGCCGCGGTCCAGCTTGGCTTCAATAATGATGCCGCGCGCGGCCAAATCCGGATCGGCTTTGAGTTCCAGCACGTCCGCCTGCAGAAGAATCATCTCCAAAAGCTCTTCGATGCCGATTTTCTTTTTGGCCGAAACTTCGGTGAAAATCGTATCGCCGCCCCACTGTTCGGATAAAAGACCGTGTTCCGTCAGCGCCTGTTTGATCTGTTCGGAATTGGCGCCCGGTTTGTCGATTTTATTTATGGCCACGATGATGGGCACACCCGCCACCCGGGAGTGGTTGATGGCTTCCACCGTCTGGTCCATGACCCCGTCGTCGGCCGCCACCACTAGCACCACGATGTCCGTCACCTGGGCGCCGCGCGCGCGCATGGCCGTAAAGGCTTCATGGCCGGGAGTATCCAGAAAAACGATGTCGCGGTCATTGATATGGACATGATAGGCGCCGATGGCCTGCGTGATGCCGCCCGCTTCGCCGTCGATTACATGGGTCTGGCGGATAGCGTCCAGAAGCGACGTCTTGCCGTGATCCACGTGCCCCATAATGGTGACAATCGGGGCCCGCGGTTTAAGATTTTCTTCGGAGGCCTGCGGCTTCAGGATCGAATCTTCCAATTCCATCTCCGCCCGTTCCACCTGAAAGCTGAATTCGGAGGCCACGAGCAAAGCAATATCAAAATCAATCGACTGGTTGATGGTGGCCATCACGCCCATGCCCATGAGCTTGTTGATGACCTCGCCGGCCTTGACGCCCATCTTCTTGGCCAGTTCGCCCGTCGTAATTGTGTCTCCCACGCGAATGCGCCTTTTGATGGCCCTGGGCACCGTAATTTCGGTTTTTTTCATCTTGACGGGCGCGGCTTTCCTGTCGTCACGCCATTTGCTGAAGACCACCTCCCGATCGTCATCGACCCGCTTGATTTTCTTCTCGCCTTTGCGTTCGAGAATTTTACGGCGCGGAACTTCTTTCTCATCGCCGATCAGGACTTCCACCGTCCCTTTGCCCTTTTTCTTGGGTCTCTCGGATTCTCTTTTGACAATGCTCTCCGGCGGCGGAGGCGCGATCCCTTCGCCTGGTTTGGCGGGTTCCTTGGCCGGACTTTCTTTTTTCGCCTCCGTCCGGACGATTTTGTGACGGGACATCATCGGCGGCCGGACCGGCAGGATCACCTGGGGCGCTTTGGGTTTTACCGGGGTCGCAGTCGGCGCGGGCGTTTCTTCGACAGCCGGTTCCGCCTCCGGCAGGGCCGGACTTTCGGGGGGAGCCGGTTTGGCAGCCGCCTGTTCGGCGGCCGGTTTTTCTTCTTTTTCTTCCGGGGATTCCTCAACCGGCGTCCGGATCGTGCGGCGGCGGATCACCGTCTTTTTAATTCTTTCTTCCACGACTTGCCGTGGCGCGGTGGCCTGCAGGTCCTCCTTGATCCTTTCGACTTCCTGTTCTTCCAGGGTGCTGGCATGGGATTTTACCGTAATGCCCAACGTTTCCAGATGAGCAATCAGATCCTTATTTTCCAGGCCAAGTTCCTTGGCTACCTCGTGAACTCGCTTTTTCGACATTCCCGAAACTCCCTCAAATAAAATGGTGCGGCCCCGAAAAAAATTTATCCCTGTTGACGATCGTCCGTTTCCTCATTCAAAAGCCGAATCGCTTCGGCAATCCATTCCGTGCCGGTCTTTTCGCCGATGCCGGGAATCGCAGAAAGCGCTTCCGGCTCCATAACCGCCAGCATGGCTATGCTTTTAATGCCCTGGGCAAAAAGTTTTCCCGCCATGACCGGTCCGATGCCGGGCACCCTGGTCAGCGACGCATAGGCATCGTCGTCCTTTTCGGCGGCCATCGTTTCGCTCTTGACGTCAATTTTCCATCCGGTCAGTTTGACGGCCAGACGAACGTTCTGGCCGCTTTTGCCGATGGCGAGCGACAACTGGTCGTCGGGAACGATCACCGTCATCGCGCGGTTATCCTCATCAATGAGCACCCTGTTGACTTTGGCGGGAGACAGGGCGCTGGAGACAAACTTCGCCGCGTCGTCGGTGTAGGGAATGATATCGATCTTTTCGCCGCGCAGCTCCTGAACAACGCTTTGCACCCTCGTCCCGCGCATTCCCACGCACGCGCCCACCGGATCAATGTCCTTATCCTTGGCCCTCACGGCGATCTTGCCGCGCTTGCCCGGTTCGCGGGCCACGCTGACGATTTCAATGAGTCCTTCGGAAATTTCCGGCACTTCCATTTCGAACAGGGCTTTCAGAAAAGCGGGGTGTGTGCGCGACAGGATGATCTGCGCGCCCTTCGTATTTTTCTTAACCTCGATAAGATAGGAGCGGATGCGCTCCCCGCGCTTGTAGGCCTCGCGGTGAATCTGTTCCATGGGCGGCACCACGCCTTCGGCGCGCCCCAGATTGACAATGATATTGCCGCCTTCAAACCGCTGGACAAACCCGTTGATTAATTCGCCCTTGCGGTCCTTGTATTCATCGTAAATATTGTCCCGCTCCGCGTCCTTGACCCGCTGAATGATAATCTGCTTGGCCATCTGCACGGCAATGCGGCCGAAGGAACTGGTTTCTATTTTCATTCCCAGGGAGTCTCCCGGTTGTGCGCCCTCATCCAGGGTTCGCCGGGCTTCCTCATGGGCGATCTGTGTTTCGGGGTCGAGCACCTTGTCCACCACCGTTTTAAACTGGAAAACCTCTATTTCCCCGACCTCGTCGTTATAGTGGGCTTCAATATCCACATCCTGCCCCAGTTTTTTGCGCGCCGCGGTCAACATGGCGGCCTCGAGGGCTTCCGTGATAACCTGCTTGTCGAGTCCCCTGTCCTTCCCCATCTGCTCGATCAGACGTTTAAGGTCATGCAACATTGATCCAATCCTCCCTTATTCCTCTCCCGGATGCCGTTGCATCCGGCTCGTCGGCTTTTTTTCACTCCGCAAGACCTGCTTCCTCATCCACCAGATTGGCTTTGGCGATTTCATTTTTCGGGATGCTGTAGCGCTTGTCCGCCATCTCAATGCGGACAACCTTCCGGCCATCTTCTTCCGTATAATCCATGAGCGTTCCCTGAAAATTCCTGATGCCTTCTATTTTACCATGAGTTCTGACTTTGATCCTGGCGCCCAGGAATTTTCTGAAATCCTGATCGCGCGAGATCGGACGGTCCAGGCCCGGTGATGAAACTTCCAGCGTATAAGGCCCGCGGGACAGATCATGGACATCCAGAATATCGCCCAGCTGGTTGCTGACATTGGTGCAGTCGTCCAGAGTGACGCCGCTTTCCTTATCCAGGAAAAACCGGAAAACCCAGCGCGAATGCATTTTGACGCATTCGACGTGAATCAGCTCCATGCCTTCCGAAAGAGCAACCGGCTCGGCCAATTGCCATATTTTCTCTTTTAATTCGTCGTACATATCCGTCTTCCCTGAAAATAAAAAAGTGGGCGGGCGCCCACTTCTGCAAACTACTTTCAGTGATGGTTGAACGACCTCTACCACACCCGAACAGCCAATGCAAGCACTATTTAACAGACGGCTTTCGGCGAAAATGGAGCGGGCGACCGGGCTCGAACCGGCGACGTCCAGCTTGGGAAGCTGACATTCTACCGCTGAATTACGCCCGCTCACGGCACAAGTCTTTTATGCAACATACTCTTTTTGTCAAGGATTTTTTGCGTGCGGACGGCCCTCCGGCGATTGGTCCTGCGGTCTTATCTGTTGACAGCTCCTGGATTATTCGTTAAGAGGCGGCGCCATTCAGGCGAAGCGGGCTGAAGGTCGTTTTGTGGTGAGCGGTTGAAACCGTTCCCATCAGCAATGAGGGTATTTTGAGCAAACAACTCCAAAAAGAAATTGAACGCCGCCGGACGTTCGGGATCATCAGCCACCCCGACGCGGGGAAAACAACGCTTACGGAAAAGCTGCTGCTTTTCGGCGGCGCCATCCAGATGGCCGGCGCGGTCAAGGCGCGGAAAGCTTCCAAACACGCGCTTTCCGACTGGATGTCCATTGAGAAAGAACGCGGCATTTCCGTCACCTCGTCGGTCATGAAATTCGAATACGCCGGCTGCGAAATCAATCTGCTGGACACGCCGGGACATCAGGACTTTTCCGAAGATACGTACCGGGTGCTCACCGCCGTGGACAGCGCACTGATGATGATTGACGGCGCCAAAGGCGTCGAATCGCAAACGCAGAAACTCATGGAAGTCTGCCGGCTGCGCAACACCCCGATCATCACCTTCATCAATAAAATGGACCGCGACTGCCTGGCCCCGCTGGACATCCTGGCGGACATTGAGGACAAGCTGCAGCTGGAATGTTCGCCGCTTTCCTGGCCCATCGGCATGGGCAAGCGGTTTCGGGGCGTTTACAGCCTTTATGATCAAAAGCTTCATCTTTTTGACCCGGGGCGCGCCAGGCGCGAGGACAGCGGCGTTGTCATCGGCGATTTGTCCGACGGGCTGCTCGATGAACTGCTGGGCAGCCAGGCCGCGGAACTCCGCGAGGAAATCGCCCTGCTCACCGGAGCGGCCAATCCCTTTAATATACAGGAATACCTGAAGGCGGGACAGACACCGGTTTTTTTCGGCAGCGCCATCAATAATTTCGGCGTCAGGGAATTGCTTGACGCCTTTGTGGAAATCGCTCCTTCTCCCGTTCCCCGTCCCACGACCACGAGGCAGGTCGATCCGGGCGAAGAGGATTTTTCCGGATTTGTTTTTAAAATCCAGGCCAACATGGATCCGGCGCACCGCGACCGCATCGCGTTCATGCGAATCTGTTCGGGCAAGTTCGAGCGGGGCATGCGCGTGCTTCATCACCGCATTCATAAGGAGATCTCCCTGTCCAACGCCACGATTTTCATGGCGCAGGACCGGACCAATATCGATACGGCTTACCCGGGAGACATCATCGGCATCCACAATCACGGCACCATTAAAGTGGGCGATACGTTCACGCAAAAAGAACCGCTGAAGTTTACGGGCCTCCCCCACTTTGCGCCGGAGCATTTCTGCCGCGTCCGACTGAAAGACCCGCTGCGCATCAAGCATCTGCACAAGGGGCTGATCCAACTTTCGGAAGAAGGAGCGATTCAGGTTTTCAAACCTCTCTGGGGTTCGGACAGCATTCTGGGCGCGGTGGGCACGCTGCAGTTTGATGTGACCATGGCGCGTCTGAAAAACGAATACAGCGTCTATGCCGACTACGAAAAAACCGATTACGCCGCCGCCCGTTGGGTTACCAGCGACGACGCCGGAAAAATGGAAGATTTCCGGAAAAAAAACGGGATGAACCTGGCGACGGACACGGAAGGAAATCTGGTGTGCCTGGCGCTGTCCGAATGGCGGCTTTCCCACACTATCGAAGAGTGGCCCCACATCCGGTTTCACAAAACAATGGAAAAAAGTTGAAAAAACAGCCTGATGTCCTAGAGTTAAAGGTCAGAGGCGTCTGTCCGTTCAAAAACGCTGCAAAGCAGAAATCTCCGGCGGATTCATCCGCGTGGAGAGCGAAAAAGGGACCGGCAGCTTCTTCATGATCCGCGAGCTTTTTCTTCGTGCCGCCACCCCATTGCCCATTGCCTGGCGCCTGTTGTCCGGAAAGGCCGCCGGATTCAGGAACGGTTCTTTGCAGTGGCAAAAGCCGCGGCGTTTTCTCCGGCCACATATCCGGTGGAGAACGCGGCCTGCAGGTTATAGCCGCCGGTATCGGCATCGACGTCCATGACCTCGCCGCAAAAATAAAGACCGGGAACTTTCTTTGACGCCAGCGTTCGCGGATCAATCTCGCCCAGCGCAACGCCGCCCGCCGTCACGATGGCTTTGGCATGCGGCAGCGGGGCCTGGATGTTGAACCGCAGTGCCTTGAGCGCGTCGATCATTTTCCCCCGCTCGACTGCGCCGACCTGATGCGCCTGCTTGTTGACGTCCACGCCGGAAAGGGCCGCCAGCGGGTCGATCATTCTGGCCGGCAGATAGTCCTTCCAGATCGTCGCTATTTTTCTTTTGCCCGTGGCGTTGAAATCCTTTTGCAGCCTTTTGCCGAGTTGCTCGGGAGTTACGGCGGGTTTTAAATCAATCAAGATGGAAACCGGCCCCTGCTCGAGTGCGTCTACCACGGCGAGACTCAAAAGCAGGATAATCGGCCCGCCCAGGCCGAAATGGGTAAACAGCATTTCGCCGAACCGGCTCTCGATGAGCGGCGGCAGGGGTTTTTTGCTCTGGCCGCGGCCATAGTCGCAAGTCGGCACAAGCGTCCGATCGATCGCCCCGGCTTCGCCCTGAAACGCCGTGGCGCGGACATTGCGCAGGGACACGCCCTGCATCGAACGGGCGAGCGCCTGTTCCCGGACGACGAGTGGAACCAGCGCCGGCCGGGGTTTGACAATGGTGTGCCCCAGCGCCACGCTTAAGGCATAACCGTCGCCTTCCGAGCCGGTTGCCGGCCAGGAGGCGCCGCCGGTGGCGAGGATCACCGAGGAAGCCAGGTAGCGGCCGCCCGTTGTCTCGACGGCAAAAAGGGAATCCGGGCGGCGCGTTACGGAAGTCACGCGGGCATGGAGAAGTCTGCGAACGGAATTTTGAGTCAGGTATTTTTGAAAAGCCCGCACCACGTCGCGGGCATCGTCGGAAACGGGGAAAATTCTGCCGCCCCGCTCCACTTTGGTCGCGAGATCGTGCCGTTTGAAAAACGCCAGCAACTCGGGACGGAAAAAGCGTGAAAACGCGCCGTGCAGAAAACGGCCGTTCGGCCCGTACATGGCAATAAAGGATTTCAGGTCCGCGGCGTTGGTCAGATTACAGCGGGTTTTGCCGCTGACCAGAATTTTTTTGCCGCACCCCTCCATTTTTTCCAAAAGCAGCACCCGCGCGCCCCGCTCGGCCGCCCGTCCGGCGGCCATGAGCCCCGCCGCTCCGCCGCCTGCCACTACAACATCGGCATCCATCGTTGCCCGATCCATCACGGTATCTCCTTGAACAACACAGCTATCACAAATGCAGGAGAACGGTCAATCCATCTGCCCGGCCTTGACAGACGGTTGCCCAAATCCTATCCTTTCAGGCAGGTGAAAAGGGTATGATTTGGGCAACCGCCAGGGACAACAGTCTGTTGAGAACCAAACCCGCCTGTGCTAAAGATTTGTCGGCCCAATTTGCGTCTCAGGAGCGTCATTTGCGTACACCCACCCATATTCTGTCTTTGACAACCAGAATGATCCTGCAGGTCCGTCCGGCGGCGCATGGGTTTTTGCAGCGGTGGAAGGAGAGAGCGCGCCGGATTCCCGATCCCGAACTGCGCCGTCAGGCGCTCGCGAGCATTGAAACCAAAACGTTCCACTGCGAAGGAGGCGCTCTCTGCGGCCTGCTGGCGGGCGACTTCTACCGGGAGGCCATTCAATTTATCGTCGCCTATCAAACGATCAGCGATTATCTGGACAATCTGTGCGACCGCAGCACATCGCAGGATCCGGAAGATTTTCGCGCGCTGCATGAAGCCATGCTGCACGCTCTGACACCGGAAGCTCCGCCTGCCGACTATTACCGGTTCCGGCGGGAGCAGGACGACGGCGGCTATCTGGCCGAACTGGCTCAGACCTGCCAAACGATTCTGGACGGCCTGCCGGAATACCGCCGGGTCGCGCCTTCCATCCGGGAGCTGGCCCGCCTTTACGCAGATTTACAGGTACACAAGCATGTTCGCCCCGATGAGCGGGAACCGCGCCTGAAGAAGTGGTTTGACGGCTACAGGCCCATCCTCCCGGAAATGACCTGGTACGAATTTGCCGCCAGCACCGGCTCTACGCTGGGAATCTTTTGCATGGTCTCGCAGCTGCTCCGGAAACAGGGCGCCGCGCCGATCGTCGAACCGATCCGAAAGGCCTATTTCCCCTGGGTTCAGGGCCTCCACATTCTTCTGGATTACCTGATCGACCAGGAGGAGGACCGGCGCGGCGGAGATCTGAATTTTTGTTCTTATTATGAAAATCACGAACGGCTGATACACAGGTTCGGTCACTTTTATAACATGGCGCACGCGAGCGTGGCGGGCCTGCCCGACGCAAAATTTCATCACCTGATCATCAGCGGACTTTTGAGCATCTATCTGTCCGATCAGAAGGTTTCCCGACAAAAAGACGTGCGGGCCATTGCCGGGAAATTGCTCGCTCTGGGCGGGGCTGAAACCTTTTTCTTTTACCTGCATTGCCGGGTTTACCACCGGCTGTCCTGACTGCCGGAACAATTTACCCCATCTGCCGGGGCGTTATTCCCCTCCCGGGCCATCCAATACGGAAGGAGCAATCGCTCTTTTCAAAATTCAACTGTCATTACAAACGAATAGAGATCAGCTGATCGGCGTGAAACCAGGCATGGTTATTGCTTAAATGCCAGTAAAAAAGTGATCGGGGCACCGGCATTGTATGAAAAAAGTTTTGATTTGCACAACCGCGATTGTCTGTCTTCTGGCAGTATTCGCTTTCTCAGCCGATAAAACCGGCGTCCCGCCGACGAAAGGCGTTTTTCCCAAAACGGCCACCATGAACGCCCGGGGCAGGGTGGTGGAAATTTCCGAAAAGGCCGTCCGGATCGAGCGAAGCATCAAAGGAAGAACGGAGATCATGGAGTTTGCCCTGGAAAGCCCGGCAGCGGATATTGTCGTGAACGACTCCATTAAAATCGATTACACCGTTAAAGACGGAAAATTGACGGCGTCCCGCATCGCCGGGCTGAAAGAGAAAAGAACTTATCGAAAAGACGGTTCGAGGCCGACAAAGGAAAAACCGGCGCCGCTGCACAAAAGTAACGCCAGGCGCTGTCTGTAGTTGAGGAACCCCGAATATTGACGGGTTGATTTAAAAACCATTAAAACAAGGAGGATGTCAAAATGAAGCGTTTCGTATTGTTTGTGATCGTAGCCGTTTTTGCCCTTTGCACCGTAGCCATGGCGCAGGTTTCCACGAAGGATGAAGTCCAGTCCGGAGCAACCAAGATTTCCGACGCGGACAAAGCCGCCGTGAAAGACGCGCAGAAAGCCGTCAAGAAAAAAAGAGCTGCGAAAAAAGCAGGGGCCGTGAAAGAAAAAGTGAAAACGCCGGAAGCCGGGAAGGGAGTGTCCACGGTAGAAGAAGTGCAGTCCGAGGCAACCAAGATTTCCGACGAAGACAAAGCCGCCGCGAAAGAGGCACGGAAAGCAGCCAAGAAAAAAAGAGCCGTGAAAGAAAAAGTGAAAACGCCGGAAGCCGGGAAGGGAGTGTCCACGGTAGAAGAAGTGCAGTCCGGGGCAACCAAGATTTCCGACGAAGACAAAGCCGCCGCGAAAGAGGCACGGAAAGCAGCCAAGAAAAAAAGAGTCGCGAAATAAGCAACGGCTGCTGTAATACCGGCATAAAAAAAGGACGGGGGAACGCCCGTCCTTTTTTTATGCGCCTTTGGTTCCGGATCAGGGAGAGCCTGCATGAACTCCCCGTGGTTAATTTTCAGCCAATCTGTTATAAACTTGTCCCCATGCTGAAAAAACTGCTGTCAAAAATCATCGGCTTCAACAATAATTTGACGCTCCGCGTCCGGCTGGTAGCGCTGACCGCGGCCGGATTGGCTCTGACCATGGCCGTCTGGGGGGTGATCCATCTGAACGCTCTGGACCGGATCCTGGTGGAGCAGCAGAGAAAACGTCTGGAAGGCGTCGCTGAAATGGTCGGCGCCTTTTATCAGCACTTTCCGACACGGCAGGGCATCGCCACGCTCGATTCCACATTGAAAGACCATATCCAGACCGATGTGCGGCTGGCCCGCATCGACATTATGGAAATCCGGCGCAACACCGTCAACTACGTTGCCGGGGCCAGCCGCGTACCTTACGAATGGCCGGATCATCTCGTGGCTGAAATCGGCGCTAAAGGCAAATCCCATTCCATCAAACTGGAGAAGGAAGGAGGGCCGTCGCTGGGCCTGCTCTATCCTGTTTCCGGAGACACAAAGGATTCCCGTATTGTGGTGGGCATCATTGCTTTTTCGCTGACCAACGCGGAAATTATGAGTCGCGCCCGGCAGCTCCTGCTGGTAAGCAGCGCGGGGCTCCTGCTGGCCATTCTCCTGCTGCTCGGCTTAAGCTACGGCCGGCTGATCGGCCGGCCGCTGGAAACGATTATCAAAACCATCGATGAATTTCAAAAAGGGCGCTACGTCGAACGTATTCCCATTGCCCGCCGGGATGAATGGGGTCAACTGGCAGAACATTTCAATCAGATGGCCGGTGAAATTCAAAAGGTCATGGAACGAAATGAAAATCTCACCCGCCACCTGGAAGAACGCGTTCGCGAAGAAACGCTCAACGTGATCGGACTGCAAAAGCAAGTGGATGACTTGAAGCAACTGACGGCCCTGGGGCATTTGACGGCCAATCTGGCCCACGATCTGGGAACGCCGCTTCATTCCATTGCCGGACTGGCCCGGCTGATGATCGAGCAGGAAGGATGGCCGCCGGAGGCGGCCCGTAAATTAAACGTGATTGTCAAACAGACGCAGCGGCTCAACGAGATCATCCAGAATGTCCGCAGGGCGACGCGCCTTCCCGAACCTCATCTGGAATTGACGACCGTCCATAAAATTCTGGGAGAAACGCTGCCGCTGGTTGAGCCGCTGATCCAAAAACGCCAAATCACCATCGAAGTCCGGCTGGAACAGTCCGTTGCCGCTTTATACGCGGACCGCTACCGGATTCAAACCGCGCTTTTGAACATTGTGCAAAATTCCATCGAAGCCATGCCGCAGGGCGGGGTGATCCGCATCTCGGCCCGGGACGACCGGGCGGCCCGAACGGTTGCCATTGCCATTGCCGACAACGGGCCGGGCATCGAGGCGTCTCTCCTGCAAAGAGTCTGCGACCCCTTCGTCAGCTCGCATCAGGGCGAAGGCATGCGCGGCCTGGGGCTGGCCATCGTCCGGGACATCATCAGGGCCCATAACGGCCGCATGGACATTCAAAGCGCGCCGGGCAGCGGCGCCTGCGTCAATCTGTACCTGCGGATGGACGATGCGGCTGCCGGTTAGTTTTTATGGCTCCTGCAGGCCGTAGCGGCGGATTTTCGTGCGCAGGGTTTTGCGGTCAATCCCCAGAATCTCGGCTGCCCTGGACTGATTCCACTTCGTTTTTTTCAGAGTCTGAACAATCTGTTCGCACTCGGCCTCTTCCAGGGTCGTCCGTTCCGGCAAATCCGCCCGCTGAACGCCTGCCTGCCGGATCCGGAACCGGTCCGGCAGGTTTTCCGGCAGCATGACGACAAACGGCGAAAGCAGCAGCGTCTGCTGCAAAACATTTTCCAGTTCACGCACATTGCCCGGCCAGTCATAGGCCATGAGACTTTCCATGGCTTGCGGTGAAACCCGCACATCGGGGCAGCCCAACTTCTTTAACATCACTTCGATCAGCAAAGGAATATCCGACCGTCGTTCCCGCAGAGACGGAATGCGCAGGCGCACGATGAAGCGATACAAAAGGTCCAGGCGGAACCGGCCCGCCGCAACCTCTGCATCGATATTTTTGTTGGCGGCCGCCACAACGCGCACCGCGGCGTGACGAACATCATGGCCGCCGATCCGGCGAATCTCGCCGTCCTGCATGAACCGGAGGAACTTGCTTTGCAGCGCCGTGGACATTTCCGTGATCTCGTCTAGAAAAATGGTGCCATCCCCCGCGGATTCAATCAACCCCACATGCTGATGATCCGCGCCGGTAAAGGACCCTTTCTCGTAGCCGAAAAGCTCCGATTCGAGCAGGTTGTCGGGAATGGCGCCGCAATGCACCACGACAAAAGACTTGAGGCGGCGCGAGGACATGGAATGCAGCGACCGGGCCGTCAGCTCCTTGCCGGTGCCGCTTTCGCCCTCAATGAGGACGCTGGCCGGCGAATCGGCAACGCGGGCAATCTGTTTGTAGAACTCCACCATAACGGACGAAGAACCGATCAGCCTGGCTTCTTCAACGGATTCCGGTGGTCCGGCCGATTGCTGCTTCCGCAGCTCGCGCACCTCCAGCACTTTTTTCACGAGCAAGCGGCATTCCTCCGGCGAAAAAGGTTTGCTGATATAATCCCATGCCCCCAAACGGATTGCCTCCATGGTGGTTTCCAGAGAGCCGTAAGCGGTCATCAGGATAACGGGCAGGTTCGGCCATGTCTTTTGAATCTCACCCAGAAGCTGCAGACCGTCCATTTCAGACATGCGAATATCGGACATCAGCAAATCATAGTCGGCAAGGTTCTGCTTTAGGACGTCCGGAGCGGAGGTAAAGCTGTTGACATCGTAACCGTCGCGCTGGAGCGCTTCCTGTAAAAATTCACAGGCAACGGCATCGTCATCGATCACCGCTATGCGGGCTTTCATAAAATCACCTGCAGCTCTTGATGAGTGGTAAGAATCAGGGCAGGACCGCCACGAAAAACCCCTTGAGCTTTCTGCTGCCCTTCGCGTCACGGGCCGTCAGTTCGCAGCGGATTTTCTTCTCGCCGTTTTCTTCGTATTTATCCACGATTTTACCGCTCACGGTAATGGTTGCCCGGTCTTTGGTGGTCTGGTAATCGTTCAGATCGACCGGCTGGGTCATGCTGAGGAAGTGCACGGAAAATTTTCTTATCCGGCGTTGGTCGATCCAGGAAGTGACGGCCTGGCCGGCGATCCCCATGATGAACATGCCCTGGGCAATGACCGTCTCGAGACCCACCGCCACGGCAAAGGTATCATCGTGATGAAGGGGATTGAAGTCCCCGGAAGCGCCGGCATAGCGCACCAGGTGCGTCCGCGTGATAGGAGCGGATGTGTAGGGCGGCATGGCGTCTCCGATTTGAACCTCGTCAAAAACCAGCGCCATGTCGCTTAACCTCTTTCCATGAACGTCGTACGGGCCCGAATCACCAGTTCGCCCCTCTGGTTGGTCATTTCCGTTTCCAGAACGGTCACCTGCATATACCGGCTTTTCTGCTCCTTCTTTCCTCTTTCGTACATGTCCACCACCTTCATTCTGCGAGTGATGACGTCTCCCGCGCAGACCGGCGCAAAATATTCATACTCTTCTTTGGTATGCAGCAGTTTGCCCAAATCAGCCCCCACGGCTTTGATCGTGCCGAGAAGACCTCCGCCCGTCCAGAAAACGTAGCAGGTGGGGAAAGTGAGAGGCGTGGGAATGTCTTCATATCCGGCATTTTGGGCGGCATCGGCATCCCGGTAAAAAGGGTTGATCTGTTCCGTGTCGTCCTTCTGCTCGAGCGCCGCGACAAATTCCGCGATCTTGTTTTTTTCCACCCGAATGGAATAAACGGGAAACTCCATGCCGAGCTTTGATCGATCCGCCATCACAGCCTCCATCCTGTCGCCGGAAAATTGCGCAAATTCTATCACATCCGGACCGGAATTTCACGTTGAAATGACGGGGCGCCCGCCCCGGAGGAGGCAGCGCGTTGCGTGAAAGTTGCTTGACAAACAGGGAGCGCCGCCTGTATTTTTTGCACGCCATGAAAAGCTGCGCTCACTGTCAGAAAGAAATTCCTGAAAACGACCGCATCGGGAGGCAGGCACAGTGCCCGTTGTGCGGCCAGGACCTGCGCGTCTGCCTGAACTGCGTCTTTTATGAACCGGGTGTCTTCAACGACTGCCGGGAAAACCAAGCGGAGCGGGTCCTCGATAAAAGCCGCTCTAATTTCTGCGACTACTTTCAATACCGGAGAGGTGCGCAAGCGCCGGATCGGCGGCCGGCCGACGTTCAGGAAAAGCTGGACGCCCTGTTCAGAAAATAATCGCCGGGCAACCGTTCGCTATTTCTTCCCGGAGATCAGCTTTGCGGCCAGCTCCGGCATCCTGTCGAGCAGCTCATCTTCCCTGCCGGCCGGACATTTGATCGAAGCCACGGCCAGCGTGCCCAGGGTTTCGATATCCGTTCGTTTTGCTTGCAGGACGATGGTGTTGCCCAAGGTGGCCAGATTCCCCGTCACCGCCTCGTTGGCCGCCAGCCATTTGCCGACCCGGACAGCCTGTTTTTCATCCACCAGACCGGAGCGCTGCAATTTATACTCCTCCAGGATTTTCGCCATGTTTTCCCGCTGAATGAGCACATAGTCGCCAAAATGGTATAATTCTTCGCGCAGCGCCTCCGTCAGAATCAATCCCGCAACCTTCATCGGCTCCGCGGCTTCAAAATCATAAACGATCAGACGGGGGCCGCTCTTTTTTGGACTTTTAGGGTTGAGCGCCTGTTCCAGGTCTTTTTCAAACGCCTGCTGCTTTTCGTTCGGCGCGCGGCCGGTTTGCGCCCTGGAAAGTGAGGCGGCCCCAACCCCGGCTGTCGGATCCTGTGCCGTCCGCGGCTCTTTTCCCGCAGACAGGTCTCCGGCATCTCCCCTCTTGTCTTCCGGGAACGGCGGCTCTGCCTTTGGCGGCCCGGCCGGAGCTTTCGCGGATATTTTTCCTTTACGGATAGCCGTTCTCATCAGGTCGCCTTTGGCTTCCTGAAAGATCCGGCGGAGTTGAATGTTTGCCGCTTCGCTGCCCGCCTGCATTTTTTGATCGTTGTTCATCCGCCACAGCATCGTGTTCGGAACGTAACCTTCGGCGGCAAACGCCTGTCCCGAATGCAAGTTGAAAAGTCGTGTATTGAACTCCAGGTGAAACGCAAAGCCGCGTTCGGAAACAAGCACGTAATCGGCATGGAGGGCGCGGCCTGCTTCACGGGCCAGCCGGCTGTCGTCGGCCAGCCATTCCCAGCTTGCTATCGTCTGGTCTCCGAGAACAGCGCGGATATCGCTGTCGCCGACTACCTCGTAAATGCCCTGCTGTTTCAGCCGTTCATCAATCCCCTGCTTTTGTTTCCGATCGAATTCTTCCGGCGAAAGCGGCCAGAAGACGGGACCTTTCGCGGATTTGAATTCCGTCGTCACCGCGACGACAAAAACCCGAAGCTTCGCCGTAGGAGGCGGCGGGGGCAGCGGTGAAATCCGAACCGCCGCGGACGCGGCGCCGCATAGAAAGAAAATCAGAACAACCGTCACCAACCGGATTTTCCAAGCGTTCATATTCATCCCCCTGCGCGTTTCAGTCCTCTAGAGGTCATACAACGTTTCATCCTTGCGGGGTTTCCGGGCGGTGGACTTCCTGCCCTGCCTGTTTTCCCCGAACGGATCCTCCGCCGACAGAAGGTCCCCCATTTCCTCGTCGATTTTGTCGGGATCCTCACCCGCCTCCAGGCGCCGCAGCGCTTCCTGAAAACCATCCCCCAGCTTCATCCCGGTCGCATCCGACAATTTGCGCATCAGATTGGCCGCGGCGCGCGGATCATCCTCCCGAATGTTTTCGGCTTCCGCCGCGAGCTGCATCATCGCTTTTTCCATCTTGCCCTCATCCATGCCGCGCAGAGAATCCGCTTCTTCCGTGTCTTTGGCTTTTCCGGTAATAGCCGAAAAAAGAGACATCCGGCGCTCCAGCTTCACGTTTTTACACCTGGGACAGGAGGGAATTTTGTCGGTATTGACCGATCGGGAAAAGAAATTATAGACGGTGTTGCATTTCCGGCAGTAAAATTCATAAATCGGCATATCCACCACTCCGAAGTGTTTTCTGCTTTTATAAAACAATGCCCGCAAATATTCAACCGGTTCGACGCCCGGAGGAGTTCCGGCCGGGGTTCCCGTCACATCATTTGCTCATGGCATCTGTCCCCGCCTTTGCCGCGGCTTCAGGCGGGGGTACAGCAGGCCCTCCTGCGTCAGAATAACGACCGGCCATTCCACACCCCGAATAAAGGCCAGCCGGGCCGGGTAGCTTCCTTCCCGGGGCCGCCAGTGCCCGGGCGCCGCGAATTCCATTTCCCACAGGGGACGGCCGTCCATGGAGATCAGCCCCCGGCAGGACTCGTGAACGTTTGATTCGGCGTCCTTCCAGGAATGGAAAGAAATCTCGACCGCGCCTTTCTGCTTCACGCCTTCACGCAACCCTCTGGCGGCATTGATGCGGTGCGCGGCGACCTGCCGGACAGCAAACGCGAGAAGCGCGGCTGCCAGCGCGATTCCGAAAAACACCGGGTTGCGGGTAAAAGCGCCCGCCAGCGCCAGGCCGGCAGCCAGCAAAATCGCGCCGGGCCGCGCCACTTCCCAAAGGGCGCCTGAGCCGGCCCGCGTCAATTCGGCAATTTGCTCGTCCAGTGTCATGGTTTTCTGATTACCCCGACGGGCCGGGCGCCGTCAAGATGCAACATTTCACCCCGTCGCGATACAGGCGTCCAAGGCGGCGGCGGGAATGTCCGGCTTTTGTGAAAAACATTGATAAAAAAATCCAATCCATATATAAGTTGACGTCAATCATGATAAGGAGCCTTGAAACCATGTTCGGTATCGGAATGCAGGAACTGATTATCATCGCGATTATCGCGCTTTTAATCGTTGGCCCCAAAAAGTTGCCGGATCTGGCCAAAACGCTGGGTAAGGGCTTCCGGAACTTCAAAGATGCGACGGAAGGCGTCACGGAAGATTTAAAAGACGCCCTGAAAGAAGACGACAAACCCAAGCCCGACGACGGCCTGAAGGATTCGCTTCTGTCCAAAAAAACAGAAGCGGAAGAGAGAAAAAGCGAACCTCCCGGAAATGAAGCCTGATCCCCAATATCATTTCTGCTGTTTCACACCCTATAAAACGGCGCATGATGAAAACCAACGAAGATCCTAAAATGTCTTTGACAGAACATTTGATTGAGCTGCGCAAAAGGCTGACCAACTCTCTTGTCGCGCTGGGTTTCGGTTTTCTGGCCTGTTATGCTTTCAAAGATTACCTGTTTGCCGTCATCACCAGGCCGCTGACGGACGCTCTCCCGGCAAACAGCTATCTGATTTACACCGGCCTGACGCAGGCTTTCTTCACCTACATGAAAATCGCTTTTTTTTCCTCCCTGGTGCTGACCAGCCCCTTCATCCTTTACCAGGTGTGGAAATTTATCGCGCCCGCGCTGCTTCCCGGGGAGAAAAAGTACATGGTGCCTTTTGTCCTTTCCTCCACGCTGCTTTTCACAGGCGGTGTGCTGTTCGGCTATTTCGTCGTGCTCCCGCCGGCTTTTCAGTTTTTTGTCAGTTTTAACAACCAGTACCTGCAGGCCATGATTTCCTTCAACGAGTATCTTTCGTTGTTTATAAAATTCCTGCTGGGATTCGGTTTGTCGTTTCAACTGCCCGTGCTGGTCTTCTTTCTGGCTAAGCTGGGCATCGTGACCGACAAGATGCTCTCCCGATACCGGAAGTATTCCATATTATTTATTTTTATTGTCGCCGCCATCCTCACGCCTTCACCGGATGCGTTAAGCCAGATCCTGATGGCGATCCCCCTGCTGTTTCTGTATGAAATCAGCATATTTATTGCAAAGTTTGCCGCCGGGAAAAAAGAAGCCCTCCGGCAGCCCGATAAGTCGGACACAGAAGAGGAAGTTTGAAGATGTCTTCACGCAAAAACACAAAGGGCCGCCGCAGACCCGGGGACAAAAGGTCCGCCGCGATCAAAATCACCCTGGCTGTATTTTTGATTCTTTTGCTGGCGGCGGCCGGCAGTGCCGCGGCCTACCGGATCATGACGATGGACTTGCCCGGCATTGACGCGCTCAAGGACTACCGGCCCAGCATCGCTTCCCGCGTCCTGGACGAAAATGATCAGCTCATCGACGAGTTTTTCCTGGAAGACCGCAAGATGATCAATATCGCCGACGTCCCGAAAATTGTTCAGTACGCGTTTGTCGCGGCGGAGGATTCCCGCTTTTACAAACACCGGGGGGTCGATTTACTGAGCATTTTCCGCGCGTTGTTCAAAAACGTAGAGGCGGGTAAAATCGTCCAGGGCGGCAGCACCATCACCCAGCAGGTCGCCAAGCTGATGTACCTGACGCCGGAGAGAAAATACACCCGCAAGCTGAAGGAAGCCATCCTGTCTTACCGCATCGACAAATACCTGACCAAGGATGAGATCCTTCATTTGTATCTCAACCAGATTTATCTGGGACACGGCACCTACGGGATCGAATCGGCATCGGTCGGCTACTTCGGCAAAAGCGCGCGGGATTTGACACTGCCGGAAGCGGCGCTCCTGGCCGGTTTGCCGAAAGCCCCCACCACCTATTCCCCGTTTTTCAACTTCAGCCGGGCAAAACAACGGCAAATCTACGTTTTGACACGCCTGCAGGAAGAAGGCTTCATCAGCAAGGACCAGATGGCGCAGGCCGCAGCCGCCCCGCTGAACCTGAGGCCCATGAAGCCCAAAGACAAGGTTGCCGCTGACTTTGTGGAGCATGTCCGCCGTTACGTGCAGGAAAAATACGGCGCGGATGTCCTGTACAGGGAGGGGCTGACCATTTACACGACGTTGAATCTCCCCGCGCAGACCGCGGCCCGCGACGCGCTGATGAAAGGCCTTTCGGAGATGGAAGCCCGGAACAAATACGACAAAGGCCTGGTGCAAGGCGCGCTGTACTGCATGGATGTGAAAACCGGCGCGATCCGCGCCATGATCGGCGGGCGGGACTTCGCCAAAAGCGAGTTTAACCGGGCGGTTCAGTCGTACCGCCAGCCGGGTTCCGCCTTCAAACCCCTGATTTACACGGCCGCGTTCGACAAGGGCATGAATCCTTCCACGCGGTTTGTGGATTCGCCGATTATTTTTGAAGACCCGTCGCAGCCCGACGGCCTCTGGAAGCCGAAAAACTTCGATGAAAAATTCCAGGGGCCCATTACCATGAGGACCGCGTTGGTGCAGTCCCGCAACGTGGTCACTGTTAAAATCCTGCAGGAAATCGGAGTGGACTACGCGATTTCCTACGCGGCCAACCTGGGCATCGAATCACCCCTGGCCGCCAATCTCTCCCTGGCGCTGGGATCAGCGGGCGTCACCCTGCAGGAAATGGTCCGTGCTTACGGCGTGCTGGCCAACGGCGGGAAAAAAGTATCGCCCTACTTTATCCGGAAGATCGTGGACCGCACCGGGAATGTTTTTGAAGAAACCCATCCTCTCTCGGAACAGGTAATCGATCCCCGCATCGCCTTTATGACGACGTATATCCTGCAGGACGTCGTGGAAAGCGGCACGGGCCGGCGGGTGAAAAGCATCGGGCGTCCGGTCGCCGGCAAAACGGGGACCACTAATGACGTCCGCGATGCCTGGTTCATCGGCTTTTCCCCGTCTCTGATCGCCGGCGTGTGGGTCGGGTTCGACCAAGAAAAATCTTTGGGGGGCCATGAGGTGGGCGGCCGCGCAGCGGCGCCGATCTGGCTTTATTTCATGGAAAAAGCCCTGCAGGGCAAGCCTGTGGAGGCATTTCATGCCCCGGCGGGCATTGTGTTCGTCCGGGTGGATGCCAAAACCGGCAGGCCGGCGCCGGACACCGGACCGGGCGCCATTACGGAATGCTTTTTGGAGGGCGCTGTGCCCGGCGAAGACGGAAATGAAATGTTCGGGGAAAGAGAAGAGCTGTTCCGTTAAAAATTGCGCCGAATCGAGAATGCCCTTGACAAGTAAATTATTTTTCGCTAAAAAGGGGCCGAATTTAGAAGGACGTTATGATGTTTCTTAAAGATTTCAGCAGCGGCAACATCCGGACCCAAATCCTTGTAAGACGGCTCGTAGTCGTCGTACCGATGGGGTCTGCCGCTTTGTATCTTTAAGAGCTGAAGATACAAGCCGCGGGCCCCGAAAGCCCGCGGCTTTGTTTTATGGAGACGAAGCCGCTTTTTCCAAAAGAAACAGGCGGCTTTTTGGTTTTCAGGCATCCGGCCCGCAGGAAATCAACAGGGAACAAAGGAGTTTTTTCGATGAGGATGAAAGGCACGGAAATTCTGCTCAAAGTACTGGAAGAAGAAAACGTGAACATCGTTTTCGGCTATCCGGGTGGAGCGGTTCTGGACATTTACGATCAGATCTACAAAAGCAACCTCCGGCACATTCTGGTCCGCCACGAACAGGGCGCGGTGCATGCCGCAGACGGTTATGCGCGGGCGACCGGCAAGGTGGGCGTCTGCCTGGTCACATCCGGCCCCGGCGCCACCAATGCGGTCACCGGCGTCGCCACGGCCAACATGGACTCCATTCCCCTGGTGGTGTTTACCGGACAGGTGCCGACGGGACTGATCGGCAACGACGCTTTTCAGGAATGCGACATTACCGGCATTACGCGCCCCTGCACCAAACATAATTTTCTGGTGCGCAACATTGAAGACCTGGCCGCGACGATCAAAGAAGCGTTTCATATCGCCCGTTCCGGCCGACCGGGACCGGTGCTGGTGGATCTTCCTAAAAACATTATGGCTACGCAAACCGAGTATGATCCCGGCAAGATCAGGATTCGCAATCATGAAGTCCCGTATAAGCCCGCTCCGAAAAAAATGGCCAACCTGCAGGCGATGCTTCAGGAAGCGAAGAAACCCCTGATCATGACGGGCGGCGGCGTCATTCTGAGCCGGGCTGCGGGGGAATTGACGGACCTGGCCAGAAAATTCATGATCCCCGTAACCGGAACACTCATGGGCCTGGGCTCCTTTCCGGCGAGCGATCCGCTGTGGCTGGGCATGCTGGGCATGCATGGCACCTATTACGCCAACATGGCCGTGAGCCATTGCGATCTCCTGCTGGCCGTGGGGGTGCGCTTCGACGACCGCGTCACCGGTTCGATCGATACTTTTGCCCCGGAAGCCAAAATTGTTCATATAGACATCGATCAGTCTTCCATCAATAAAAATGTAACCGTGGACCTGCCGATTGTCGGCGACGCCAAATCCACCCTTTCGGATCTGCATCGCTTCCTCGAGGAACACCACTATGAACCGGACGGCGCGCTGCGGCAGGCGTGGCTTTCCGAAATTGAAGAATGGCGGGAAAAGACGCCGCTGACCTACTGTCAAAACGGGGAAGTCATCAAACCGCAGTTCGTCATTCAAACCCTGCACAGGCTCACGGGAGGCAACGCGATCATTACCACGGAAGTCGGCCAGAACCAGATGTGGGCGGCGCAGTTCTTCGGCTTCGAGAAACCCAATACTTTCATTTCTTCCGGGGGACTGGGAACCATGGGCTTCGGACTGCCGGCCGCCATCGGCGTCAAGTGCGCTTTTCCCGACCGGCAGGTGGTGGACATCGCCGGCGACGGCAGCATCCAGATGAATATCCAGGAACTGGCCACGGCCGCCCAGTACAACATCGCCGTCAAGGTGGTTCTGCTTAACAACGGCTACCTGGGCATGGTGCGCCAGTGGCAGGAACTTTTTTATGAAAAACGTTATTCCCAGACGGACATGACGTACGCGCCCGATTTTGTGAAACTTGCGGAAGCGTTCGGCGTGGTCGGACTCCGGGCGACAAAACCGGCCGACGTGGAAGCCGTCCTGAAACAGGGGCTGGCCGTGGACAGGCCGGCGCTGATGGACTTCCGCGTTTCGCGCGAGGAATGCGTCTATCCCATGGTACATCCGGGCGAGTCGATCAGCCAGATGGCCCTGGGCACCCGGGAAATGATCAACTGATAGAATTATCATCCTAACGGCAGAGAGAGGGTAAAGCATGGAAAAAAAGGACCATATTATTTCAATCCTGGTTTATAACAAGCCGGATGTGCTGGCCAGGATTGCCGGAACGCTGGGCGGCAAAGGCTATAACATTGACAGCCTTTGCGTGAACACCACGACGCAAAACGACATTTCCAAAATCGTCATGACGACCATCGGGTCGCAGGCGACCATCAACCGGATTGTCAATGAACTGCAGAAGCTGGTGGACGTGATCTCCACTGACGATTTGACCAATGTCGAATCCATCCATCGCGAGATGATGCTGGTCCGGGTGAACTTGACGGACACCAACACGGAAGAGATCAGGAAGACTATCGACGCCAACCGATGGAAAGTGATTGTAGCAGGCGACACGTTCGCCGTCGTCGAAATCACCGGAGACAAGACACAGATCGACTTTGCGCTGGCGCGCCTGGAGCCGCTGGGCGTGACCGACGTCACGCGGACAGGTCTGGTAGCCTTGAAGCTGGACGATTAACAAAACCGACATTAAGTCAACAGGAGGGTTTTATGGCAAAAATCAATTTTGGCGGCACCATCGAAGACGTGGTGACCTCGGAAGAATTCACCGTGAAAAAGGCACAGGACGTTTTAAAGCAGGAAGTCATCGCGGTGCTGGGTTACGGCGTGCAGGGTCCCGCGCAGGCCTTCAACATGAAAGACAACGGGATCAATGTCATCATCGGCCAGTCTCCGGAAGACAAATCTTACTGGGACAAGGCCATCGCCGACGGCTGGATTCCCGGCCGGACGCTTTTCCCGATCGAAGAAGCGGTGGAAAAAGCCACCATCATCCAGTATCTGGTGTCCGATGCGGCGCAGATGATTCTCTGGCCTAAAGTCAAGCCGCGCTTAAAGAAAGGCGACGCGCTGTATTTCTCGCACGGCTTCTCTATCGTCTACAGCGATCAGACCGGCGTTGTTCCGCCTGATTTCGTCGATGTCATCATGGTTGCGCCCAAAGGCTCCGGCACCAGCGTGCGGCGCAATTTCCTGGACGGCAGCGGCATTAACTCCAGTTTCGCAGTTCATCAGGACGCCACAGGGCGCGCCAAAGACAGGACTCTGGCGTTGGGCATCGCGATCGGTTCGGGATTTTTATTTCCAACAACTTTCCAGATGGAAGTTTACAGCGACCTCACCGGCGAGCGCGGCGCGCTGATGGGCGCGCTGGCCGGCATCATGGAAGCGCAATATAACGAACTGCGCAAGCACGGCCATACGCCAAGCGAAGCGTTCAACGAAACGGTCGAAGAGCTGACGCAGAGCCTGATTCGCCTGGTGGGTGAAAACGGCATGGACTGGATGTATGCCAACACCTCCGCTACGGCGCAGCGCGGCGCGCTGGATTGGCGCCATAAATTCCGCAAAGCGGTAGAGCCGGTTTTCGCGGAACTTTACCAGTCCGTTGCCGCCGGCAGGGAAACGGAAATTGTCCTGCGCGCCAACAGCGCTCCGGACTACAAGGAGAAGCTTAACGCGGAACTCGCGGAAATGCGTAACTCCGAAATGTGGCAGGCCGGCGCGGCCGTGAGGGACCTGAGACCGGAGAAAAGAAAGAAATAGTACCACCTTAATCTCCGCCCGCCTGGGGCGGGGAAGTTGCCCGTGAGCTGCGGCTCGCGGGTGCTGCGATTTAATTGATATGAGGGAGAACAACATGCGAAGTGATCTCATGAAAAAAGGACCGGAGCGGGCGCCGCACCGTTCGCTCTTCAAGGCGATGGGTTATACCGATGAAGAAATTGCGCGGCCTCTGATCGGCGTCGTCAACTCGGCCAACGAAATCATTCCCGGCCATATCCATCTGGATTTAATTGCGCAGGATGTAAAAGCGGGCATCCGCATGGCCGGGGGCACCCCCGTTGAATTTCCCGTCATTGGCGTCTGCGACGGCATCGCCATGAACCATGCCGGCATGAAATATTCTCTGGCCAGCCGGGAGTTGATCGCCGATTCCATTGAAATCATGGCCATGGCCCATCCGTTTGACGCGCTGGTGTTCATCCCCAATTGCGACAAGATTGTTCCCGGCATGCTTATGGCGGCGCTGCGGCTCAACATTCCGTCCATTTTTATCAGCGGCGGACCGATGCTCGCGGGCAAATTCCAGGACAAAGCCGTTGATCTCATCTCTGTGTTTGAAGGCGTCGGCGCGGTCAAGGCCAAAAAGATGACCTCCGCCCAGTTGCAACAGCTGGAAGACTGCGCCTGTCCCGGCTGCGGGTCCTGCTCCGGCATGTATACGGCCAACTCCATGAATTGCGTCACGGAGGCGCTGGGATTGGGACTGCCCGGGCACGGCACGATTCCGGCGGTGCTTGCCGCGCGGCATCGCCTGGCCAAAAAGGCGGGCATGAAAATACTGGAACTGCTCAAAAAGAACGTGAGACCCCGTGACATCGCGACACAAGCCGCCTTCAAAAACGCCATTGCCGTCGATATGGCGCTGGGCTGCTCCACGAACACCGTTTTGCACATTCCGGCCGTCGCCCATGAGGCGGGGATTAAACTGGACCTGGACCTTTTCAACAAAATCAGCGAAAAGACCGCCAATATCTGCAAACTCAGCCCCGCAGGACCGCATCACATCGAAGATCTCGACGCGGCCGGCGGCATTCAGGCCGTCATGAAAACGATCGCCAGACTGGGCGTCATCAACGAGAAGTGTCTGACGGTCAGCGGAAAAAAAGTGGGCGCCAATTTGAAGGCCGCCCGGGTGTTCAACGAAGCGGTTATCCGTCCGCTCAATAATCCCTACTCAAAGCAGGGCGGAATTGCCATCCTGCGAGGGAACCTCGCGCCGGACGGCGCGGCGGTCAAGCAGTCCGCCGTGGCACCCGCCATGCAGGTCAATGAAGGCAGAGCCCGCGTGTTCGATTCCGAAGACCGGGCCATTGCCGCGATTCTCGGGGGAAAGATCAAACCGGGTAACATTGTCGTGATCCGCTACGAAGGGCCGAAAGGGGGCCCGGGCATGCGCGAAATGCTCTCTCCCACGTCGGCCATTGTCGGCATGGGCCTGGACAAGTCCGTGGCCCTTCTCACCGACGGGCGCTTCAGCGGCGGCACGCAGGGCGCGGCCATCGGCCATATCTCGCCGGAAGCGGCGGAAGGAGGACCGATTGCGCTGGTGAAAGAAGGCGATGTCATTGCCATCGACATTCCGGCCAAAAAGCTGACGCTGAAAGTGGCCGACGCGGAGCTGGAAAAACGCCGCAAGGCGCTCAAACCCTGGAGGCCGGCGATCACCTCGGGCTATCTGGCGCGCTACGCGAAAATGGTGACTTCCGCTTCCACCGGGGCGGTGTTCAAAGATTAGTTCACCGGCGACGGGGCCCGGCATACGCCGGCCCCTTTCTTTCAGACTATTTCTTTGATTCTCAAATCC
>JAAZHX010000039.1 GCA_012510495.1 Smithella sp.
CGGAGCGCTTGGCGCTTATGCCATATCTGCAAGGTTTTCTGTCAATCTGTCCATATTCAAACATTGCCGTGTGCCCCACTTGGTGGCTGAAACATGCCTTACCGGACAATGAAGGCGTTGTTTCGGCGCCCCTGTCTGATTCTCCCATTGCCAGATGCAAGGCGGATGTGGGGCTTATGTCCCATGTGATTGTCAGCAAGTTTGCCGATCATCTGCCGCATTGTCGCCAGGATACCATCTTCCAAAGAGAGAAAGTGGATATCCCCCGGGGCACTCAATCCGGATGGCTGATGCAGATACATGAAAGCATCAAGATTCTCCATCCGATTTTGAGGCAGGCAGTTTTGGAAAGCGGCATCCTGTTTACCGATGACACTCCGGTGGCCCTTCAGGATCATAGAAACAATCCGGGAAAGTTTAAGAAAGCCCGGATGTGGGTTTATGTCCGGGGCGGAACGGGGCCTCCTTTGACCGTGTATGATTTTTCCATGGATCGCGTGAAGAAACGGCCTCTGGATTTTCTGGATAACTACCGGGGGTATGTCCATGCCGATACCTATGGCGGATATGATGAACTCTTCAAAAAAGACGAAATCATCGAAGTCGGCTGCTGGGCGCATGCCCGATGGAAGTTCGATGAACTGGAAATGGCTCAATGATCCGTTTGAGGGTCCACCTTTATTCAATATTCAACCGCAAGCGAAATTGCAACTTTAGGAATTGGGACAGCACATGATAAAAAAAACGGGAAACGTGATTTCAGAAATGGACAAAACCAGTCCAAATAAGCAATGTTTTCAATGGCAAATTATCTTATCCGGGGTAATTTGGACAGCAGTGGTTTCATTGTATAAAAAAAATGTTGACAAGTATATAAAAAATATATAGCCTCCCATCCAAGCAAAGAGGAGAAAACCGATGTCGATCAAATACGCTATTCTTGGACTCCTGCAGTATTCGGACATGCACGGTTACCGGATCAAGGCGCACATTGAAAAAAATTTCGGCCACATGTGGTCGATCAATTTCGGACAGATTTATCCCAGCCTGAGGCAATTGCAGGAAGAGGGGCTGGTGAATATGCTGGAAATCGCGCCGTCGGAAAACGGCGGCCCCCAGAAAAAACTTTATTCCATCACGCCCAAGGGAGTGATGGAGCTGTCGAAATGGCTCACCGAACCTACCGTAAAGTCCATCCTCATCCGGGACCCGTTTCTGCTCAAATTTGCCTTCTTCGGATTCGGGGAAGACGCGAGCGCCCTCGCAACCATCGGCGAGCAGATTGAATTTTTCGAATCCCAGTTGAAGCGCCGGCAGACCAACCGCAAAAAGTGGGAACAGCAGGGCGTGTATGTCCGCCTCCTGGCTGAGCTCGGCGTGACGCAGAATCAGATGTACCTGGAATGGCTCCACCATGCCAAAAAAGAAATAGAAAAAAACATGAAACGAGCTTGTCGAAAAAAAGCCTGAAATTATTTTGTGTGTGATCAACTTCAGTGGAGGAGATCATGGAATTTAAAGGCATTACCTTGGTTACCGGCGCCGCCGGATTTATGGGAAGTCACCTAGTTGAATTTCTGGCCGCAAAAGGAGTCCGGGTCCGGGCGTCCGCCCGCCCCCGCAAGGACACATCATTTTTCGACCGTCTGGGGGTTGAATATGTTCCCGCCGACCTCACCAAACCCGAAACGCTGCCGGGGCTGTTTGAAGGGGAGGTGGACCGGATTTTTCATCTCGGGGCGATCTGCAATTTTTCCACACCTTACGAATCCCTTGCTCCCACCAACGTCGAAGGCGTCAGAAGAATCACACAACTTGCGATGAAAAAAGGCGTCAAGCGCTATGTTCATGTCGGTTCCACCAGCGTGTACGGCCATTACCAGGGCACTCCCTTCCGGGAAGACAGCCCCCGGAATCCGCGGGATTGTTACGGCAGGAGCAAACGCGACGGCGAGGATATTGTCTGGGGCTGCATCCGGCAAGGCTTCCCGGCGATCATCACGCGGCCCTGCACCGTGTACGGCC
>JAAZHX010000237.1 GCA_012510495.1 Smithella sp.
GGCAAGAGCCATTGAAGCCGCCCTTGACGGCATTAACCCGCTGAACGCCGGAAAGAAAAAAGAGGAAGCCCTCTCCATGCTGAAAAAGTGGTTCCCGCAGATGGAGAACTTCTCCGGGCAACTGAAAAAGTACAAGGTCACAATCAATGACCTGTTGGCGGAGAATGAGAAGTTGGAAGCAAGGGCAAAGGCCAGCGAAAAAGGAAAGATGAAAGATACGATGGAACGGGCAAAGCTGAAAAGCGAACTGGACAATTTACAGCGGCTGGTTGACCGTATCCCGCCGGATATACTGGCGGAACTGAAACGGCAGCAGCGGCACACGGTAAAGGAAAGGTGATAGATATAAGCAGAAATTTTCGCCGCCTTTGTGCGGCATTGTACCTTGAAAACTGAATATGGAGGACACTGGATGGCAAAAAGTGAAAGCGATATTTTTACACCCCGAACAGGGCAGGTTATACAAGCAGAGAACGGCACGCAGTATTTTGTATGTGGGAACAACCGTATAAAAATCTCCGAACACTTCGCCGCAGGCGGGAAGCCCCTCGGTGATCTGATTGTAGATGTGGTGCGGCATACCGCAGAAAAAGCCGCTTCAACCTGATAGCCCATCATTGATAACACGCCCACGCTTATGATATAATTGCCATAGAGCAAAAGTATTGTAAGCGTGGGTTGTTTCTTTAGAAGGAGGATTTTTAACGGTGAAACAACCTTACAATACTACGATTTACAACACGGCGCTTTATATGAGATTGAGCCGGGACGATGAAAACTATGGTGACAGCGTAAGCATTGAAACACAGCGGACAATCCTGCAACAGTACGCAAAGGAACAGGGACTTCATGTAGTCGGTGAGTATGTGGACGATGGCTGGTCGGGGACGAACTTTGAACGCCCGGATTTTCAGCGCATGATGGACGATGTGGAAGCCGGAAAAGTAAACTGCATTGTCACGAAAGACCTTTCCCGTTTCGGGCGGGAACATGTGATGATGGACTACTATCTGGAATTTCTGTTCCCGGAAAAACGGGTGCGCTACATCGCCGTTGCGGAGAATGAGGACACAGAGAAAGGGCTTTCCGATTTTGTCCCGTTCAAAAACCTGTTTAATGAATGGTTTGCGAAAGATACGAGCCGCAAGGTAAAGGCCGCTTTCAAAGCGAAGTTTGCCACAGGACAGCGTATCGGCGCCTATGCTCCCATCGGGTACAGGAAACACCCGGAAATCAAAAACAAGCTGATAATCGACGAGGAAACCCGCTGGATAGTGGAGAAGATTTTTGACCTTGCCATTCATGGCAGAGGGGCGGCCAGTATCACAAGAATACTGATTATGGAAAAGGTTCCCACACCGGGATTTATCAATTTCCAGCGTGACGGGACTTTTGCAAACATCTATGCGGGTGCGCCAGAGGAAAAAAGCTACGCATGGACGATAGCCCAGGTCAAGAGCATTATGAAAGACGAAACCTATATCGGCCATACCATCCACTACCGGGAAACAAACATTTCCTTTAAGAACAAGCGGAGGATACGCAAGCCCCAAAGTGAATGGGTGCGGGTAGAGAACACGCAGGAGCCGATTATCAGCGAACAGGTTTTCCGGCAGGTACAGGAGCAGATAGCAAACCGCCGCAGAAAGTGCAAGGATGGTACGACGCAGATTTTTTCCGGATTGGTAAAATGTGCGGATTGCGGCTGGTCGCTGTCCTATGGGGAGAACAGGCAGAACAGCAA
>JAAZHX010000155.1 GCA_012510495.1 Smithella sp.
CAACTATGAAAAGGACACCCTCCTGAATATTTCAGAAGGGGCTTTTTTTATTGTATGCCGAAATCATTCTTCCGGTCAATACTGAGAAAACCAAACCTGTTCCAGATCACAAATATACTTAAGGGAAAAATCCAAAAACATTGTATTTTCCTATTGCGGGAAAGGGTTACAAATTTGTATGATAGCTATGATATTGCAACAAAAATGTCCTCAACCAAGTGGTTTTATAGAAAAGACGGTAAGGTTTTGACCGGAAAGAGGTAGAAATGGCGAAAAAACTGGGACGTGAAGTAGGGCTGCTGGCGGATGTGGCCAAGGCGTTTGCGGATTCACTGAATCTGGAGGCAACGCTGGAATCTATCCTGAAGGCTCTGGAAATCCACGTGTGTCTTGAACGCGGGGCGATCACGCTTTTGGATGCCGACAAAGAGATGATCACCATCAAGGTGGCGCATGGTCTAAGCGATGAATCCAAAAAACAGGTAACGTATAAAGTCGGCGAGGGGGTCACCGGACTTGTCGTTCAAACCGGAAAAGAAGTCGTCGTGCCGGATATCAGCAAAGACCCAAGGTTTCTGGCTAAAACCGGTCAACGCAGCTATACCAAAGGACAGCGTATAGCTTTTTTTTGTGTACCGATCAAACTGGAGGGAAAGACCATCGGGGCAATCAGCGTTGATCGCAAGGTGCGCACAGGGGATGACTTCGACGCTCATGTTCGTCTGCTTGAAGTCGTGGCGACGATGATCGCACAGGCCGTCAAGCTGAATAAACTTGTGGAAACCGACCGAAAGGAGTTACGTACCGAGAACGAACGGTTGTTGCGGGAGCTGAAGAGCAAGTTCAATATAAATAACATGGTCGGGACCAGCAGTGCGATGGTCGAGGTTTATCGCCTGATTGAGCAGGTGGCCAACAGTAACGCAACGGTCCTGATCCGGGGTGAAAGCGGTACGGGTAAGGATCTGATCGCCCATGCCGTTCATTACAACAGCTATCGTGCAGAGAAGCCGTTCATTAAAGTAAATTGTACGGCCTTGCCGGAAAACCTGCTTGAAAGCGAGCTGTTCGGGCATGAAAAGGGGGCTTTTACCGGGGCAGTCGATCGAAAAATGGGGCGTTTTGAACTTGCCAACGGCGGGACGATATTCCTGGATGAGATCGGAGATTTCTCGCTCAATCTTCAGGTCAAGCTGCTTCGTGTTATTCAGTTTAAGGAGTTTGAAAGGGTCGGAGGATATGAGACAATAAAATCCAATGTCCGCATCATTGTTGCGACGAACAAAAATCTTGAAGAAGAGATCAAAAACGGGCTGTTTCGTGAAGATTTGTATTATCGTATCAATGTATTTCCGATTTATATGCCGCCGCTGCGCGATCGTAAAAATGACGTGATGCTGCTGGCGGATTCTTTTCTTGAAAAATGTGCAAAGGAAAACGGAAAGAACATTAAACGCATTTCGACTCCGGCAATCGAGATGCTGACAAGTTATCACTGGCCCGGTAATGTGCGGGAGCTTGAAAATTGTATAGAAAGGGCGGTATTGCTGTGTGATGAAGATGTGATCCGGTCGGACCATCTTCCGCCGTCGCTTCAGATGGTGCGAAAAAACAAAGAAACTGATGCGTTGACTTTGCCTGAAAAAGTCGAAAATCTCGAACGTGAGATGATCGTCGATGCGCTTAAAAAAACAGGGGGTTGTCAACGTCGTGCTTCGGCGGAGTTGGGTTTAACGCAGCGTATTTTGGGATATAAGATAAAAAAGTATGATATCCTGAAACGCGGATAATGCGACAATAATGTATTGTTTTAGCC
>JAAZHX010000019.1 GCA_012510495.1 Smithella sp.
ATAATGGCACTGGAGCGGATGTAGACCTTTCGGCATATAAAGTGGAACTCTATTCAAATGGTGCATCATCTCCCACTCATGCAATTACGCTCTTTGGCACCTTAGCTCATGGAGAAGTCTTCGTTTTAGCCCATGCATCCGCTGATCCTGCGATCCTTGCGGTGGCAGACTTGACGAACAATAATGTTGCTAACTGGAACGGCGATGATGCGATTGCCCTCCGAAAAGTTGCCGATAACGATACAGTCGACGTGTTTGGTCAAATTGGTGATCGCCCCAGCAACTATTGGGGCACTCCACCCAATACCACGCAAGACCACACATTAACTCGTCTGGCAACAATATGTGAAGGCGACCCGGACGGCAGTGACCCCTTTGATCCTGTTGATGAGTGGAAAACCTTCCCGAACAACACAACCACAGAAATAGGTTGGCACACGACTAATTGTGGCCCTGCGGTGGACCTCCCCACCTCAGTAACATCCACAGTGCCGGCGAACGATGCCACCAACATCGCGCCTGACACAGATATCACGATCACTTTCAGCGAATCTGTGACGGTTGTCGACGGCTGGTTTACGATCAGCTGTGCCGATTCCGGCGCGCACAATGCCTTGGTCACCGAAGTCAACCCAATTTTCACGCTGGACCCTGCAGATAACTTCAGCGCCAGTGAGCTCTGCACGGTGACGGTTGCGGCTGAGCAAGTGAGCGACCAGGACGAGACGATCGACCAGATGGAAGAGGATTACGTCTTCAGCTTCACCATCGCAGAAGGCTGCGGTGGTGACTTTACCCCAATTTACGAGATCCAGGGTTCTGGCATGAGATCGCCGATGGAAGAGCAGACTGTTACAACCGAAGGTGTGGTGGTTGGTGACTTCCAGACCGGCGGTAAGAACGGTTTTTACATCCAGGATGAAGATGGCGATAATGATGATGCAACCTCAGATGGTATCTTTATCCATTACATCACCGCCCCCGATGTGGTTGTGGGTGACAAGGTGCGCGTCACCGGTAAAGTGGGCGAATATGGCGGCACCACCACCCAGCTCACTGGCTCTGCCATGCAGCTTTGCTCGAGTGAGAACGTGATCGAACCCACAGAAATAAGCCTGCCGGTTGAATCGGTGGATGATTTTGAAAAGTACGAGGGCATGCTGGTAACCTTCCCGCAGAGCCTGATAATTTCTGAATATTTTAACTATGACCGTTATGGTGAGATTGTCTTGACCTCGCAGCGGCACATGACCCCCACCGCGATTGTTGAACCCGGCGCGCCAGCCCAGGCAGCAGCAGAAGCTTACCTGCTGGACCGGATCACCCTGGACGACGGGCGCACACCGCAGAACCTTCATCCTGCCATCCACCCGAATGGTGAAGAATTCACGCTCGAAAACTTGTTCCGCGGCGGGGGCACACTCACTGGTGTGACCGGTATTATGGATTACAGTTTTGATCTTTACCGCATCCAGCCCACACAGGGCGCGGTTTATGAGGACGTTAACCCGCGCTCAGAGGCACCCGATATTGCTGAAGGCGACCTGACGATCGCCAGCTTTAACGTTTTGAACTATTTTGTCACCCTGGATGGCAGCGGCAATCGCTGTGGACCTTCCAGCAACATGGAATGCCGGGGTGCCGACAACGAAGAGGAATTCGAACGCCAGCGCGCCAAGATTGTGGCAGCGCTGCATAAGATCAATGCCGATGTCTATGGTCTGATGGAGATCGAAAACAACCGACCCAACGGAGACGACCCCGTTGCCGATTTGGTGGAAGGGCTGAACGAGATTCAGGGCGAAGGTACTTACGCATATATCCATACTGGCGCGATTGGCACCGACGCGATCAAGCAGGCGATCCTCTACAAACCCGCTTCGGTCACCCCGGTTGGTGATTACAAGGTCTTGAATTCGAGCGTGGACTCACGTTTTATAGACACTGCCAACCGACCGGTTTTGGCGCAGGTCTTTGAAGATAATGTCAGCGGTGAGCAATTTGTCGTGGCAGTTAACCACCTCAAATCGAAGGGCTCCGCATGTGATGGCGACCCTGATACAGGCGATGGGCAGGGGAACTGTAACCAAACCCGCCTGGCAGCCGCGCAGGCAATGGTGGACTGGCTGGCAGACTCGGAAGTCTTTGGCGATGTTGAGAAAGTTTTGATCATTGGTGATC
>JAAZHX010000326.1 GCA_012510495.1 Smithella sp.
CACCTTGAGCTAGCGTGTACGGGTGGATGTAATCGATCGTCTCGGCTGATTCACCTTCAGCGATCGCTCTTTCCAGAAATCCAACCGCCCGTTCGGGCAGAAAACTATCGAGTTGGATCTTTTCGAGTCTGCGCTTGAATTCTACGTGACTGGATTGTTCCCATTCGAGCGGGTTGATAAAACCCTCCAGTTCTGCAGAATCTTCAATCATATCCCAGCGATGGTTTTTAAAAACTCCACCCAGCAGAAGCCGGATCGATTCAGCAAGTCGATCGATGGCTGACTTTGAACGCTCCTCTGTCTTCACCAGGAGGGCGATTTGAATATCACCAAACTGTCCTTTTTCGACAAATGGTCGCACCATTGTCCTCAGACAATAGGTGATTCGCGCTCCGTCTCTGTATAGTGTGTTAATGAAATTTGTGATTTTCTTATAATGGCGATCGTACACGTAAAAAGGATTCTGGTTCGGTTCATTCGCCCTTATCCCAGTGAGTTTATATCCAATTACCGATGCCCGACCACCCCCGACCTGTTGTACTGCGATCTTGCTCACCTTCCCTCCTTGATAATGCGATCTGGTTCCCGAAATTTTACCATTGAAGGTAGTTTTAATGTGACTGTTTCTCGATAAAAGTGTCAAGATCGCACTCCTCTTCATAGATCTGTTCATTGTCGTTGATCACTTCCTCCTCCTCGATTAAAAAGACAGATTGTGCTAAATTGTTTGTTTCCTAAAGATAGCTTCTTTCCGGGATCTTCAGGATAGATAATCTATGGTTACGAAATCATTTTGAAATTTTCCTTTTGTTTTGCCAGATAATGATGGCAAATTAAAAAAATTAATCCTTAGAATTAAAAACATGCTCCCGGAGAGCGACAGAAACGCTTCAAAAGCGCTAACAGAAAATCGAGGTTATGAGAACGATCTTTAGCCTATACGCATAACTTTTTTGGATGTAAGCACGACATCTTCCGGTTCTAACTCAAATTCAACCTTATCCCCGGCTTTGAGCGTCCATTCTGTCCCATCAACAATTTGTTTGTAGTGAAGGAATACTTTTACTTCACACTTGATAAAACCATATCCCTTTTTGGGCTCAAACCAGTCAACAACTCCCTGCGTTTTTTCTGCCATGTAATCCCTCCAATGAAAATGTATTGTTTTTAGATAATTAACAAAACTGGGTTTACTGCTCCACCATATTGAGCCGCAGATTTCCAGTTAAAAATTTCACATAGTAACCGACACGAAAACAGATTGTCTCAATCCCTTAAAAGGAACAGCTCCTCCAAACAAATTATAGTGCAATTTCTTAGTAAAGCAGAAGGTAATTCACTTTGTCTCGCCTAAATAATCGTCAGGCTTCTATTAATCTTAACAATACATATTCGTCGTAAATTACAAACGATATTCTAAGAATTTATTAATCATAAACAAACAGTACAAAAAATTTCTGACCGTTAGAATGTCAGGTAAGATATTTACGGTAATAATTGGAGGTTGAGCATTCCTTCTCCTTGAAAATTGCTTTATATAGAGGTAAAAGATGACAAACACCACATTTACAGAAGCATACAACAGGCTTCACCCAACCCTGAAGCAATATATCCCGGTTGTGGATCGGGTGCATGGTCCGCATCATCCCGAGTTTCATGACGTCCGGGCGATTTATGAAAAGATAATCGCAAAAATCGAGGCAAACCCCGCAGAAACACCCGACCTCACAGAAGAATTCTCGAAACTAAGAGCGATCAGCGACAATTACGCCGTGCCGGGCGATGTTTGTGAAACCTACGAGGCTGTTTATAATATGCTTTCTGAACTCGACAGCGCCTATATGTCCCAAGCAGCAACCATGATAAGAAAGCAGTAATACTTTGCAACGTTTCATTCTAAGCAAGAAGAACCAGATAGCAATTATCGGAGCAATCCTGATTGTGTTCGGTTTTTTCAGCCGCTTTGCATTGCGGAACGAGACCATCGCCACGATAGCTTTCACGGCCGCCTCCGTGATTGGAATTGCGCCGATCGCAATCCAGGCTTACCAGGCTTTGCGGGTCAGAGTTGTCAGCATTGACCTCCTGGTGACCATCGCCGTGTTCGGTGCCTTCCTGATTCAAAATTTCGAAGAGTCTGCCATCGTGACTTTTCTGTTTCTCTTCGGCGCCTACCTCGAGCAGCGCACGCTAAACAAAACTCGTTCCGCCATCAAGGAACTAACCGAGATGGCACCTGAGAGTGCTCTCAAGCAGCTTGAGAATGGTGAGTTTGTCGAAGTTGAAGTTGACGAAGTTGATGTTGGCGACATCCTGCTCGTCAAAACCGGCGCGAAAATTCCGGTAGACGGCACGGTTTTGACCGGTGAAGGGCACATC
>JAAZHX010000204.1 GCA_012510495.1 Smithella sp.
CGTCAGAACGGCGAACATCATGCGCTGGTCGCGGGTGGTCAGATCGTCAAGAAACTCCTTGCTCTCCTTGCGTTGCTGCTCCATGTCATAGGGCACAACAGCAGAGAAGTTATTGCTTTGGTTCTGCGCCGCTGCCATATTAACCATAACTTAATGAAAAAAATATAAACACAGTTGAAAAAGCAAACGATTACATCTTGACGAAATGAAACCAGTGGGGTAGTCTGATGGTTAAGAGGATGCACGTAGCAACGGCACCCCTTTCATCTTTTTTCCACTGGTTTCATTTCATAATGTTTGGCGGAGAGAGAGGGATTCGAACCCTCGGAACGGTATTAGCGTTCACACGATTTCCAGTCGTGCGCCTTAGACCAGCTCAGCCATCTCTCCATTTGTTTCGTTCAGGCTTTTGGGAGGTCTTCCCTCAGGTTGGCGGCGCGGTACAACCTGCCATGAAATTTTAACGATTACGGTCGGCATTGTCAATGGAGATTTGCGAATAGTGGGGATTTTGGGGCTTTTTTGGAGGGGATTCGGGTCGGGTTTCTTTATAAGAGGGTCGGAGGGGGTCGGGAGGCGATACGGCGGCGTGATGGTGTAACATATGTTACGTTTCGCGCGGCGCTTTTCGCGCACAATGAGTGTGGATGCTTGTTTGCGGGTATTTCCACTTTTTTATAGAGATGTGGTGTTTGGTATGACGGAGAAGGTTTTTAAGGTAACGGGGATGACGTGCGCGGGGTGCGCGGCTTTTGTCGAAAAGACGTGCCGCTCGACCGAGGGCGTGGTGACCTGTGATGTGAATTTGCCGATGGAACGGATGCGCGTCGCGTTCGACGAGAATGTGATCCGGCCGGATGCGATTATGCGTGCGGTCGAAAATATCGGCTACGGTCTCATTGATGAAGAGGCTTCGAGTGCCGGGGAGGTGCTCGGCGGGCATCGGGCGGACGCGCGGAAGGTGATGATCCGTTTGATCGTCGCGGCGGTATTTGCGTTACCGATCTTCTATCTGGCGATGTCGCATATGATCCCGGGCGGCGTGTTGCCGGTTCCAAGTTTTATGGATATGCACGGGCATCCGCTTACGTTTGCGTTGGTGCAGATGATCCTGACGATCCCGGTGTTGATCGCCGGTTATCAGTTTTATACCAAGGGTTTTCGACTGCTTTTGAAGCGGGCTCCGAATATGGACTCGCTGATCGCGGTCGGGACTTCCGCGGCGTTCCTTTACGGGGTATACGCGGTCATTCGGATCGCGGGCGGGCAGACCGATATGGTCGAGCACCTGTACTTTGAGTCGGCCGCGGTGGTCGTGACGCTTGTCATGCTCGGGAAATTTCTGGAGGCGAGAAGCAAGGGGCGGACGACGGAAGCGATCCAAAAGCTTTTTGATCTGACGCCGAAGACGGCGACGGTGCGGGTTAAAGGGGAAGAGTTCACGGTTTTCGCGGAGAATCTGAAGGTCGGTGATCAGGTGGTCGTGAAGCCCGGCGGGTCGTTTCCCGCGGACGGGCGCGTCGTGTCGGGCGGTTCGTCCGTCGACGAGGCAATGATCACGGGCGAGAGCATCCCGGTCTATAAGGA
>JAAZHX010000185.1 GCA_012510495.1 Smithella sp.
AGACGGCAACCGTCGCATTCTAAAATTATCACTGGCCATGAAACGCCGGGAGTGGTTTCTTGGGCTTTGGGACAAAACATCACGCTTCTCGTTGCCTGTAACCCTTCCAAAATTGAACCCTATTGCGTAATCTGGGATAAATGCACAACTGCAAATCTACGACGAAAAAGGTGAAGAAATAGCTATTAGTGCTGCTACCCACAAGAACATAGGGGATGGCGATGGAATAGTTGATTCTCCAGAGGTAGGCGCAGGATTGCATCTCAGTAGGCTTTTGAACGATCCCAACATACAAACTGCGTTGAGATCAAAGTCAGTTTCCGAATCCAAAGAAATTCGGAGGGATGGCCGTTTCGTCGCATATAATAACGGAACTGTTCTAGACACAAAGACTAACTTAATGTGGGCATCAAAAGACAATGGCAGTAATATAAACTGGCAAAACGCAAAATCCTATTGTGAGCATTATCGTGCTGGCGGTTATTCGGACTGGAGGCTACCAACTCAAAATGAATTGGCAGCATTATATAGTTTTGAAAATTACGTAACTTACAAATCAACATGTACCTATGTCAGTCTCTTTGTTGACCGAAAATATGATCTCCGTACAACAGAATTGATACGGCTAACTTGCGTGGCTCTTTGGGCTTCCGATACACGTAGCTCCCAGACAGCTTACTTCCATTTTAGCGAGGGTAGAAAATACTGGGATTACCCATCAAATGACGACCGCTTTCGGGCTCTCCCTGTGCGTTCTGTCAAGCAGGGTACTTAGAATTCGCAGGGACTATTGCAGGGCGCTCCCGCCCCTCGGAGAAAAGAAAAGCCGCATAGCACTGCCGGCAGTTAAGGTGTGTCCTTTAAACAAGAAATGACGGAATTGTCAGTTGAGCTTCAGCAGCTCTTCCGGCCGGTCAAACAGGTAATCCGGCGCGGTCGCGGCCAATTTTTCCCGGGAATGCCAGCCCCAGGTCACCGCCACGGTTTTGACGCCGGCCTGCCTGCCTTCTTTCATATCGCCGGTCGTGTCGCCGATGTAATAAATATCCTGCAACGTAACTTTGTATTTCTGAATGACGTGAAGGATCTTGTCCTTTTTGCTCAGCATGAAATCGCACCCCAGAATATCGTCAAAGATCCCGTTGAAATCATACAGGCGCAGGGCTTCCCTGATCGTCGGCGCGTCATTGGACGAGATGATGATCAGGGGATGGTTTTTCTTCAGCTCCTGCAGCACCGGCCGGATTGCGAAAAAAGGCTTCATGTCGGCGTAACGGACTTTTGCCAGAATGTCCACGGACGCATCTGAAAACTTTTTCATGTCCACGCCCTTGTCTTCGAGCGACTGGTAAAAGTTGCCCTCAAAAAGCTCCAGGAACTCTTCCCGGCCGCGCGCGAGCGGCCGGCCGATCGCGTTGAGACAATCGGTCACGGTTTTTTCATAAACGTCCAGCGAATCCACCAGAACGCCGTCAAAATCAAAAAGCAGCAGTTTCATTTTTCCCCTTTTTGCAGGCGGGCAATGGCCGCCGGGAAGGGCGGCGTCAGGACGCCTCTTTCCGTGATCATCGCCGTAATCAGCCGCGCCGGCGTTACGTCAAACGCCGGATTGTAAACTTTCACTCCCTTCGGGGCGATTACAACGCCGCGAAACATCGTCACTTCGTCCGCCTGTCTCTCTTCAATGGGAATGTCCTCTCCCGTTTTGATCGAGAAATCAAACGTGGAAACCGGGGCGGCAATATAAAAAGGAATCCGGTGAACCCGCGCCAGAACGGCCAGCGGATACGTCCCGATTTTATTGGCCGCGTCGCCGTTGGCCGCGATGCGGTCGGCGCCGACAATGACCTTGTTGATTTTTCCCTGACGCATCAGAGCTCCCGCCATGTTGTCGCAAATCAGCGTTGCGGGAATTTTTTCCTTCTTCATTTCCCAGGCGGTAAGCCTCGCCCCCTGCAGAACCGGACGCGTTTCATCCACATACACATGCAGCTTCCTGCCTTCGGCCGCGGCCGCGCGGAGCACGCCCAGCGCAGTGCCATAGCCGGCCGTCGCCAGCGCGCCCGCGTTGCAGTGCGTGAGAACATGATCCCCGTCGGAAAAAAGCGCCGCGCCGCGGCGGCCCATCTCCCGGTTGATTTCAATGTCCTCGGCGCAGATGCGCTTCGCCTCCCGGACCAGCTCGCGGGCCGGATTTCTCTTTCCCGAACGGATGACTTCGTTCAGATGCTTTTTCATCCGCTCCAGCGCCCAGAAAAGATTACGGGCCGTGGGTCTGGCGGCTGCGATTTCATCGCAGAGCGCGTTGAATTTTTTTTTGAATTTTTCGCCGGGTTCCTGTGAAAGCGCAAGCGCTCCCAGCGCCGCGCCCATGGCGGCAGCCACACCGATGGCCGGAGCGCCGCGCACCGTCAAATCCCGGATGGCGGCAATTACCCCGCGGTAGTCGGAGCAGACCACCTGCCGCTCCACAAGAGGCAGAGCATTCTGGTCGATCAGGACCACGGCGTTATTTTTCCAGAAAACCGTTTTGATCATGCCAGCATTTTCCTGAGCAGGTCATTCACCATCTGCGGATTGGCTTTCCCCCGGGTCGCCTTCATCACCTGGCCGACAAAAAACCCGAAGAGCTTTTCCTTGCCGCCGCGGTAGTCCGCAAGCTGGCCCGGGTTGGACTCGATGATCTCCGCTATGGTCTTGGCCAGCGTCCCTTCATCGGTAATCTGCACCAGACCTTTTTCTTCAATAATCTCCTGCGGCGTTTTGCCGGTCGCGTACATGTCGGCAATCACTTCCTTGGCGATCTTGCCGCTGATGGTCCCTTCTTCAATAAGACCGATCATGCCGGCCAGGGATTTTGCCGGGATAGGACATGTACGGATACTTTGCCTGTCTTCATTGAGAAACTTCAGGACATCGCCCATGACCCAGTTACTGGCGATTTTCGGCTTGCCGCACAATTTCACGACCTCTTCATAATAATCGGCCAGCGCCTTGTCGGCGGTCAGCACACCCGCGTCGTAGGCCGGAATTTGATAATCGTTCACAAACCGCTCACGCCTGGCCCGCGGCAACTCCGGCATACCGGCGTGAATTGCGGCCACCCAGGCTTCATCCACAACCACCGGCGCCAGGTCGGGATCCGGGAAATAGCGGTAGTCGTGCGCTTCTTCCTTGCTGCGCATAGGGTTCGTCACGCCCTGCGCGTCGTCCCACAGGCGGGTCTCCTGCACAACTTTCTCGCCGCTTTCCACCAGATACTGCTGGCGCCGGACTTCATACTCCAGCGCGCGCTGCACGTTGCGGAAAGAATTCATGTTTTTGAGTTCCGTCCGGGTGCCGAACTCCTTCTGCCCGCTGGGCCGGATGGACACGTTGGCGTCGCAGCGGAAAGACCCCTCTTCCATGTTGCCGTCGCAGATTTCCAGGTACACCAGAATTTCATGCAGGCAACGGAGGTACTCCGCCGCCGCCTCGGGCGAGTGGAGGTCCGGCTCGCCGACAATTTCAATGAGCGGCACACCGGTTCGGTTCAGGTCCACATAGCTTGCCGGGTTATTGTCGTCATGAATCAGTTTGCCTGCGTCCTCTTCCATGTGAATCCGGGTGATGCCGATCTTCCGGGGCCCCTCGCCCGTCTCGATAATAATGTAACCGTGCTCCGCCAGCGGATAGGCGTACTGCGAAATCTGGTAGCCCTTGGGCAGGTCGGGATAAAAATAATTCTTCCGCGCAAAGACGTTTTGCGCGTTGATCGTGCAGTGCGTCGCCAGCGCCATTTTTATGGCGTAGTCCACAACCTTTTTATTGAGCACCGGCAAAACACCCGGCATACCCAAACAAACCGGGCAGGTGTGGCTGTTGGGCGCCGCGCCGAACCCGGTGGAGCAGTTGCAGAAAATTTTCGTGTCGGTTAGCAGTTGAGCGTGAACTTCCAGCCCGATGACCGTTTCAAAATCCATTATAACGCAGGCCTCCTTTTTTCCACGGCGGCACTTTTTTCATACGCCGAGGCCGCTTGCAGCAGCTTCCCCTCCTCAAAATGACCCGCCAGGAACTGGACGCCGATCGGCAATCCGGACGCGCTGAAGCCACACGGCACGGAGATGCCGGGAATCCCCGCCAGATTGGCCGGGATCGTTAAAATATCGGAAAGATACATTTGGAGCGGATCATCCATCTTTTCGCCGATTTTAAAAGCGGGCGTCGGCGTCGTGGGTGTGAGGATGACATCGCATCGGGCAAAAGCCTCGTCGAAATCCCGGCGGATCAGCGTCCGCACCTGCGAGGCTTTGCCGTAATAAGCGTCATAATATCCGGCGGAAAGAGCGTAGGTTCCCATCATGATGCGGCGCTTGACCTCCGCTCCGAATCCCTGCCCTCTGGTCTTCTGATACATCCCGGACAGGTCCCGGGCATCGGCCGCCCGGAAGCCGTACCGGACACCGTCGTAGCGCGCCAGATTGGAGGATGCCTCCGCCGGCGCGATGATGCAGTAAACCGCCGCGCAGTATCTGGTGTGCGGCAGTGAAATCTCCACGATGGAAGCGCCGCACCGCCGGAGGGTTTCCATCGCCTTGTGCGCGGCGGCGGACACTTCCGCATCGACGCCTTCGATGAAATACTCCCGGGGAATGCCGATTTTCCACCCTTGTATGTCGCGGCCGATAAATTGACGGTAATCGGGAACCTCCGCCTTTACCGAGGTGGACTCTTGCGGGTCATAACCGGCCAGGACATTCATCAGGATCGCGCAGTCTTCCACGTCCTTGGTGAGGGGTCCGATCTGATCCAGCGAAGAGGCAAAGGCAATCAGGCCGAATCGCGACACCCGGCCGTACGTCGGTTTCATCCCGACAACACCGCAAAGCGCCGCCGGCTGGCGGATCGAACCGCCCGTATCGGATCCGATCGCGGCGATGCATTCGTCAGCCGCCACCGCTGAAGCCGAACCGCCGCTGGAACCTCCGGGAATACGCTGGAGATCCCATGGATTGCGCGTGGGGCCGAAAAACGATGTTTCCGTGGAAGACCCCATGGCGAATTCGTCCATATTGGCCTTGCCGACGAAGACCGCGCCCGCCGCGGCCAGCTTTTCCACCACCGTCGCATTGTAAGGCGGCACAAATTGACGCAGACTGTATGAACCGCACGTAGTGGGAACGCCGCGGGTGCAGACAATATCCTTGAGGGCGATGGGGATGCCGGTTAAAGGCTGAATCTCTCCTTTTTTGATCTTTTCATCCGCCCGGGCGGCTGCCGCCAGCGCCTCTTCCTTCATCAGGCGGATGTAGGAATGGACGAAGCCTTCCACGGCGTCGATACGCGAAAAAACGGATTCGGCGATTTGCAGAGCCGAAACTTCGCCGTTTCTGATTTTTTCCTGCAATGCATGAATGGTTAACTGGTATAACGCCATAAACTCCTCAACAAACTGGCAGCGTGTTATTCAATCACCTTGGGGACCCGGAAAAATTCACCGCGCGCATCCGGCGCGTTGGCCAGCGCGGCGCCCGACTCAAGGGATGGAGCCACCCGGTCCTCACGAAACGCGTTGGTCACGGCCACCACGTGGCACATTGGCGCTACCCCGGCCGTATCCAGTTCGTTTAAATGATCGATGTAGCGCAAAATGTCATTGAGCTGCGCGGTAAATTTTTCCTTTTCCGCCTCCGATATTTCCAGTCGCGCCAATCTGGCAACATATTCGACATCCGCGGGTCTGAGTTTCAACATCTCCTCCTAAAACACATTCCAGTAAGGTTTCATTCCCTTGATCACCGCTTGAATGACCGGTTTGTTTTCCTCGTCGGCATGCTGCTCCAAATCTTCCAGCTTCCGGTGCGTCCAATGCGTCTCGTCAAACATCTCTTCCAGCGTCGCCTTGGCCGAGCGGGCCAGCCCTGCCGCATGATAACCGCCTTCCAGCACACCGACCACACGTCCCGAACAGCACCGGTCGGCAATATTGAGCAATACGCGCGCCATCGCCGCAAACCCATCGGGCGTGACGCGCATGCCGCCCAGCGGATCCTGATAGTAGATGTCAAAGCCCGCGGAGATCAGAATCAATTCCGGCGCAAAGGCATTCGCAATCGGCTCCAGAATCCTGCGAAATGCCGAGACAAACGTCCCGTTGACCGCTCCACGCCACAGCGGCACATTAACCGTGTAACCCATTCCCTGACCCTCGCCGATCTCGTGCAGGCTTCCCGTTCCCGGATAATAGGGATACTGATGCGTGGAAAAATACAAAACCCGCCGGTCGGAATAAAACGTTTTCTGCGTCCCGTTGCCGTGGTGCAGATCCCAGTCGACAATCAGGATTTTTTTCAGGCCGTGCCTTTTCATGGCGTGCATCGCGCCGATGGCGACATTGTTAAAAATACAGAAGCCCGCGGAATTTCCGGCGCCCGCGTGATGGCCGGGCGGGCGCACAAACGCGAAGGCGTTGTCCGCAGCTCTGGTCATGACTGCGTCGATGGCGTTGAGCATACCGCCTGCGGCCAGTTTGGCAATTTCATAACTTTCCGGTCCGGCGAGGGTGTCGGAATCGAGAAAAACGCAGTTCTTCCCGGCGGTGCGGGCAATCTCCTGAATGTAAGGCAGGCTATGGACATACGCGATTTCTTCGTGGGAAGCCTCGCGGGGTTCGATGCTTTCATATTTCCAGGACATGTGCGGATTCTCCAGCATCTCATAAACCGCCGCCAGCCGCTCGGGGTTTTCCGGGTGATCCATGCCGGTTGCGTGCTGCAAGTAACGGCCATCCTTAACAATTACAGTTCTCCGGGGCATGCGCGCTCTCTTTCCTGTGTTATGGGCGCTCGTGTATCATATGTTATGGGCGCTCGTGTATCATATATTTTTTTCATGAGCAACATTCTTGCGGATTCCTGTGGCAACAGCTGAGGCCGACAGGGACACGATCGGGTTCGTGCGGTCGTTAGATGCCGCCTTTCAATCATTTATGGAAAATTTGTCCGACAGCAGAAAAAATGATGTTCTTCCTGAGTTGCAGGCCTTTCTTTTGGAGAAGAAACTGGCGCGGGAAAAGAATGTCTTTTTTTGTGCTTTGTGGGCCAGTAAATTTTTGGTTCTGATCTGTGCCGATCGCCATCCGCTGTTGACAATGATTCTTGAAAATCCTATAAGCATCAGGCGGACTTGTGTCCGCACGGACTGTTCCACAAACCCAGACCCGAGGAGGAAAACATGACCCGCATCAAAAATCGTCCGAAGCACAGCAACAAACTGCTCAACGCGATCAGAGGCCTGCTCGGGCACAGAGCCGCCTGGCTTTATCTTCTGCTGGATGAAGCGCAAAAACGGGGCGTCGAAACGGAAGAATTTGCAAAATCGGCCATTATGCGATGCGGGTGTTTTCAGGGGAAACAGATGACGGATACCGCGGGCACCCAAAGCTTAAGGGGTCTCAGGAAAACCCTTTTTACCCTGCCGGCCAGACTGGTGTTTGAAATGAAACTCCTGGCCTGCGACGATGACCGCCTGGACATCGATTTTCATTATTGCCCGCTGGTTGCCGCCTGGCAGGAACAGGGCGCCTCGGATGAGCAAATCGCCGTGCTTTGCGACATCGCCATGCAGGGCGACCGGGGCATTGCCAGTTCCTTCGGCTGCGAACTGGTCCTGGGGGAGACCATCGCCAACGGCCACGACAAGTGCGAGGTCCGGTTTCGCAGAACCGGCTGATCCCCGGAGAGCTCCGTCACCGCTTGTTTTATTGTGTCATCCGGGTTGATTCCCTTTTAATAGGCCTGGGCGTAAATCGCGATCATGTCTTCTTTGGTCATCTTGCGCGGATTGTTCTGAAGCGGCCGGGCCACTGTCATCGCCACATCCGCCAGCGCCGGGAAATCCTTTTCCTTCACGCCGAAATCCCGGATTGCGTCGTCAATGCCGCAATCCACGATCAGCTCCTCTACGGCTTCCACCGCCAGGCACGCGGCTTCACGATCGGACAGTCCTTCCGTGCATTCTCCCATCGCGTCGGCGATATCGGCAAACTTTTCCACGGCGCCGGGCAGATTAAAGGCCATCACCGGCGTCAGCAGAATCGTGTTGGCCAGACCGTGGCTGACGCCGAACCTGCCGCCCAGCGGGTACGACAGGGAATGAACCGCCGTCACCCCTGCGTTGGCAAGCCCGATGCCTGCGTAGAGGCTGCCCAGCAGCATCCTTTCACGCGCGGCGATATTCGTTCCGTCATGAACACAGGCGCGCAGGTTTTCCGCAATGAGCGAAATCGCCTCCAGAGAAAACATCCCGCTCAAAGGCGACGAGTTGATCGAGGTGTAGGATTCGACGGCATGACACAGGGCGTCCATTCCCGTCTGCGCCGTGGGCGCGGGCGGCAGCGACAGCGTCAGCTCCGGGTCCAGAAGCGCCAGCTCCGGGTAGAGGTGCGGACTGTTCATGCCTTCCTTCTTTTTCAGGTTTTTCCGGACAAAAACGGCCGTAAAAGTCACTTCGCTGCCGGTTCCGGCGGTGGTGGGAATCATGATTTTGGGCAGCCCGGCTCCGGGAACTTTATTCAGACCCAGATAATCCGCGGCCACGCCCCTGTTCGTCGCAAGAACCGCGACGGCCTTGGCCACGTCCATTGCCGAGCCTCCGCCGACGCCGATCACGATGTCGCATTTGTTTTTGACGGCCAGCGCCGCTCCTTCATCCGCCAGTTCGATGCGGGGCTCCGGCTCCACCTTGTCAAAAAAAACAAACTTGATCCCGTCGGATGACAGGAGGGCCGCGATTTTTTCATGCAATCCCGTCTTCGCCAGATTTTTATCGATGACCACCAGCGGCTTTTGTCCATTATGTTCTTTGACATGCTCGGCCAGCGCGGCCAACGATCCGCTGCCGAAAACAATTTTTTTTGCGCCGGTAAAAGAAAAAATCTTCCTCATGGTAAATTCCCTCCATCTTTTGGTTTCAAGGTGCTGCTGCTTTGTAACCTTCGGGTGTTTTCTTTCATGACAAATCAATCCCGATGTCAAGTTTTTTTGTGCAATGCGTGCCATTCCAGCTTCCGGCAAATGCCGCGAATCATCTTGACTTCCCGCGACAGGAGCCTGGCGCGCGAAAAAAAGTGCCTCACATCCAGCATCCAGCGTTCCGGGTTTTGCGGATTCAAAAAGCCGATTGTGGTCAGAAGTTCCCGAATCTGGCCATACATCCCTTCCAGTTCGGAGGCGAGCGCCAGTTTCTGCGCCGCCTGGAGAGCGACACCTCCTTCCGGCGACGCGGTGAAGATCTCATAGCAGAGAATCATCGCGGCCTGGGACAGGTTCAGCGAGGAAAATTCGCGGGAAGTCGGTATCGTAACCACACTGTGGCACAAACGAAGCTGATCGTTGGCCAGCCCCGTGTCTTCCGGGCCGAACAGGAGCGCGATTTGATTGTTCTGCGACAGACCGGCGATCTTGAGCGCTTCCGCCCGTGGTGAAACAAACGGCCCCCGGGCCTTGCCCAGACGGGCGGTGGCACCCACGATATATTGGAAGGCGCTCAGAGCCTCTTCGATGGCATCGCAATACCGGATCGAATCCAGGACATCCGCAGCCAGATGCGTCGAACGCCGCTCCATTTCTTCGCGGTCAAGGCTGTTTTCTCCAACGACCACGATTTTGCTGATCCCCATATTTTTGGCCGCCCGGGCCACCGAACCGACATTGCCCGGGTATTTGGGTTTATACAAAACGATGCTGATGTTTTTTGTCTTGGCTGCGAGCCGCATGACCGGTCACCTCCGCAAGTGTGCCTGCCGCAGTAACTGAATTTTATAAATTAGCATTTGCGGCAGCTCTTAAATTTTGTTATTTCCTCCGTATGAATCCGGATATGCTTTTGCTTCAGCAGGGCGCACGCGCCCTGGGCGTTGAACTCGACGGGACGCAGCTCGACCGGTTTGCTCTTTATCAAAAAGAGCTCCTGCGGTGGAACGCCAAAATCAATCTGATTTCCAAAAAAACGGCGGATGAAATCGTGACCCGTCATTTTCTGGACTCTCTGACCGCCGCCCCGCATATCCGCCCTGAAAACGCCCGCATGGTTGACATTGGCGCCGGAGCGGGATTTCCCGGTCTTCCGCTGAAAATCGCCCTGCCGTCTATACAACTTTGCCTTCTGGAAACCAACCGGAAAAAAGTGTCTTTCCTGAAACATATTCAACGTCTGTTGAATTTGGACGGTGTTTTCACTCTCCAGGACCGGACGGAAAATATTGTCCGCCGGGAGCAGTGGAGGGAAAAGTTCGATGTGGCGATCTCCCGCGCCTCTCTCAAACTGCCCGAATTGATGCCTCTGGGACAGTATTTTCTCGTGCCCGGCGGCCTGTTGATAACTTTTAAAAGCCCGGACGTCTCGTCTGAGGTGGAAGCGGCCTTTTCGAAAGAAAACTCAAGCAATATATTTCAATTATATCAAGAGGATATAAATTCACCTCTTTTGGGTTCGCCGCGCAAAATTATTATTCTGCAAAAGGTAAAATAAAGCAAAAAACCCTTCTCAAAAACCCTTTTTTGTGTTAGCTTTCACACAAGTTTTTCCCGGATGCAATTTTCGAAAGAATTACAAATAATAATGAATAAAATCATATGTATCGCAAATCAGAAGGGCGGCGTCGGCAAAACAACGACAGCGGTGAATTTGTCCGCCTCGCTGGCCGCGGCCAACAGGAAAACCCTGCTCATTGATGCCGACGCACAGGGCAACTCCACCAGCGGCCTCGGCATTGAACGGATACGGTATGAAAAAGAAAATTTTTACCACGCCATGATCGGACAGACATCCCTGGAATCCGTCATTGTGCAGACCACTCTGCCCAATCTCGACATCATTGCGTCAAACCAAGACCTGATCGGCATGGAAATTGAGTTTGTATATCTGGAAAACAGGGAGAGCCGGCTTCGCCAGCTTCTAAAAAACCTGGACCGGCCCTACGAATTCATTATCATCGACTGCCCGCCGTCGCTGGGGTTCATGACCGTCAACGCGCTTGTCGCCGCGGACACGCTGATTGTTCCCCTGCAATGCGAATACTACGCTCTGGAAGGCCTGGGGAATCTGCTCAATACGGTAAAGCTGGTGAAAGCCAATCTGAATCCGCAGTTGGCCCTGGGCGGCATCCTGCTGACTATGTTTGATCCACGCAATACGCTTTCGCATCGCGTGACGGAAGACGTCCGGAAACATCTGGGCGGAAAAGTTTTCCAGACGGTGATTCCGCGCAACGTGAGGCTTTCCGAAAGCCCCAGCCACGGGTTGCCCATTATTTTATATGACATCAAATCGCGCGGCGCGATAGCCTACATGGAGCTGGCGCAGGAAATTCTTCGGGGAGAAAAGTAAATGGCGCAAAAAAAAGACGCTCTGGGCAAAGGCCTCGGCGCTATTTTTTCGGATTTGCTCGAGCAAGACGCCGGCAGGAAAGCGCCCGTCAACACCTGCGGTATTGAGGAATTGCGGCCGAACCGCTGGCAGCCTCGAAAAAATTTCAACGACGAAGACCAGAAAAAACTGGTGGCGTCCGTCAGGCAAAGCGGCATCATTCAACCGATCGTTGTGCGACGGGCCGATTCCGGCTATGAAATCATTGCCGGAGAACGCCGCTGGCGCGCGGCGCAGGCAGCCGGCCTTAAAGACGTGCCGATTGTGATCCGCAAAGCCTCCGATGTGGAAACCGCTGAATTGTCGCTGATTGAAAATCTCCTGCGTGAAGAACTCGGCCCCCTGGAAGAGGCGGATGCCTATGTCACACTGATGGATACTTTTAAGCTTTCCCAGGAATCCATCTCCACCCGGGTCGGCAAAGACCGCTCCACGATTGCCAACATCATCCGTCTTTTAAAGCTGCCGAACAAAGTGAAAACCGCCCTGACGGGAAAAAAGATTACGTCGGGACATGCCCGCTGCCTTCTGGCGTTGCCGTCGTCGGGAGAGCAGGTTGCCGCCCTGGATATGATCTTAAAAAGAAACCTCAATGTCCGGGAAACCGAGAAGTTTATCAACCGGTTAAAACAAAAACCCGCGGGTAAAAAGGCTGTCGTTAAAGACCGTTACATGGCGGACCTGGAAAAACAATTGACGGCAAAATGCATGGCCCGTGTGCAGTTGAAAGGATCATCCAAAAAAGGGACGATTGAAATTTCGTACAAAACCCTGGATGAACTGAATCGTCTGGCGCGCTACCTGTTGGATGAATTGTAGAACAAAACTTATCAACATCTGTTGATAACGTTGTTTGGAAAAGGTTGGTTATGGAATCTGTTTGGGATAAAACCACTAAAATCATTCAGGAAAAGGTGTCAAAGCAGAACTTTGACACCTGGATAAAGCCCATTAAAATTATTTCCATGGAAGACAAATGCGTTCAGTTGTCCGTGCCCAATAAATTTTTCAAGGACTGGTTGATGGACAATTATTTATCCATGATAAAAAACTCACTGCACAACGTGGTTGGAATCAGCGTGGATATCGATTTTATGCTCAGTAAAGATAAGGAAAAAAGGCCCGAAGCGGCCGCTCTGCCTTTTGAACAGGGTAAAAGTCCATCCGCCTCTTCGACTGTCAGAAATAAAAATATTTCCTTCCTCAACAACAATTATACCTTTGAGAGGTTTGTGGTCGGCCCATCCAATCAGTTTGCTCATGCCGCCTCCATTGCTGTCGGCAAGCAGCCGGCGAAAAATTATAATCCTCTTTTTATCTATGGAGGCTCGGGACTGGGTAAAACCCATTTACTCAATGCCATCGGGTTGATGGCCATTGCCTCTCATCCGGATTTGAATGTTATGTATGTATCAGCGGAATCCTTCATGAATGAAATGATCAATTCCATCCGCTACGACCGGATGCCGAAATTCCGGGAAAAATACCGGAACATCGGATGTCTGCTGATAGACGACATTCAGTTTCTCGCCGGCAAGGACAGAACGCAGGAAGAATTTTTTCATACCTTCAACACACTTCATGATTCCGGAAAGCAAATTGTCGTGACATCGGATAAATTCCCGAAGGATATTCCAAATCTGGAAGAACGGCTGCGGTCGCGCTTTGAGTGGGGACTGATCGCGGACATCCAGCCCCCCGAAATCGAAACGAAAATTGCGATCATTGAAAAGAAAATGCACGAAGTCAAAATGGATCTGTCTCCGGCAGTGACGCATTATATCGCCTCGCATGTGGAATCCAATATTCGCGAACTGGAAGGCTTTTTAATCCGGATATCCGCATACTCTTCTCTGACCAACCGGGAAATTAATCTGGATCTGGTCAAGGAAGTTCTGAAAACGCTCGTCAAACACAACAACAAAGAAGATGTGAGCGTGGAGGAAATCGTCAAAACCGTAGCTTCGAAGATGAATGTTAAAATATCGGACATTAAGGCGCACAATAAAAACAAGCACCTGGTCCTCGCCCGGCAGATCTCGATGTATTTGGCCCGTAAGCTGACCAATTTCTCTTACCCCGACATCGGACAAAAAATAGGCGGCCGTGACCACTCCACTGTGATTTACGCCAACAACAAAATACTGAAAACCATCGAGTCGGACGCCGCCTTTAAAAAAATGGTTCAGGAGATCGAAGAGTGTGTTGTCCACAAAACATAATCAGGATCTGCACGCCCCTTCAACAGGAAAAGAAGACCCAAGGGATTGAAACAAGAGCCAAACAAACGGCAATCCACATTTCCACAGGCGTTATTACTACTACTAATAATTTGTATTTAAGAACAAAAAAATAAAAATATGAATGGGAGGCGACGATGGAATTTAAAGTGAATAGAAATATTTTTCTGGAAGGGATTCAGAAAACGTTGGGCATTGTCGAGAAGAAAACAACAACACCCATTTTAAATAATGTTCTTTTACAGGCGGAATCCGGCAAAATAAAAATTAGCGCTACAGACAGGGAGATCAGTCTCATCTCTGATTATGAAGCGGATATCGCGGAGAATGGCGAAATCACCCTGTCGGCTAAAAAGCTTTATGAAATGGTTCGTGAAATTCAGGGGGATGTCGTCCACTTTACCAAAAGCGCCAACAATATTGTGAAAGTAACTTGTCAGAGAGCCGTCTATAAAATACCGGGGCTGCCCGCGGACGATTTTCCCAGCGTTGCCGACAGTCAACAGGTGGAGTTTTTCAACATTCCCGGAACAGTCCTTAAAGATTTAATCAGCCAGACCTCTTTTGCGATGGCCTTTGATGAAAGCCGGAAAAACCTCAACGGCGTGTTGCTGGAAACCACTACCGACGGCAAGAATCACATCTGGCGGATGGTGGCAACAGACGGACACCGGCTGGCGGTGGCCAGAGCGATTACGGCCGATCCGTGTCCGGAACTCGACCGGGGAATTATTATTCCCCGCAAAGGACTTCTGGAAGTGAAAAAACTGGCGGATGTTCATGAAAACGTCAACATCGGCATTCATAAAAATATGTTTGTGATGAAAACGGAAAACACGATTTTAAAAGTCAATCTGGTGGATGCGGAATATCCCGACTATAAACGGGTGATTCCGACGGAAAAGGGCACCAGTGTGACACTGGACAAGGAATTGTTTCTGCACGCGCTGCGTCGCATGAATGTGGTGTCTTCCGAACGTTACAGCGGCGTGATTATATCGTTTACCGCGGATAAAATGACATTGAATTCCACCAACCTGGATGTCGGTGAGGCCACGGAGGAAATTGATATTGCGTATGCCGGAGAAGATATGGATGTCGGATTCAACGTCAACTATGTCATCGACGCAGTTTCGGCCATATCGATTGATAATGTTGTGATGGAAGTGGGTGTCGGTTTGAAACCGACGCTGATTAAACCGGCTGAAGGAGATAATTATTTATGTATTGTTATGCCGTTAAAAATATAAAGAGAATCATCAACAGGTTGAAGGAGTAAAAAAGCAGTTATGGTAGAAATGTACGATGCCGACAGTATTAAAGTTCTGGAAGGTTTGGAAGCGGTTCGCAAGCGTCCGGCCATGTATATCGGTTCTACGGGTAAAGAAGGTCTTCATCATTTGGTGTATGAGGTTGTTGACAACAGCATTGACGAAGCGGCGGCGGGATTCTGTGATTTTATTTCTGTTAAAATCCGGGTCGATAACAGTATTGTCGTGGAAGACAACGGCCGGGGTATCCCGGTGGATGTTCATAAAACCGAAGGCGTTTCGGCTGCAGAAGTCGCCATGACCAAACTGCACGCCGGAGGGAAGTTCGGCGATGGGACATACAAGGTATCCGGCGGTCTGCACGGCGTCGGCGTATCGGTTGTCAACGCTCTTTCCCGTGTCTGCGAACTGGAAGTGCGTCGGGACGGCAAAGTGTATCGCCAGACCTACAAACGGGGCATCCCGGACGGACCGATGCAGGTGGTTGGTAAAAGCAGGGGCCGCGGCACCACCGTCTCCTTTCTGCCGGATGAAGAAGTTTTTGAGGAAACCGAATTCAGTTTTGATATTATTGCCAACCGTCTGCGGGAGCTGGCGTTTCTCAACTCCG
>JAAZHX010000322.1 GCA_012510495.1 Smithella sp.
ACACCGCACAGTTACTATGATATAGCGATCGAAGGGCAGCCGGAGGAGCAGATTTATTATCATCGTTCCATACAAGATATTTTTAACCTTTGTTTTAGAGCTGGATTTGTCATTGATGGATTTTATGAAGAATGTTTCAAAAACAACAAAGAAATTCCTATGGTAATGATAGTAAGGCTTAAAAAGGTAAAACGTGATAGCTTAAAATAAATTCAAGTTTGCCGGATAAATAGCAAACCCGGCCGAGCCAGTCAACGGTCAAGATGAACGGGCTTCGCCCGCCGTTGACAGCCCCGCCCGGTTTTGCAGTTAGGCAGTCAAGGAGCGACAGCCTAAAGTGCTGCCGCCCCTTACTATCATAAAAAGCAACTACTAACCAGCCACAGCCCTTTTGGGAGGAAAGGGGGATTTTCCATGACCTGTACAGAAGAATATCGGGAACATATCGAGTACACTTTCCATGCCTTTTGCAAAGTCGTTATCCGAAATGCAACGATCAACGCAGCGAGGACACGGAGCAGGAAGCACAAAAGAGAAATATCCCTTGAATACCTCACAGACGAAAAGCACTACCCTTTAGGCACGACAGATGAATATTTCCAAGCCCCGGAGCCGGACGAGGAATACATACTTACCCTTTGCGGCGATACGGTCATTTTCAGCAGCGGTTTACTTGCGGAAGCCCTGTCACGGCTGGACGAACGGGAGCGGGAAATGATTTACCTGTCCTTTTTCAAGCGTATTCCACAGCACGAAATTGGCAGACAGTACGGGCGCAGCCGCAGCACAGCGGGCTACCATATCCGAAAAGCCCTACGGCAGCTCCAAGCGGAAATGGAGGGAATGGCATATGAGAAATAATAGGCTTCTCCCCTATGAAACAATCGTCCAAGCCGCCAGCGGGGAGCCGGAAGCGGTGGGAACTGTATTGCAGTATTACCGCCGCCGCATACAATGTGCCGCCCGTGTGAATGGACGGGTAGACCAAGATACAGAGGACTACATCACCCAGACGCTTCTCACAGCTATTTTCAAGTTCCGCTTTGGGAGATAGCCCTACCGCCTACAACTGAATAACCGCCGCTTCGCCGGCAACCAGAAAGCAGTAAATCTATTCAACAGATTTGCTGCTTTTTTTCGTTCCTGTTTGGCATTTTTGAAAATCCCCAGTATGAAAAAACAAAAGGGAAAATAGCCGCCGCAGTTGGCAAAATCCCTTACTTATCCGTAGAGGGTATCAAAGAAAAAAATACTGCCATTGTCCGCCTATTCCGGCTTGCGTGGTGTTGTAGGGAATAGAGGGGAAATTCTAAAAATCTCCGTCCATTTTGCTTTGCGTGGTGTTGTAGGTAGTGAAAGGAAAATTTTCAAGATAAGCCGGAATAGCGGGTAGCAAAGCCCTTTTGAAACGTTTTGTTAGCGGAAAGGACGGGAGCCGGGGAACGCCGGAGTTTTTCAGAGCAAGATTCTACCGAGGTGCCAAAATTCGCTCTCCGCTTATTTTTGCCCCTGCGGGAATCTTGTTGGGGAGTGCCTTCCCCAAACCCTGCTATGCGCCCTGTCGGGCGAGAAAGGAGGTCACAGACCATGCGAAAGAAATACAATACGCCCCACCGCCGTCATGTGGTAAAGACCCGCATGACCGATGAAGAATACGCCGACTTCACCGGGCGGCTGGCGGCTTATGAAATCAGCCAGTCCGAGTTTATCCGGCAAGCCATACGGAAAGCGACCATACGCCCCATTGTCACCGTTTCCCCGGTCAATGACGGGCTGCTTGCCGCCCTCTCCAAGCTCACGGCAGAGT
>JAAZHX010000198.1 GCA_012510495.1 Smithella sp.
AGTCGTGTGCGGCTTGTCCAAAACCAAGGAGCGGCTCACGGTGATCATCGACAAGGGGATGAACGCTGACGGCAACTACAGTTGGATTGACGAACATTCGCGCATGCATTTCATTACAACCTATTCTACCTATTTCGCCCGGGATCTGGCCACGACGCCGCTGGGACGGTTCGAACCGGTGGACATTGCCCATAATCGCCGTCTTCTTGAGGAAGACAAGGAACAAGACCAAATCCTGACTTACAGGACAAAAGGAAACTATTGGGGCAAAGAACGCACGGTGATTGTCACCTACAACCCCATCTCCCGCCGAAAGCAGGAATATACTTTTAATGACAAGCTTGAGGTCATCCGTCAGGAATTGCTTTCCATGCGAACCAAGGTGCGCGATAACCAACCCCACTGGAGAAAAGAAGACGACATACAGGATCGTTATTTACGCCTCTGCGAGCAGATGCACATGCCTTCGGAACTCTACGAGCTCACGTTTGAGCATACCTCGGACGGTCTAGCCATGAGTTTTCGTAAAAATGCTTATCTGGTGGAGCGAAAGCTCTCGATGTTCGGCAAGAATATCATCATCACGGACAACATGGATTGGATGACGGAGGATATCGTGCAGGCCAGTCTTGACCGTTGGCAAGTTGAGGATCGTTTCCGTATGAGCAAGGATGATGATCTGGTGGGCGTAAATCCCATACGTCACTGGACGGATAGCAAGATCAGGTGTCATCTGTTCACCTGTGTTGCGGCCATGACGTATCTGCGCCGAATTGAGCTGAGGTTGGAGGCTGCCGGCGTGAAGCGCACCGCCGCCGATGTCATGGAGGATATGCAGCGCTTGCATCAGGTATTGGTCATGAAGAAGGGTTCCCGAACGCCTGAACGACGCCTTGAGGTGCCCGGTAAGACCCAGGCTGAAGTCCTATCGGCATTCGGATACGCTGTGGACGCCGGTGGGGTCTTACAGCATACAAACCGCTAATGCCCCGTACATCAAGGCTTTGCGGTAGTTTTGCCTGATTATCCCCGAAACTCCTGCTAGAGGATCACGCATAGATGCCGCTGGCGCCGTGCACCATATTATGGTTCGCGGGATCGAGCGCAGGAAGATATTCGACGGTGACGCCGATCGGGATCACTTTCTTCACCGGATGGGCGAGATTCTTCTGGATACACAGACGACTTGCTTTGCCTGGGCCTTGATGCCCAATCACTTTCATCTGCTTTTGCGTACCGGAAATGTTTCTGTTTCGACCATTATGAGACGCTTGTTGACGGGATATGCCCTATGGTTTAACCGCAGCCGATGCCGCCACGGGCATCTGTTTCAGAATCGTTTTAAATCCATTTTGTGCCAGGAAGATTCCTACCTTCTGGAACTTGTGCGCTATATTCATCTCAATCCGCTACGAGCTGGATTGGTTAAGAGCATTCAGGAATTGGATGCGTTTCCCTATTCGGGTCACAGCACGCTGATGGGCGGATTTCGAAAATCCTGGCAGGAAACAGACGAAG
>JAAZHX010000163.1 GCA_012510495.1 Smithella sp.
AAGGTACTGTGCAATCCACGGCATATCCTTATATATTTCTTTTGATTCCATTAATTGAATCCTCCTTTAGGCTACCCGGAAGAGCTCATATGCTCTTCCGGGTAGACAGGATGGTTATGCCAAAAATGCAACGAGCCAGGAAACCAAAGATGTGGCTAAACTCACGATAAGGACGCCCTCAATCGCCCCCATTGCTACTTCTTTTCCCTCTTCGCGTTTCTTTCGACCGAGCATAAACATGACACCGGCAATGACCAGGCATACTATTGCCAGACCGGCAGCGATCGGCTTAATGGTAGCCGGCAGCTTGTCTAAAAAGTCTTGAAGTTTTTGCATTGTTTTAGTCCTCCTTTTTTGTCGGGACGTTTGTCCCCTTCCGTTTTTTTCTATCTTTAAGCAGGCTTTCTTTTTCTGCCTCAAGACGCTTCTGATAGAGTTCCTTAAGGATTATTTCCTGTTCGGTCAGTGTCGCTTTTTTCCGGAATAGACGGGCGATCATTTTCTGCGGCACTCTTTTTTTTATGAGAAACAAGATCAAGGCCAGGGCGCCGATTGGAATACAGATGAAAAGAATAATCTTAGGATCAATCCGAATGGATCGTCCCGGTGGTTTGGTTTGATCCGGATCATCCGGCGCATATCCTTCCGACCACCCCCATTCATCGCCGGTTGTTGAATTGGTTTCACTTTCGATCCCTTCCGCATGGTTTGTTGTCTCGATTGTGATATCCGACTCTGATTGTTCTGGGTTTTCGATCACCGATGTTGTCGCCGTTGTCCCCTCTGTTTCGGATATGTTCGGTATCATTGTTGGTACAGATGGCGTCGGTTCGGTTGTTGGGTTTTGAGTTGGAAGCGCTGTCACCGTTGGAGTAGATGGTTGCGTTGGGGTCGGGGTTGATGTTGGTGCGTGCGTCGGCGTAGGCGTACTGGTTGGTATCGGCGTGGGCGTTTTGGTGGGCGTTGGGGTTGGCGTACCAGTCGGAGTCGGAGTCGGGGTTCCCGTCGGAGCGCTGTTCCCGATAATGACTGGAGCAAAGGTGGTAAATGACCCGTGCAAGGTCAGCTTATACGTTCCGGCCGGAGCTTCCCCCAAATACACCGAAGCCGTACCGGATCCGTTCGATGCCCCATATAACGATCGTCCGTCCGGAGTAACGACCGTAATCCCCGTAATATTTCCGGAATAGGTAACGACCATCGTTGCTTCGGTTTTCGGTAGTCCTTTGGGGGTAATGCTTACTGTCGCATCGGCACGCACGATCACCGAAGTAATGAGGATCATGATTATGATCGATAACGTTGAAGTTATTTTTTTCGACACGCCAGATTCTCCCTTTGGGTCTTTTCTTGATTCTTCGTGAGTTGCTCCAGAACCTGATCGCTGATTGCTCTTGATGTATCTGCAATAATCTGAAGGGATTTTTTAAGTTCCGGTAATTCTTTGTTTTTGGACCATCCGGCTATGTACCCAAAACTGTTTTGAGAGGTATCGAGGCCCAAACGCTCACAAACGACAAAAGACACCGATTCGGCCTCCACTTCTCGCGTGCTCTTATTCGCGTCTCGAGCCTTAATTTGTTCCAGGTCATCATGGAGCTTTGCATGTGCGATTTCGTGTACCAATACGTTGATCGTCTGAGCCGGGCTTAGCGATTCGCTGATGTGAATGTCTTTGGTTTGCCGACTAAAAAAACCGAGCGGACCGTCCTTCTTCATCGGCTCAAAGACAACCGGACAGTCTGCGGTTTTTATAAGAGCATCCCGGAGTCCCTCAAACTTCTCGACCGTTCCATCCAGGTGATGTAC
>JAAZHX010000230.1 GCA_012510495.1 Smithella sp.
ATATCAACCGCGGTCTTCTGGTCGCCCTTGATAATCGCTTCGCTTAATGCCTTCAGGTCTGCCATAATGTCACCTCATCGAGAATTCTTAAAAAGGGTTAACGTTAAATTTCCGTGTCATTTTGTACCTGTTCGAGCACAGAAAAGCAACACCTCCGGCGTATTTTAACAGAATTGTCTATAAGAATCGCAAAAATATCGCAATTATTAGCCCACAACGCGTGATAAAAGGTTGCGGCTGCAACATTGCACTTCTAACGGTTCTATGGGGAAAAACACGAGAATTCAAATCTAACGTCCCGGAATTAGATTCTCACACACTTGTTCGCAATGCATTAATATTTTTCTCGACATTAATTCATCCTTTTGCCTATAATTTCGATTGTTATACTGATAATCGTGATGAATATGAATTTTTAGTGAATTCTTGTTTATTATGTCGTTTTAAGACAGGACGTTTCAGTCGAAATTGGCCAAATTTCAGTGGAGAAACGTCGAGGTAAAACGGAGACCACTGGATGGAGATGGCTTAACTCTATCTCCAGCTTTTCTATATACCCGCCGACTTTACCCGCTATATCTGCAGTTGGGGTGCTTTTGTAGCGATTTATAACCCGTGGAAACTACGGATTTTTAGTTTTCCCTTGATTTCGGACAGGGTGAGTTGGTACAATCAATGCCTTGGAAAGATAGGGGAGAAAACCCACCGACAATTACAAACCACTTTTTGGGAAAGGATGAAAAGATGAAAAAGACATTTCTATTATCAACCGTTGTATGTTTGTTCATTTCGGGTGTTTCATTTGCGGATACGTTTGCTGAGGGCACGGCCAACGAGTTCACGATTGAGTTTGTGACGATTTCGGGGGCGACCAATCCCACCGGAGGGTACGGTATCGTCAACAATGATTATCGGATGGGCAAGTTCGAAATCACCAATGCCCAGTTTGCCAAGTTTGCTGCCAATAACCCCTATTGGACAGGAGCTGACCACCCAAGCAATAATGTAAGCTGGTTCGAGGCGGCACAATTCGTTAACTGGCTCAACACCAACACTGAAAACACGGCGGCATACAAGTTTAACGGCACTACTTTTACTGTGTGGGATGTGACGGATGCCGGCTACGATGCAAGCAATCCCTTCCGCAACAGCAATGCAAAGTATTTCCTGCCAACGGAGAATGAATGGGTCAAGGCGGCCTACTGGAACGGGGAGAGTCTGCAAGCGTACGCAACAAAACCGGGCGAAACGCTGCATCAGGGCGACGGCATCAGCGGAACGGGATGGAATTATTGGGACGGTGGATACGCCACCAATCCTCCCGGCCCGTGGGCAGTCGGTAGCGGTTCGGAAGAACTCAATGGCACGTATGGAATGATGGGGAATGTCTGGGAGTGGATAGAAAGTCCGTTTTATACTGGAGCTTATTTATCCGGTTCCGAACGCGGCGTCCGCGGTGGCTCCTTCGGCGACACCGGCGTCGTCGACTTCCTCAGTTCTTTCTACCGGAACATCGCCACTCCGGACATCGAGGCCGGCAGCGTAGGGTTTCGTGTCGCCTCCGTCCCTGAACCTTGCAGTTTAGTGTTGTTGCTGGGTGGTAGTTTGATGCTGCGACGTAGAAAAAAGTAAGCGAGTTTCCCTTTTTTCCTTTACCCTTTAAATCATTTTCCGGGGTGCAGGCTCAAATTCGGGAAATCTGTTCGAGCGTATTTTGGACAGAGATATTGTACGTCCTCTGATGACAGCTCTTGAACGGCAACCATGGCGGGCGACCGAAATAGTCCTTACCTGTCCCCTTTCCCCAATAAAGCCAAGCAGCCGGCCACAGTATTGTTCCCCATCCTGTCGGATTTGGTATTCTTTGCCGCGGCGGACGCAATCCCTCTCGTCGGCTGCCTGTCGCGAACTCCATTTCGCACCCGAACTTATGTTTTTTCGCCGGTCGGCCGCCGGCGGACTGTTATAGGGCCGAAGCTTCCAGTTGACAGCGGGCTTCCAGCATACTTTCCACGTCGCCCAACACAAGCTGGCGGAGCAGGGATTTTCGAAGCCGTGTCAGATTCATTCCGATCACTTTTTCCTCAACCGCGCCGGCAATTGCACGGGCGGTCAGGGCGTCAATCTGGTGATTTCGGACCAGTGAAGCCGCTAACCGCGACTTACTCCACTCGGACGCATAATCGCCTTTGTTGTGTGAGGCGTCCCCAACGACCTCGATCCGCCGCCGCTTGAGCTTGCGCATCAGGCGATAGCGATTCAGGGCCGCGGCCGCGTGCGAAAATCCCGTCGCCGTAAGCACCGATTCAACCATCAGATGAATTTCATCGGCGGAAATCTGGCCGGTCGGCCTGCGCTGATACAAATAATACGTCACCGCCTCGGACATCTGCTCAGCGGCAAACATCGGGGCATCGCCGGCTGTCGCCAGTGCGTAATGAAATGTGCCGAGTACCTTGGTGTGCAGGTACGGCTCAGTGCTGCCGTCGGATTTTAGAACCCGAATCTGCATTTCGCTAACCCTTTCAAACACTAAAAATGTCTGTTTTTGACCCGTCCGAGTTATAAAAACAGGCCGGGCTGTTCAGGGTTGTCTGATTCAGAGAAGGCCTGACTGACTTCATCCAACAAGGCGTCGGCGTCGGTAAACTCCCGATAGACGCTGGCAAAACGAATATAGGCCACTTTGTCGATGCGGCGAAGATGACGCATCGCCCGCTCGCCGATATAGCCGGAAGCAACTTCTTTGTCAAAACTGCGGAAAATATCCTCTTCGATCTTGTCGGCAATCTCTTGGATTCTTTCGGCCGAGATCGCCCGCTTGTAACAGGCTTTCTGGAGTCCGGAAATCACCTTATACCGGTCATAGGG
>JAAZHX010000280.1 GCA_012510495.1 Smithella sp.
CTTTCGCTGATAGCTGAAATACTCTCGGAAGGTGATTTTGTCCCGGTGCTCCTTTCCGACCAGCGTATGCCCGTCATGAACGGCGACGCGTTTCTCGTTGAAGCGCTGGGCCGGAGTCCGGATACCCTGTGCATACTCCTTACCGGATTTGCCGACTTGCAGGCAGTTGTAAATCTTGTCAACAACTGGAATAGTCAATATTAGTTCAGTCTCCAAACACCCTAAATGTATTTAAGCAACAGACTTTGCAGCTGATGCTTTTCCCTGGTAAACAGACGGAGGGAATCCATCTTCAGTCACGGTAGTTATTCTAACCGTATTGTAATATGCAAAAGTATATCGCCAGACCTCCTTCTTTACTTCCTCGACCGTCATATGCATCGTGTCGAGCTTGTAGATTTTTTCCTTCTTGAGCGTTGCGAACCAGCTTTCCATGCGAGCGTTATCGTAACACTTGGCGACATCGCTCATGCTTTGAATTGCATGAAAATCTCCGAGCGTTTTCTTGTACTTCCTGCTTGTATACTGGCTTCCAGCATCGCTGTGGATGATGACTCCGTCTCCCGGCTTTCGCAGTTTATAGGCATCGTATATTGCCTTGATGCAAAGCTCTTTTTTCATGTTCGTATCCATTGCGAGACTTACAATCTCGCCTCTATAGCAGTCAAGTATGGGTGAAATATAGAGTGTCCCATCGCTGCACTGAACTTGTGTAATATCTGTTAGCCATTTCTCGTTCGGTTCTGCTGCTGTAAAGTCCTGGTTAATAATATTGTCCGGTCGATCTGCTTTTTTGTCTGCCTTTGTAAGTCCATCGGGACTTCTACGGCTTTCGTGGAGCAGATTGCCCTTCTTCATTGCTCGTTTTACGGTTGAATACGATCGGCTTATCCCCCTCTGCTCAAGTGCTATCATCATTCGTTCAACCCCGTAATTGTTATTGTCCTGATGTTCGGCAAGTATCTTATGTATTTCAGCAAGCAGAATTTGCCAGGCTTTCGGACTGTTCCGGTTTCGTTTCCATTTGTAGTAGCCGCTTTCACTGACCGAAAGGGAAGAGCACATCTGGCGGACGGAATAGGCTTTTTCCTGTGCACGTACAAGAACGTATACAAACCGTCCGCAGGCCTCTATCTCTTCCGGTCTTCTACGAAAAAACCGAGTGCGTCCTTCAGAATCGAGTTCGCCTTCTGCAACTCGCTGTTCTCCTTTTTTAGCCGCGCTATTTCATCGTCAGGATTGATCGAAATCGTTTTTTTGTTTTTATTTTTCCTGACACGCTTTTTTCGCCAGTCGGCAAGGGTTCCGTATACGACGCCAAGCTGCTCCGAAGCCTTTCTAATACCGACTTCATCTGAGAGTTTCAGCGCCTGTTCTCTAAATTCTTTGTCGTACCTTTTCATCCTGATACCTCGTTATGTTTATTTTCGGATGTTTTGGTACTGAACTTTTATTGTATCCCTCCACATACGACCCGGTCTCATTAATTTCTTCATATCCATTATCAACACTTATGTCTTTATAAAAATCATAGCTAACGATTGATCCAACATTTATAAAAACCAAATCACTAAAGA
>JAAZHX010000026.1 GCA_012510495.1 Smithella sp.
CCTCAAAGTCTACGGCTACACCCTGCCCCAGTTGCCCACCCACAAAGGCTATGTCAAGGTTGGTGAGACAACCCAGCCAGACGTGAATAAGCGTGTTTTACAGCAAACCGGCACCATCGGCGTGCAGCCAAATTTGGTCTTCGAGCGCCCAGCGCTCAGAAGCGACAACATACTTTTCCATGACCGGGACCTGCACCGCTATTATCGTCTCCGCGAAATCAAACAAGTGCTCAATGAGAACCGCGCCACAGAATGGTTTGACTTTGGCGACCCCGCACTGGCAGAACAAATGACAGACGATTATATCCGCCAGGATTATGACGAAGTCCAGGTGAGTGATGAAAAGATAGATTACATCCTGCGCGCAGAGCAAGACGAGGCTGTCGAAGCCACCCTGGATTACTGGAACCACCCAATTCACGGCAAAGAATTTCTCTGGAACGCCAAGCCTCGCTTTGGCAAAACGCTGACAACCTACGATTTTGCCCGCAAAATCAACGCAGAAAACGTGCTCATTGTTACCAACCGACCAGCGATCGCCAACTCGTGGTACGACGACTTTACCAAATTCATCGCCTGGCAGGAACCCGGGCTGAAGTTTGTTTCAGAAACCAGCGCGCTCTCCGAGAGAAGCCCAATCTCTCGGGATGAATACCTGTCCTACGTCATCGCGGACAGTGAGAATAAGCTCAATATCCGCTGCCTGGCTTTTATTTCGCTCCAGGACCTCAAAGGCGCCCGCTTTGCCGGGGGTGATTTCGACAAGCTGGCGTGGGTCGGCGATGTTGAGTGGAACCTGCTGGTCATTGACGAAGCTCATGAAGGTGTCGACACCATCAAGACCGACCGGGCATTCGAAAAAATTAATCGAAATTTCACCTTGCACCTTTCAGGAACGCCTTTCAAAGCGCTGGCAACCCAAAAATTTCACGCGCAGCAAATCTTCAACTGGTCCTACCTCGACGAACAGCAAGCCAAAGAGCAGTGGGAGCATAACCAGCCAGACACAAACCCTTACGCCGCTCTGCCGACAATGAGCCTTTTCACCTACCAGATGAGCAAAATGGTCGAAGAGCATGTTGCCAGGGGCATCGATATCGACGAGGAAAAAAACGTTGATTACACTTTCGATCTCAGCGAATTTTTCAGCACCAAAGATGATGGCACCTTTACCTATGAAGCAGACGTAATCCGCTTTTTAGACAACCTTTGCGCGGGCAAGTTTCCCTTTGCCAAAACTGAGCACCAGCAGGAGCTCAACCACACTTTCTGGCTGCTCCCGCGGGTTGCCTCGGCGAAAGCAATGGAAAAACTGTTGCGAGCCCATCCCTTCTTCAAAGATTATGAGATCGTTCTGGCAGCCGGCGATGGAATCAGCCTGCAGGACGATGAAACTTTTGAAGAAACTGAAGACTTTGTAAAGATCGAAAAACGAAACGCCCACAGTTACGACCGATTGAAAAAGGCATTAAAAGAGTTTGACAAAACCATCACACTGACTGTCTCGCAGCTAACCACAGGCGTGACAATTCCTGAATGGACGGCAGTTTTCATACTCAACAACATCAAGTCTCCTGCCATGTACTTCCAGGCAGCCTTCAGGGCGCAAAACCCCTACGAATTCCAAAATCAGGAAACCGGAGAGTGGTATCGCAAAGAAAACTCATATGTCTTCGACTTCGCGCCAGACCGCACCCTCGTCCTTTTTGATGAGTTCGCCAATAACCTTTCTGACGAAGGTCTGACCAGCACCATCGATGAGCGCAAGACCAACATCAGAGAGTTGATCAACTTCTTTCCGGTGATCGCAGAAGACGAAGACGGAAGCATGACCGAGCTTTCTCCTGAAGACGTGATGACCTTCCCCAACCGCATCAAAGCCGCCGAGGTGGTCAAGCGCGGCTTCATGTCCAATCTGCTCTTTGTTAATATCAGTGCCATTTTTGCTGCACCCGCAGAGTTCAAAGCGATTCTCGACAAGATCTCACCCGAAAAAAATAAACGGCTTGGTGATAAACGAGAAATCAACCTCACCGACCCAATGCTTAACGACAAAGGTGAGGTCGAGATCGACCCCAAGATCACAATCAACACACATCACGACTTGTTTGGTCCGCCGATCTATCGAACAGATATCGAAGCAGTGGTCGAAAAGATAGCCGAGATCACCGACCGGGAAAAAGCAGCCAGGCAGGTTGCCCAGGTTGTGGTTGGTCAACTGGCTGAAGGCTTTGAAAACACTCGCGCAGAGTTTGGGCTCACCAGGAAGGCAGCCACTCAGGACGCCAAAAAAGCAGAAAACCTGCTCACAACCAGGGTTGAGGAAAGTCTCTTTCGAAGAGAAGAGAAAATTCGCCAGGCAGATGCAGCCTACGAAGCCGAAGTTCAAAAACAACCGACGATTCACGACCGCGAAGCAGTCACCGAACAATATGAAGCCAGAAAGCAAGAGATTGAAGCCGAGTTCATCGCCGATGTAAAAAAGAGTGCCGAAGAGGTCACTCTCCATGTGGTGGAAACCCAGCTTGAAAAGCAAGAAGAAGTCAAAAAGAAGACTACCGAAGACGATGTGCGCGATCACCTGCGCGGCTTCGCGCGTACTATTCCCGCTTTCCTGATGGCATACGGCAGCCCCGAGACCACGCTGGCAAATTATGACAAGAATATCGACCCAGACACTTTCTTAGAGCTGACCAGCATCACCCTGGGAGAATTCAGAATGCTGCGCGATGGCTTTGAAGACACTGATGCCAATGGCATAACCAGGACCTTCAAAGGTCTCTTCAACGAAGGTGTATTCAATGCGTCTGTGGCAGAATTCTTCCGAATCAAAGAGAAGCTGGCAGACTATCTGCACACTGAAGAGGAAGAAGACATCTTCGACTATATCCCCCCACAGCGCACCAACCAGATCTTCACGCCCAAACGCGTGGTCAAAATGATGGTGGACACGCTTGAAGAGCATGACCCTCAAAATTTTAGAAACAAAGAGACTACCTTTATCGATCTTTACGCCAAGAGCG
>JAAZHX010000108.1 GCA_012510495.1 Smithella sp.
CATCACAATTAACCGGAAGATTTAAGAAACTTCTGAATAGCATGTTGATCATCCCTCCATGATTATTCATCCGAATTTCAAGATTATACGGATAATACAATGAACAATAAGGTCAAACCATGGAAGTTATAACAAGCTATGCTGAAGTGAGGGAGAAACTCAACAAAAGATATATGGGCACCTCTAAAAACGTCAAATTTCCTTTAGCATATCATACCCCCCGAAAAATCAAGGGGATTTTGCAAAAAAATGTATGAATTTATCGTAGAATCATCAAAATATCTGTCTTAAACAGCCATGCACACCACGATTTACCGCCCATTTTCTATAAATGGGCAGACTTATCCCTATATGGATACCGCAGCTTTTTTTACACCAACCAAATAAGCCCATCTGCTAAGATTGTAGGCAAGATTTTTAAGGGTAATCACGCAGGTTGTGCGGTCTATCCCAATGACTCTAGTGGTCATGCCACCCATCGAATTTGTCATATGTCCAAAAACATGTTCTACCCTTGCTCTAACCTTTGATTTTTCCTTATTTGAAGCCTTTTGTTCCTCGCTTAACGGTTTGTTGCGGTATCCCTTTTCGTGGATATTTAAAATTATATCGGGATTTTTCTCTCTGATTTTATCGTGCAGTTCCTTGCCAGTGTAGGCACTGTCAGCATTTAACACATTGTCCTTATCGTCAATCAAATCAACTATCGCTTGGCTATCGTGAACGGCGGCATCTGTAACCGAAAAATCCACAATCATCTTACTGTCGCTATCAACTTTAACATGGTCTTTATATCCAAAATGCTTCTCGCCGTTTTTCTCTGTCCAGCGTGCATCAATGTCCTTTTGACAGCGTTTGTTTTCATTGTCCTGCCAAAGTTCCTCGCCATCGCCCTCTTTGATTTTCTTGTTTTCATCACGGTTGTTGCGTTGTTTCGGCACATCAACAAAACTTGCGTCAACGATGCTACCCTCGCGTGTAATCACCCCGACTTGTTCCATTAATGCGGCAAACATATCAAACAATTCCTTTGATTTTCCGCTGTTTTTAAGCATTTCACGATAAAGCCATATCGTCTTGGCGTCAGGAACTTTATCGCCCAGCGACAACCCCAAAAATCGCTGAAAACTCAGACGGTCGTTTATCAAATATTCGGTCATATCATCAGCAATATGATACCACTCTTGTAATAGCATTATCTTGAACATCAGCATATTATCCATTGGTGGACGACCTCCCTTATCGCCCTTTTCTCTTGGAATTGCTGTGTCAAGCGTGGGGCGGAATATTTCAAAATCCACCGCACCTGCCACTTTTTCAAGTGGGTCACCCATTTTACTGAGCCTGTCAAGGCGATTATCTTCGGCAAAAAAATTTATCTGTTTCATAGGTATATTATATCATATTTGGGCGAATATTGCATGAGGTTTTTAGAGATGCCCTATGGTAATTACCATAGCTACAAGTGCTATTAGCAGTTGTGCCTATGGTGAGGAGTAGTTGATAGTAACGCCACCAGGGCATAAATTTTATGCTGCGGTGGCGTTTTCATTTTGCAGGAAAGAAGGAGAACCAAGGATGTCAGCAGATCTTAAAAACCTTAAGGGTACCGGTGATTTTTTACCCCAGGAGCAAAGCTTCAGGCAGGACATCGCCCGAAAGTTAATGAACGTATTTGAAGTGTATGGTTATCAGCCGCTCGAGACCCCAACGATCTGTTATTTCGATTTATTGGCATCAAAGTATGCAGGAGGAGCTGAAATCCTGAAGGAGATTTATAAACTAAGTGATCAGGGCGGGCGAGAGTTGGCCTTGCGGTATGATCTGACAGTACCTTTGGCCAGGGTAGTCGGCATGAATCCCGATATCAAAATGCCATTTAAGCGATACGAGATAGGAAAGGTATACAGAGATGGGCCGATAAAAACGGGAAGAAAAAGAGAGTTTATCCAGTGCGATGTAGATATTGTGGGTACTGGATCGTTTATGGCGGAAGCTGAACTTCTATCTATGACGGTAGAGGTATTCAGACTGCTGGGTTTGGATGTCTGCATCTCCTACGGCAACAGAAAGCTGTTATCAGGAATCATTGAAGCGGCGGGCATAAAACCGGAACTGTGGTCATCAATAATTCTGGTGATAGATAAGCTGGAGA
>JAAZHX010000166.1 GCA_012510495.1 Smithella sp.
ACTCCAACCTGACGGGAACAGCGCTGCATGCCAGCCAAACAGTCTGTTTTTAGTTAACGGCAAATCATATTTTTGAGTAGCGTCAAGCATCATCTCGACTATTCCGTCAACGTGACGTTCCGATTCTACTGCTCCTGCAATGTCAATTCCTAGTCGACGTGCAATTGAGGAACGTACTTGTTCAACATCCAAAAATTCGCCTTCGATTTCTGATGACTTAATAACATCTAAAGTAAGAGTGTTCAATACGGCTTCATTTTGCAAATCAAAACCAAGCGATTCCATTTTACCCAAAAGTCTTCCTTGCTGATTTCTAGCTTCACCAAGTTTTATCATCACTTTCTTATTGTCCCAAGTGAAGTCTGTCCAGTTTTCCTTTTCGTGTATATAAATTTTCATTCTCCGCAAAATATGCGTCAAATATACTACTTATTCTCCGCAAATAAAACTTTCTCCGCAAATTTCGCACAGATTACAGCTAATAATCTCCGCACTGTCGTTTTTTTTGCTTGGCGGTAACGGTCACATAGTCGAGTAGGCAAAGGGAACTTCCCCCTAAGCCTCTCACAGAACCGGACTTGAACCTCTCAGCTCATCCGGCTCTTGTTATACAAATCGATGCACTTCATTACGAAAACCCCAACCTCCATTGGTAGAACAGTGTCGGATATTGTTCTTTCACTCTTTCCAACCATGCATAAGTGCTGTTGATAGTCGTTTTGTAGCGCTTGTACCGTTTCCGTGCCCACATCACAAGCCTCCGCCTTAATAGCTGAAAGATTGGGTTCATTTCCCATATTCTGAACTTTCCATAGTAGTTGATCCAACCCCGGATATAAGGCTCCAGAAATTGCGCCACTCCTACTATGCTGTTATGTGTCAGGGTCTCAATCTTCAACTCTCTCATCTTCTCTGCTATGCGTTTCTTTGAACTCGTGCTGATGGCGCAGTCATAGCCAAGGAAAAGTTCCCTGGTCTTCTTTGACCTTGCGGTGCGAGGTTGGAATGAATAGCTCAGAAAATCGAACTTCACGTTCTCAAACGCTCCCTGTCGCCTGTAGTCTCTACAGTAAACAAGCTTCGTCTTTTCCGGGTGCAGTTCCAACCCACATTGCTTCATCCGTTTGTTCAAATTACGCATTACGTAATCAGCTTGTGATTTACTCTTGCAGTGCAGTATTGCGTCATCGGCGTATCGCACATAACTGACTGTAGGGTGGGTTTGCTCCAGCCATTTATCCATGGCATAATGTAAGAACAGATTTGCTAATAACGGACTAATTACACCTCCTTGTGGCGTTCCTTTTCCTTGCTTCATTACCAGTTCCCCGGTTTTAGTTTGCACGGGTGTTTGAAGCCACCTTTCGATGTACATCAGGCACCATCTTTCGCTTACATGTTTCTTTAATGCCAACATCAACTTCGCATGGTCTATGTTGTCAAAGAATCCTTTGATATCAAGGTCGATTACCCAGTCCGAAATCCTGACGTTCTTCCGTACCTCGGCCAATGCCTGATGAGCATTCTTTCCGGGTCGGTAACCATAAGAATGGGGACTGAAAAGTTTCTCAAACCTCTCTTCCAGATAATCTTTCACGACCATTTGTGCCACGCGATCGCTGATAGTGGGAACACCAAGTTTGCGAACTTTGCCGTCTTTCTTGGGTATTTCCACTTCTTTTAACGGCGGCGGGAAATAACTCCCTGACGCCATCCGGTTCCACAGTTTGTACAGGTGACCAGACCGGTTGGCATCATATTCTTCCATACTGATTTGGTCTATTCCTGCACTCCCTGCTTTGGAGCGCACTTTCTTATAAGCAAGCCAAACTTGGTCCTTACTTACTGGTACCGATTTTGTCTCATTCCATAAAGTCATCCTCTTGCGAGTTGTTAAATGTTATGATCCGGTATAACTTGCCCCCTTCGCTCTGCTCTCATTACAATCGCTTCTTTGCTACTACGGGGCAATCCGCCCCTACATGGTACTTCGGTTTCGAGCCTCTGGGTTGTTCCCATTGTGCTCATCCCTTGGCATTACCATGCAGGTTCCCGAGTTCCGTAATTAAGCCCAGATATAGTTCCT
>JAAZHX010000036.1 GCA_012510495.1 Smithella sp.
AACCAATTTTATCGAATGAAAACTTTGCCAAACCACATAAACCCAATAAATTTGTCATTCCGGCGCAGGCCGGAATCCAGTTCTTTCAAGGTTTTCTGGTGGCAGGCGTTCGCGCCATCGCGTTACCATCAAGTAATCAGTGCATTTGCGGGTATGACAAATAAAAGTAATTTAGCAAAGCTCTCGCTGTCATTCCCGCTTGTGCCCTCGCGTGACCTTCAGGTTATCAGGGTGCGAAGGCGGGAATCCAGGGGTCTCTTTTCAATCAGAGCTTCTGTTCCGCGCCGGTGTGATGAAGGCAGGGCTTTCGCGCGCACCGCGGCGCTGGTTCTGATCGTATTCCTTTTGCTCTTTCCCGCGAATTTCGCGTCGGCCCAAAAGAACGATCCGGCGCAGCAGGAACAGATTTTATCGGCGGCCGAAAATTATTTTGTTCATCTGAAAAATAAAAATTATGCGGCGGTCTGGAATTCTCTTTCCGCAAAATCCCGGGCGAAGGTCATCAGCGACGTGCGCAAGGAAAATAAAAAGGCCGGTGTCGAAATGAGCGATGAGGCGCTGGCCAATGATTTCGCGGCCGGCGGGGCGACGGCAAAGGCTTACTGGGACGGGTTTCTGTTTGTATTCAATCCCGACATTGTGCTCAAAGAATGCAAATGGGAAATGGGGAAAGTGGGCTCCGGCGAGGCGGAAATTGTTCTGCAATACAAGAAATCCGAAAAACCGGCCGTCCTGAAGCTATACAAGGAAAACAACGCGTGGAAATTCGGATTGAATGAAAGCTTCGGCGCCCGCGATTTGAGCGTTTTTTGAAAGCCCTGAGTGTCATGGTTCGACAGGCTCACCATGACAAGTTAAGAGCTTTGAACAATGGCCTTTTTTTTGAGTGACGGAGATTGCCCCTCCAATTTTTTCAAATCTTGCATTTTGATTCTGGCCTTAACATCGGCATGAAATCAGTTGAAAGTATAATTTTCCAGAAGGTTTAATTTGAAGGAATGATGGCAAAAAAAGTGGCAAAGACAAGAGATAATAAATAATATGAAGTATATAGCGCATATTTCAGGCAGATTAGCCCGGGTGGCCACCCAAAATCCCCCACCTGTGGCCACTTGAAAATCCCCCACCCACTGGTTGATTTTAGCGTTTGAAAAACAGACGATCTAAAACAACTTTTCAAACGGTAGGCAGAACGTTACAAACTCCCATTTTGGGCACATCACATGGGAGGAGAAAGGATGAACGTTTTGCAACCGAACAAGAAAACAGCAATCATTACATTACTTACGAATGGCATCAGTCAGCGGGAGATTGGTCGGAAAGTGTGCGTGGATCGTAAGACCGTCCGCAAGTACGCCCGTATGGCGGATCATTATAACAAAACACAGACAACAGCCGCCGACCCATCAAAATCCCCCGGGGTGGCCACCGGCTTCGAGGCGAGTTTAGGCCAAAATCCCCCGCCCCGGCCACCGGCTTTTGAGGAGTCGCCATTCGGGTCAGACAAGATTCCGGCCCATGCCCGCTCAGCCTGTGAGCATCATCGTTTATGGATAGAGGAGCAGGTGCGACTGGGGCGCAATGCCGTGGCCATTTATCAGGATCTGGTTGAGCGGTTTGCTTTTGAGTCCAAATACAACAGCGTGAAACGGTTTTGCCGTGCGCTGCGCAAAAAGAATCCCGCACAGTACGACCGGCTGGAGTTTGACCCCGGAGAAGAAGCCCAGGTGGACTACGGCCTTGGCGCTCCCACCCTCAAACCCGGCACAAACACATACCGTCGTCCCCGATTGTTTGTCATGACGCTGAAGTACTCCCGCCGCTGTTTTCGCAAGGTGGTTTGGAAATCCAGCAAGGAGACTTGGGCCAGGCTGCATGAAGAGGCCTTCCGCTATTTTGGCGGTGTCACCCGATATGTGGTTTTGGACAATTTAAAGGAAGGCGTCATCACCCCGGATATCTATGAGCCACAGCTAAATCCGCTTTATGCCGCCGTTTTGGCTCATTACGGCGCCGTAGCGGATCCCGCCCGCGTCGCCGACCCTGACCGCAAAGGCAGCGTGGAAAACGCGATCCAGCACACCCAGGACACCGCTCTGAAAGGACGCCGATTTGAAAGCATCGAAGAGCAGAATCAATGGCTGATGCACTGGGAGGAGCGCTGGGCCTCCGTGCGGATTCATGGCCGGATGAAACGGCAGGTTCAGGAGATGTTTGAGGAAGAAAAACCGTTTCTTTTGAATCTGCCTTTGAACGGTTTTGCCTACTTCTGTGAAGAAACCCGCACGGTTCAGGATGACGGCATGATCCAGGTTCATGACTGCTATTATGCCGCATTGCCCGCAAGGCTGCATACCCAAGTGATTGTGCGCATTTATGACTACGACATTGCAATTATTGATCCTCAAACGCTGTGCGTCTTGCGGCGACATCCCAAAGGCGCCCGCAAGGGCATGGTCATGATGGAGGAAAAAGACCGGATCTTCAATCCGTCGCGTCAGACGTGTTATTTATTGGCTCAGGCGGCGGCGATCGGTCCTATGACGGAAAAACTGTGCAAGCAGCTGTTTGAGGGTGAGGGCCGCCAGGGACATCGCCGCATGCAGGGCATTGTGGCTCTAGCCCGCAAGCATTGTGCTGTTCATATTGAGCAGGCCGCCCGGATGGCCCTTGACCATGGGCTTTCTTCCTCCCGAATCATCCGGAATCTGGTTGAGAAGTTAGACAAAGCGGCAGCACCGGAGGCGTCTTCGTCCTCAGAGGCATTAATCCAGGAGCACCATCTCATTCGTTCTCCGCAGGACTATGCGCTGTTTTTTGAAACCCACGCGGCTGGCAGCAACGTTCGCTGTTCCTATAACCATAACGTTCAGTGAAAGGAGAAAACATGCAAACGATTGAAGAAGTAGAAAAATCCCTCCGGAATATGCGATTGCACGGCATGGCCCAGACGCTTCAGGCCCGGTGTCTGCAGGCACAGCAAAACGGAGCCATGAGCGTTTTGGATGTCCTGACGCAGCTTGTCCAGGATGAACTGGACTGCCGGCAATCACGGTTGATTGAGCGGCGTTTTCACGGCTCCGGCCTCGATGAACGAAAGATCATGCAGGATTTTGACTGGTCTTATAATCCCCGCCTCCCCAAACAGGAGATTATTGAGCTGATCAGCGTCAAGTTTGTGCAGCATGCCGATGATGCGCTTTTAATCGGCCACCCCGGCACCGGCAAAAGCCATATTGCCAAGGCGGTTTCCCATGCTGCGATTCAGGCCGGTTATCAGGTGATCTACCGGGAGGCGCAGTGTTTCTTTGAAGACATCTTTGAAGCCACGCAAACCGGAAAGCGTAAAAAGCTGTTCAAGCTGTTCTGCGGCGCCGATCTCCTGATTATCGATGATCTGTTTCTGAAAAAACGTCTGCCGCAAACCGCCGCCGATGATTTACTCGATGTGATTCTGGAACGTTATCGCCACCGGAAAAGCTCGCTGATTACTTCAAACCGGCCGATTGAGGATTGGGGAAAACTGCTCGGTGACAATGCCGCGGCTTCGGCCATTCTGGACCGTCTGCTGCATCATGGTCATCTGCTGAAATTTGAAGGAAAGAGTTACCGGCTCAAGGAGGCTTCTAAAAGACTTGCGTTAGAAAAGAAAAACAACTAAATAAAACCCCGTTCTGCCAACCTCAGGGTGGGGGATTTTGACCCGGCCACGGGTGGGGGATTTTCAAGTGGCCATCCGGGAGATTAGCCTGGTGGGGGAAACTTGAGGCAAAGATTGATCAGACTTACAAAAAACCAAAGGGGTTATTCAAAAGCTTTCTAATTGCAATTTATCGCTAATTGTGCCAAGGTTTCGCTGGAATTGGAATAGCTAATTTTTACGTATATTCATGGACAATCATTAATTATGACCAATTAATTAGTTTAAAGATGTAAGCTACTTGCATGATATTAAGG
>JAAZHX010000140.1 GCA_012510495.1 Smithella sp.
ACCCAGTCGGTGCTGATGAGTGTGTTTTTTACGATTAAGCAGCGGGGATTAAACCCCGTAGATACGGTGAAAGAGGCATTGAAAATATATACCAAAACCGGCCAGCTACCGGCATTGAAAGAATTCATTGCTTCACACCGCTAAAATCTTACGCATTTGCAAGTAAGGGAGGTCACCATGTCTGAATCTGTATATGTCGGTATCGACGTCGCCAAAGACACCTTCTGTGTCGCCGCCACCCCCGATCTGGTCTGCACCACGCTGCCGAACACCCCGCAAGGCCATCGCCAACTGTGCCAACGCTTTCATCACCAACCGGTCGCCCGAATCGTCGTGGAAGCCACCGGCGGATATGAACGCGCCGTGGTGGCCGAACTGCTGGCCGCTGAGTTGCCCGTCGTGGTCGTCAACCCCCGGCAGGTACGGGAGTTTGCCCGCGGCATGGGACAATGGGCCAAAACCGACCCCATCGACGCCCGCCTCCTGGCCACCTTTGCTCAGATCGTCAATCCGACGCCCAAAACGCATGCCACCCCGCAAACGGAAGCGTTGACCGAACTGGTTCGACGGCGGCGGCAGCTCAGTGATCTGCACACACAGGAAACCAACCGCATGGAAGTGATCCGACATCCGAAAGTCAAAAAGAGCATCCAAAAACTGGTTCGCACCATGGACGACCAGATCGCCCAAATCGATGCCCTGATCCGAGGCCACATCGAGGTCGACGACAACTTCAGGAACAAGGACCGCATTCTGCAAAGCGTCCCCGGCGTCGGCCCCCAGACCTCGGCCATGCTGATTGCCGCGCTGCCGGAACTGGGCAAGCTCAACCGTCGGGAAATCGCCGCGCTGGCCGGCGTAGCGCCATGGGACCGTAAATCCGGCAAATACGACGGAAGGGCCCATATCTTCGGCGGACGAAAGGACGTGCGGTGCGCGCTCTATATGGCCGCCTTTTCGGCCTGCCGATGCAACCCAACCCTCCACGCCTTTGCGCAGCGGCTTAAGCAGCAGGGAAAAGCCTACAAAGTCGTGCAGACCGCCTGTATGCGGAAATTGCTGACAACACTCAATGTCATGATGAGGAATCAAACGCTATGGACTCCAAAATTAACCTAAAAAAATCCTTGAAATCTAACACAGCCGCTCTGTGTTTTCGGTGGTTAAAACAGGAAAAATTCGACCTTCTGTGTTCTGTGTTCCGTCTCCTGCCTTCTTAAAAAATGAACAAACAAACCCAATTTCCCCGGCGGAGAATAACCATAAAGCCATATTCCACAAATGCTTACTGATAACTGCTAACTGTTGACTGTAAAAAAACAAACCCAATTCAAAGCCAAAATGTTATGCCGGAAAAAATTCTCACACACTTCGGGCGGTCAGGCCGCGCGAGGCAGCGGGGGGCGCGTCGAGGGCGGCATGGTGGTGGTGGGGTCGTCCGGTGTTTCGGCAGGATTTGCCGTCGGCTGCAACAGGGGCGGCAATCCCCAGGCCAGACGCGCCTTGTCGCAGCGTTCGTTGGGCAGGCCGTTTTCCCACGCCACGGGAAAATCGCGGCAGACCGAGGAACGGTGGTCGTAGATGCTGCAATAGATCTGCCGCCCGATCTCGCCGACCAGTGCGACGCAGCGGGGGGACGGGTCGTTGGTGCCCTTCATCACGCGGCGAAAGGCATTGAGTTGTTCGGTCAAATCGACCGGCACAGTCCCGCCGGCGTCGTCTGCCTCCGCCCAGTAAAAGGACGCCCGGAACAGGGCACAGCAGGCCCCGCAGGTGATGCACGGATTTATATCTTCTTGTCCCATATATACTTAGGTTTTCCTTAAGGGGGTTTTGGCCCGCGCATTAAAAAAAAGAGACACCGCCTGCCGGGACCCACAC
>JAAZHX010000068.1 GCA_012510495.1 Smithella sp.
GCTTTGCACTCGGTGTCGCAAAAACCTGCCCCGAATGCACCATTGACGTGCGCTTTATCCACACCTGGCACGATCCGACAATCGAACAAGAAGGCGCCAAATCGCTCTTCGATGCCGGCGCACAGGTGGTCATGACCGGTGCTGATACCCCCGCCCCTGCCATTGCCGCGCCTGAAGGCAAATGGGGCATCACCTATGACTACAGGCACAACTGTACCCACGATGCCTGCCTCAGCAGCATGTATTGGGATTGGGGTCCTCTCTATAAGATAGAGATCGAAAAATCCATGAACGGCACCTTTGCTGGTGAAGCCATCTACTTCGATACTTATGAAGGCGGTATGGGTTTGCTCGGTTTCATGGAAGGTGAAGAATATATGCCCGGCGTCGCAGACCTTCCCGCAGAAGACCTGCAGATGATCCACGACGAACTGGCTCTGTTCCTCTCCGGCGAAAAAGACCGCTTTGCCCTCTTCACCGGTCCGATCACTGACAACCAGGGCAACCTGGTATTGGGCGAAGGCGAAAGCCTGCGCCAGGTCGATCTCGACTGCTTTGCCATAAGCGATACCGACCCCTGTTTCGGTGGTGTGGGTATGTATTGGTGGAATGAAAACATTACTGCCGAACTCCCTTAGCCTGCCCTTAGCCTGAGCTAAAACTTTCAGAGAGATGGCTCTGCAGAGCCATCTCTCACATAAAAGATGAACTCATGACATTTACAGAAACCCCAAATGCAGTTCCCGCCGTGGAAATGCAGGAAATAACCCTGCGTTTTCCCGGTGTCTTAGCAAACGACCGTGTCAACTTCACCATCTACCCTGGTGAAATCCATGCGCTTCTCGGAGAAAACGGTGCCGGCAAAAGCACCCTCATGAACACGCTCATCGGTCTCTACAAACCTCAGTCCGGCGAAATCCGCATCCACGGCAAGAATGTCAGCTTCAATTCACCCAAAGATGCCATCGCCCACGGCATTGGTATGGTACACCAGCATTTTATGCTGGTCGAAAATCAAACCGTAACCGAAAACATCCTCATCGGGCTCGACACCCCGCGCTTCACCCTTAACCTCAAAAAATATGACCAGGAAATCAGCGAACTGGCAGAACAATATGGCATCCATATCGACCCCACCGCCAAAATCTGGCAGCTTTCGGTCGGCGAGCAGCAGCGCGTAGAGATCCTCAAAATTCTCTATCGCGGCGCCGACATCCTTATTATGGATGAGCCCACCGCTGTGCTCGCTCCCCAGGAAGCCGATGAGCTGATCGCCACCCTCAAGGGCATGGCTGCCCAAGGCAAAGCAATCGCCTTCATCAGCCACAAGCTCGCCGAGGTCAAGCAGGTCGCCGACAAACTCACCGTCCTGCGTCGTGGTCGCGCCACCGCCGAACGCGTTGACCTGCACGATTTCACCCTTGAGAGCCTTGCCTCCCTGATGGTCGGTCGCGAAGTGATTTTCAATCTGCATAAATGTGAGCAGGACCCCGGTCGCGAGGTTCTCCGCCTCGAGGACGTCTCCGCGCTCAACAACAAAAACCTCTCAGCCCTGCGTAACATTGACCTCTCTCTGCACGAAGGTGAAATCCTCGGCATCGCTGGCATCGCCGGCAACGGTCAGAGCGAGCTGGTCGAGGTGATCACCGGTCTGCGCGAATGCACCGGCAAAATCTGGCTCGATGGCAAAAATATCGCCAACAAACCACCAGGCTTTTCCATTAGCCAGGGGCTCGCTCACATCCCCGAAGACCGCATCGGCGTAGGCTCTGCCCCCAACCTCTCGCTCACCAGCAACATCATTATGAAACGCTACGACCAGGAGCCCATCAGCCAAAAATGGCAGCTCGATTACCTCGCAGCCAATGCCCTTGCCGACAGTCTCAAAGAGGAGTACGACATCCAGGCACCCAGCGTGCAAACCCAGGCACGCAAACTTTCCGGCGGCAACCTCCAAAAACTGATCCTCGCCCGCGAGCTCTCCAGCACGCCCCACCTGATCGTCGCCATGCAGCCCACCCGCGGGCTCGATATCGGCGCCATCGAAGGCGTTCGCCAGCTCCTTCTGCGCCAGCGCGAACTGGGCACCTCCATTTTGCTGGTTTCAGAAGACCTCGACGAACTGCTTGCTCTCTCTGACCGCATCGCCGTCATGTACGAAGGGCGCCTCGTCGGTTTGCTCTGCAGCGACCAGTTCGATATCACCAATATCGGTCTGATGATGACCGGCACCCTTCCGCAGGATCTCCATCCCGACCAGGAAACCACCAGGGACCTTGGCGCGGTTTACAAAGAGGAGACCTTTGGCGAGCGCTCGTCTTCCTCCGCGCCCTCAAGCTTCGATGAAGTCCTTGACCATGTCCGTGATTAC